>RFMW01000239.1 GCA_009927485.1 Sphingobacteriia bacterium
GTCCCGTCCAGGGTAATGGTCCCGCTATCCGGCGCTAGGATTCGGTTAATCATGCGAATGAGCGTTGTTTTGCCCGCGCCGTTAGGCCCCAGCAGGCCCATGATATGCCCTCTTTGAATTTCGAGGCTTACTTCCTTGAGGGCTTGATGCTGTCGGTAGCTTTTGCTCACCGAACGAATTTCCAGAAAAGACATAGGGTATCTTTGAGCTTCAAATTTATGCCAAATAACCTCCATTCCTTGTTAAACGCGTTGAGTCAACCTCTACGCATTTTGATCACCACCCATCACAAACCCGATGCGGATGCCTTGGGGTCGTCGCTGGGATGGGCCCATGTTCTCCAAGCACGGGGCCATGCGGTGACGGTGGTGGTCCCCAACGATTTCCCCGGCTTTCTGGATTGGATGCCGGGAACGCCGAGCGTGATCGATTATGAGCAAAGCCAGGACATGGCATTGAAGACGCTCCAAGAGGCAGATTTGGTTTGCTGCCTTGACTTTAACGACCTCAAGCGTAACAACGAATTGGGCCAAAAGATCGAACAATCAGGGAAACCCATTTTGATGGTGGATCATCACCCCTACCCCAAAGATTTTGCCACGTATTCCTATCACAAGGTGGAGGCCTCCTCCACCTGCGAATTGATCCTGGATTTATGCAAGGAATTGGGATGGATGGATGCGGTGAGCCTTGATGCCGGAACCTGCTTGTACGCAGGCTTGGTGACCGATACCGGCTCCTTCCGTTTTCCATCGTGCACGCCCAATACCCATCGATGGGCTGCCCACCTTCTCGAAATGGGGGTTCGACATTTTCAAGTCCACGAGGCCATCTTTGACCAAACGCCGGTGGAAATCCTGCGCTTCTTGGGCCATTGCTTTTTGAATCGCCTCAAAGTCCTGCCTGAATGGCATACGGCCTACATCGTGGTCCCGCAACAAGACCTCCAAGACTTTGGCGTCCGCACCGGGGATACCGAAGGTTTGGTCAATTATGCACTGAATCTCAAGGGAATGCGATTTGCATCCGTGATTATTGACCGCGGGGTTCAGGTCAAAATGTCGTTCCGATCCAAGGGCAAAGTCCCTGCCAATCTCTTTGCCATTCAATATTTTGAGGGCGGAGGTCATTTGAATGCTGCAGGCGGCCAGAGTGGGGATACCCTGGAACAAACCGAAGCCCGCTTTCTCGCCGCCATGGAGTCCTTTGCCCCCGATCATTTACGATAATTTTGAAACGAACCATGTACAGGATTTTTCTGGTGTTGCTGTTGGTTGTGGTGACTCTCCATAGTTGCACGACCGGCCCCTCGGACAAGACTCCTCCCCTGCTCAAGACTGCAGGCGGGTTGGAATATAATTGGGTCCAAAAATCCGCTCCGGTCAAGGCGGAATTCGGCGACCTTATGGCCCTGAGAATGCGTCTTTATGCTGGGGATAGCTGCCTCTACGATGGATCCGTGAGCGGTCAGCCCTTCTGGGTTCAACTCACCCAGTCCGCATACAAGGGGAGTATCCAAGAGGGCCTGGCCCTGATGGGAAGGGGGGACAGCGCATGTTTCTATCCGATTGCCGATTCCCTTTTCAAATTTGATTTGGGAATTCCCAAGCCGGATTGGGTTGCCCCGGGTTCTCGACTCAAACTGGAGGTTGGGGTGCACCGGATCAGGAACGAAGAAGGAGAAATTACCACCTTCATGGGGCAACAAGGCATCCCTGATTCATGCCGAACCGCCTCAGGAGCCGTTCGATGGAAACCGAATGCCGCTAAATCATCGAAAACCAAAACCGGGCTGCTTCAAAATGGGGTCAAATACCGATTGGTTGGCCGAATGCAATCGCTCAATGGCCAGGTAATCCGAGCCTTTACCGACCAAGAGCCTTATTATTTCGTTCAAGGTCAAGATCAAATCAAGCCGGAAGGATTGGGCGCTTTGCTCTCTTCATGCTCGCCGGGTGATTCGATTTGGATTGTGTTGCCATCATGGGAGGCGTATGGTAAACAATCGTTACCGGAGGTGGGATTGGAACCCTATACGACGCTCTATTTTCAATTGCGCATTCTGCCCGTTCGCTAAGAAGGGAGTTCCCCCAAATTAGGGCATAACCACCGTGCGGTGTGCCGCCACAAAATTCTGAAAGCGAAAGACCTCGCAGTCTGCCACGGAATAGCGAGGTATAGGCATGAGTCCTTGGGGACCAAGACGGAACAGACGATATTCTTGGAGTAAATCCCAGAAGTCCTTGAAGAAAACCCGGGACGCCACGTTCATTTCGTTGAACTCGAATTGTATCCATTGAATTCTGCCCTCTTGCAGGGCCTGTTTGGCTCCTTGGAGGACGGCGTATTCATGGCCCTCGGTGTCTATTTTCAAAAACAATACCGTATCAATTCCTTGCGATGCAAGGAAATGGTCGATCGTGTCGAGTGTTATCTGAACAGTCTGTGTTTCTTCCTGGCGGTATCCCGCGTGCAGCAAAGCGCCTTGATGCAAGGATGCGTGTTCGGTACCTTCCTCGCCACCGTGATCGAACAAAGCATGCGTTCCTTGCTCCAGTCCAAAGCCAAACGGAAAACAGCGGATTTGGGTATTGGATGAGGTATTCTTTTTCAAGACCTCAAAGGTCCTGGGGTGAGGCTCGAAGGCAAGAATTTCGAGCAAGGGGTTGGCCTGATGCAATGCCGAGGCATAGTGACCGATATTGGCTCCCACGTCCAAAACGATGCCCGAAGCATAGCGTTTAGGATTCAGGTATCGCTGAACGAAGGGAAGCTCACCGCTGATTCGATCGTTCTCGTAATTGCCTACCCCCAAACCTGTGTAGGCCCATTGGATCAGATGCTCGTTGAATTTTCGAAAAGAGGGTCCGCCCAAAAGCCGGCGGTACGTGTTTTTGATAAAGCCCATGGGCGAAATTAAGGGGAGGGGGAGGCAAACTGCCTCTGGGCGTGGAAGGCTTTGATTTTGGGGTGAATCATGGTGAACCAAAGGGGAGGAATC
>RFMW01000082.1 GCA_009927485.1 Sphingobacteriia bacterium
ATGGGTCAAGTATCCCTATGCGCAGACGGTCCATAAGGCTCAAGGGGGCGCCTGGTCCAGGGTGTATCTGTTGTTGGAACGGCCTTATGCGGTACAAGACCCCATCAGTTATTTACGTTGGCTGTACACCGCGGTGACCCGCTGCTCGGATCGGTTGATTTTCGTTCAACCAAAGCTTTGAGGGCTTAATCTTGGTGGAACAAGGCCAGTAGAGCCCCTTCTCGCATGGAGAGGTCCGTCGTCTGTATGGGTATGCCACCGCAGGCGTCACTTAGGGCCAGCATCAAGGCCGAGGCATGCACCACCGCATCGGTGGGCAGGGGATGCAAAGGTGGGTATATGCCTTGGAGGCGCATGGTTGCGGCATCCCCAAAGGCTGCGCATTGATCCCTCGAAATCATGGCAGACGTTTGGTTCTTCTCGAAGTGGTAAGCGCGATTCCATTGATCGAGGGTGCGGTAAGGGCCTGCAGTGCCCAGGATTCGCAGCGCTTGGGTTTGGGATAATGCTTGACCCAAGTGTTCCTGGAATTCTTGGAGCAGGAAATCGTAACATTGTTGAAAGGCAACTTGGTAGGAGGCCGCTTTCTTAGCAAGCGCTGAGGCATCCTGCGGATCTTGGGGCATGGTCCGAATCGGAAATTGGTGGATTAATTTTCGCATCCCCAAGGGTAGCGAGAGGGCAAGGTAGGTCTTAGGGCCATGGCACAGCACGAGCTCTACAGAGCCTCCTCCAATATCGTTGATCAAAACGGGGCCGTCTTCCAAGAGGCCTGATCGCTGAAGGCCGTATCGGATCCATTCGGCTTCCAATTCGCCGGGTATGACGGAGAGCTTAATGGGAATACGTTGTTGGTGAGGAAGGTTGTGGTGCAGGGTTGAGGCTGTACGCTGGAGCCATTGAGGGGCTTGATCCCATTGACGTAGGGCCTCGGTGCCAAACCCGTACAAGGCAGTCGCCTTGTGGTCCAAGGCGATTTGGAGATGATGTTGGAGGGCAGCTTCGGTCCGCTTTTGTCCCGCTTCCGTGAGGAACCCAAAACCCTCGGAGGCCAGGCCGACTTCAAGTTCTGCGCGGTGAATCCAATGAGGCGAACCGGTTTGGCTTAGGGTACCAACAGCCAGCCCAAAGACATTGGTCCCCATGTCAACGACCGCAAGGCGATCACCGGGGCGATGGATGGCGATCATCAGGGCGTTGGGAGGCGATAGCGTTTAACGGTAGAACAGCCATTTACGCAGCAGGCCAAGGGAGACCTTCTGTCCGTACATCAAGACTCCGATCCGGAAAATGCGACCGGCGATCCAAACGGAACCCACAAAGGCAGTTACCAGAAGGCTCATGGAGAGTGCAATTTCCCAGAAGGGGACGCCAAAGGGTAGGCGTACGACCATCACAATCGGTGAGGTGAGGGGAAACATGCTCATCCAGAAGGCCAACGACCCGTGAGGGTTCTGCATCACGAATTGAGAGGCGATGAAGGCAAGGATAATGGGCATGCTGATGGGCATGACGAGTTGTTGGGAGTCCCCTTCGGAATCCACCGCCGAGCCAACCGCTGCGAAGAGGGCAGCATAGAGTAAGTACCCGCCCAGAAAGTAAAACAAAAACAAGGGGACAATGCTTTCCCAAGGCATGGACCCCAGCATCTGCATCCAATCCGGGTTGCCGGGGGTATCCGGGACCTGGCTTGCGGTCAGGCCCAGGGTTCCAATCAAGGTGCTGATGCCGGTTCCTAACAATATCCACAAAACAAACTGGAAGAGCCCTACGGAGGCGATCCCAAGAATTTTACCCATCATCAATTCAAATGGACTGGTGGTCGAAATGAGGAGCTCCATGACCCTTCCCGCCTTTTCTTCAATCACACCGCGCATGACCATGCTGCCATACAAGAAAATAAACATGTACATGAGCAGTGCGGCGCCGAAGCCAAGCATGGTGGCCATTTCGGTATGGCTGTCTTGACTGCCCTCTTCGGTCCACACGTAGGCTTTGAGGTCGGATTCGGATTTGAGGGATTCAATCGTTTGTGGATCAAGCCCGTATTGGTTCATGCGCAGTTGGTAAATGCGTTCATTCACGGCGTCTTCGATACGTTCGGTGATTTGGAGGCCGGCGGATTGCTCTGAAAAATAGGCGATGTTGGTCTTCCATGTGGAATCCAAAACCTGCAGGGAAAGG
>RFMW01000200.1 GCA_009927485.1 Sphingobacteriia bacterium
AAGCGGTAAAACCTTCATGATGAAGGCCTTGGTTCGGTGGATGCGTCAAGCTGACCTGCCCGTGGTTTTGTTGGCCCCTACCGGTCGTGCGGCCAAGGTTTTGGCGCAAACAACGCGTTGCAGAGCAAACACCTTGCATCGTCAACTTTACCGTCCTGTAGAAGACGACTTGTTGAGCGGCAGAGGATTCAGGGTTCGCTTTGAATTGAAATCCATGGAAAAGGATGAACCTTGTGTTTTTGTGGTGGATGAAGCCTCCATGATGGGGAACGGAAGCGGTGGGGGTGAGTCGCTTTTGGTAGATTTGTTGCAACAAATTCATGAATCATCATCATGGCACAAAATCATTGTGGTGGGCGATCCGTTTCAGCTTCCTCCGGTAGGGGAAACGGATTCTCCTGCATTTCTTCCAAGCTCTTGGAAGCCATGGGGTTGTGACTTTCGTAAAATTGAATTGGCCGGCAGATACCGGCAATCGGCTCTTTCGCCGGTTTTGAATTTGGCCGGATGCATCTTGGATTGGATGCAAGGGGAAAAATATTGCAAAGAGAGCGCCGTTGGCAATTCCAAAGGCTTTGGAAATCCCGGGTACAAGAGCGGTTCTTGGTGGTCGGAATTCGGTGAATGGATCAAGGCCTATGCAGAAGGCGGGAGCGAGGAAGATCCATTGTTGCATGCAACAATGCACACCGCCATCCTTGATTTTGAACAGCATTACGAGCCGGGTCAAAGTGTTCTGCTGGCCTATTCGAACGCTTGGGCTTCCAAGTTTAACAACGGGTACAGGAGTAGGCGCTTTGGGAATCGTGTGGCCAGGCCCAGTGCCGGGGAATCCCTGCTGGTGGTGCGCAACCAGTACCTAAACGGAGGTCATTTGTTGGCAAACGGCGAGGAAATTCGTTTTGTGAAAAGGGTCGGAAAAACGCACCAGCATGCGGGGATGTCGTGGATCAACGGACTTCTGGAGTGGATAGGCATGGACGGCGAAGAAAGGACTTTTGAAGGAAAATTATGTTTGGATTTACTTCAATCGGGTCAGTCTTCCCTAAGTCCAGTTCAGCAACAGGCCTTGTGGCAACAGCGGGTGGTGGAACCGGATTCGATGGAAAAAGACCCTTACATGGCGGCTCT
>RFMW01000080.1 GCA_009927485.1 Sphingobacteriia bacterium
CCCGCAGGACCCGTCATTACCAAGACTCCTTTCTCTTGGTCATGCCGCAGAAAATCTTCCAGCGCCTCCAGGGCATTACGTTGGGAATCGTCCGCTTGTATCCCGGGCTGCAGGCCCTCGAAGATGGTTAACATATTCTTTACCATACCGAGAGGAGCTGAGCATTCACCCCACCAAGGTAGTCCTCAAGCGCTTCTTCCAAAACCTGCATGGCCCCGGCCTCCACCACGGCATCCCACAAAGCGCAACGGGCTTGCAGGGCATCTTTTACGGCCTCCGCCGCCTCTTGCCACAAAACGGGATCCGAACCACAGGCCCATTCGGTCATGCGGTACGCCAAATGCTTGTGGTGTTCGCCATCCACTTCGATATGCCTCTCGAGGTAATAGACAAACGACGACAGTTTACCGGGAAATTCACGGTTCATGGTTTCTACCATCCGAACGAACATGTCCGGAATCAAATCCTCTCTCCCCAGCGTGAAGACTGCGGCCAATTCATGGGTACCGGCTCGGCGAATCAAATCAAAGGTTCGGCGATTAAAGGCCAACCCACCTTCCGGCAGTCCTGTTTGCTCACCTTGGTCCATGTTCCATCGATAATCCCTCACATAGCGCTCAATGGCTTCGGTTTGAAGGCCTAATTCCCTCATGGCCCGGAGGTACAGCTCGAAATGAGCGATGCGCCCACCTTCAGGATCTTCGTCGCTCTCCTCCCCCAAGACGATTTCGTTGATTAAGTAACGAACCTCCGGGTCCCCTACCGGCTTCCATGGCATCTGCATACCCGTCAACCGCAATTGCAGTCCTTTGACCAAAGACATGAAATCCCAAACAGCATGAACATGGTGGGCCATGAACACCTGAACATGCTCTATGCGTTGCATGGACCGGTACAGGGGGTGATCCAAAAGGGTTTGACGGTAAGGAGCAACAGCCTCGATCAGGCCTTGCATGGAGTGGATGGATGGGGATGATTGGGAAGACATGAGGCGGATTTTTGCTAATTCATAAACACCATTCCAAGGCTCAGGTTTTACCTTTGGCCAGCAAAATTTTCAATCTTAACCCCATCCCTATGGTAACCGCCCTCATTTTGGTCTTTGTGCTTGGCTACGCCGCCATTGCCTTGGAGCATCCCATCAAAATCAACAAAACCGCTTCGGCCCTCCTCACCGCCGTGATTGCCTGGACCCTCCTGGTCATGTTGCCCATGCCCCTTGGCATCGAAAACACCTCCGCCTTTGCCGCCTACCTAAGCGGTTTGGGCGAAACCGGCCTTGGAAACCTGCAGGAACATTTTAGCCATTTTGTAGGTCATGAACTAAGCCACCACCTGGGGAGCATCTCCGAAATTTTGTTCTTTTTGTTGGGCGCCATGACCATTGTCGAATTGGTCGATGCGCATCAAGGGTTCCGAATCATTACCGACCGCATTACCACCAAAAACACCGTCAAACTCCTTTGGATTGTTTCCATCATCACCTTTTTTCTTTCCTCCGTCCTGGATAATTTAACCACTTCCATCGTCATGGTTTCGTTGTTACGAAAGCTTATCAAAGAAGCGGAACAACGTAAATTCTTTGCGGGCATGGTGATCATCGCGGCCAACGCCGGCGGTGCCTGGACCCCCATCGGGGATGTAACCACCACCATGTTGTGGATTGGTGGCCAAATCAGCACCGGGGCCATCATCTCCAGTGTCTTCTTGCCCTCCTTGGTTTGTTTGATGGTTCCTCTTGGGGTGCTTTCCTTCAGCCTCAAAGGGGAAATCAAAGGTTTTGATCAAAACCCAAACCAGCAGGACCAAGGCACCATCAAAGGCTCATTGCTCATGCTCATTCTCGGTGTGGGTTCTTTGCTCTTTGTACCGGTATACAAAACGGTAACCCATCACCCACCCTACCTCGGTATCTTGCTGGGATTGGGCTTGTTATGGCTCGTTTCGGAATTAATTCATGCCGACAAAGACGAAGAAGAGCGTAAGCCTTATACCGCGGTTCATGCCCTGTCCAAGGTGGATACCTCCAGTGTACTGTTCTTCTTGGGGATCTTGCTCGCCATTTCCGCCTTGCAGACAGCCAATATCCTATCTGCCGCCGCAACATGGTTGGACCAATCGGTAGGCGACCTGCGCGTTATCGTTTATTTGATTGGCATGCTTTCGGCCATTGTGGATAATGTTCCATTGGTTGCCGCCAGTCAAGGCATGTACGATATGGCAACCTATCCAATGGACCATTGGATGTGGGAGTTCATGGCGTACTGCGCCGGTGTTGGTGGAAGCGGTTTGATTATCGGATCAGCCGCAGGCGTTGCGGTGATGGGCATGGAAAAAATAGATTTTGGTTGGTACCTCCGCAAGATTTCCTTGTGGGCCATCCTTGGGTACACCGCC
>RFMW01000078.1 GCA_009927485.1 Sphingobacteriia bacterium
GGGGCCTTGGTGTACCTCTTGATGAACGGAAATTTATTTTAGGACTTCAGCAAGCCCGAACACCAGGATCTCATGGATTTCCAACCCGGCCCCCTGCCCGGACTTGTCCTGATTCGGCCTCGAATCTTTGGGGATGCCCGCGGTCACTTTTTGGAATCCTACCGCAAGGACTTGTTTGAGGCCAACGGTATTCGCGAAGACTTTGTCCAGGACAACCAATCCCTGTCCGGCAAGGGAATCCTAAGGGGCATGCACTTCCAAGCCCCACCCCATGCCCAGGGCAAATTGGTTCGGGTGCTTCAAGGCCGGGTTTTGGATGTGGTGGTGGACCTTCGCTTGTCCTCCCCCACCTACGGTCGTTGGTTCAGCCTGGAACTAAGCCCGGAACAAGCCCTGATGTTCTATATACCCCCGGGATTCGCCCACGGTTTTCTGACCCTGGAGGACCAAACTATCTTTGCCTACCAATGCACGGCCTATTACCATCCGGCTTCCGAAGGCGGTTTGCGCTGGAATGACCCGGCCTTGGGCATCGATTGGGGTTGGAAAAACCCTGATCATCCCCCCTTGGTTTCGGACAAAGACCAAAAACTTCCGTATTTTGAGGACTTCAACAGTCCTTTTGCATGAGTTTCTCCCCAGACATCCTCCAAAAACTCGAGCAACTCCAGGCCAAATACGATGCCCTGGGGCAGGACCTGGGTTCGTACCTCGAGGGCCTTCTTCAATCCGATTTTCTTCCCTACTGGGATTATGTTCAGCTGGATGTCCTGCTTAATCTTCAAAAACCAAGAACAGCTTTCGAGGACGAGAAAATATTCATCCTCTATCACCAAATCACCGAGCTTTATTTCAAACTCTGCCTTAACGAATTGGCTCAGCTTTGCCGACCCGAAGAACACTTCGGGGCCGCGAACCCCAAGGCCGAAGAGGTTTTGATGAGGGTACAGCGCGTCAACCGTTACTTTGATGCCTTGGCTGTTTCGTTCTCCATCATGACGGACGGCATGGACCCGGAACAGTTCTTGAAATTTCGCATGGCTTTGTTACCGGCCTCGGGATTTCAGTCGGCACAATACCGGGAAATTGAATTGCATTGCACGGATCTCAACCATCTGTTGCACCGCGATTTTCGCGACAGCATTCCACCGGATGCAGACCTCAAGACGCTGTATGCCCACATCTACTGGAAACAAGGGCGATTGAACTTCAATCCGGCAAAAAAACCCTCACCCTCACCCAGTTTGAAGCCAAATACGACAAACCCTCCTGCAGCGTGCCCTGAGCCTGCGTGGTCATACCCTGGCGGCCATTTGGCATCGTTTGTCCAACGATTCCACTACCGCCAGCCAAACCCTGCGGACTTGGCCCAAGCCCTTCGCATTTGGATCATCGGGTCAATGTGGACTGGCCCTTGGCCCATTACCGGACCGCCGTTCGCTATCTCCATCGACCCACCCAAGACATTGCAGCTACCGGTGGGACCAATTGGCAACAATATTTACCGCCACGGATGCAATTGCGAATTTTCTATCCCTGGCTGTGGACCGAAACCCAATTGGAATCCTGGGGCAAAAAAGACCTGCTCCGTGACGAGCCCTAAAAGCGGACGCAAGCAATCGGATGCCGGCAAGTTGTTACGGCTGTTTCGGCTTTTGAATTTGTTATGGAATACCCCCACCGGGCTTCGGATGGAAGAATTGGCTTTGCAACAAGAGGTCAGCAAGCGAACCGTGTACCGGGATCTCGAAGTGCTGGAGCAAAGCGGATTTGTCTTGAACCAAGACGAACGCAGCGGACGTTTTCGCCTCCAACAGCCCAAGGAAAGCAGTGCTCTGCTCGGCTTTGACCGGGTCGAAGCCGATCTCCTTGTTCAGGCCTTGGTCCCTACCGCCCCAACCAAAGAACGGGATCGTCTCCTCGCCAAACTTAGGGCCTTTGGAACCCCTGCCGGTTTACTCCACCAGGCCAGCCAAACCGCCACGGCGCATTCGGCCTACAGCCGGCTTCATGATGCCATCCAACGGCGATTAGGGGTAATCCTGATGGGTTACCGTTCCGCCAATTCACATACCGAACGCAACCGTAACCTGGAACCCTACGCCTTCACCGAAGATTTATCGGCCGTTATCGCCTTTGAGCCTTCGGCTTCCGCGAACAAAACCTTCAAACTCGAACGCATCGGTGAAGTCAGGGTTCTCCAAGAGCCCTGGAAACACGAACACCGGCACCAGAAAATCGTACGAGATCCCTTTGGCATGACCTTGGGCCCCAATGCCACCGAAATCCACTTGCGACTTGGGGAACTCAGTGCTCAGCTCTTTCGCGAAGAATTCCCCGGCTTTGACCATTGCCTTCAAGCAATACCCCATGGCCCCAACGAGGCCCCAACCTTCGAAATACGCCTACGCGTTGGTCATTGCAA
>RFMW01000076.1 GCA_009927485.1 Sphingobacteriia bacterium
TGGTTTAATATAACATAACAAAAACAGTAAATTTTCAAAAAGTAAAGTGCATATTTTCGTGATCTAATAACCAAGGTTTGGCGTAAGCGAAAAAAGACTGTTCAACCCTGACGACTGTAAATCGGAGACTTTGCGCCATGATCATTGGTGTGTGAGGTAGGAGACGAAGTTGTGGCTTTGAAGGCGTTGCCAATGGCCGAGGAAAGTGTAAAATGCATGAAGCCAAAAAGAAAATAATATGGCAACCCAATCAAATTTTGAATACATTTAACACGCCAATGAAATAGGCCAGGAATATTGGAGTGCAAGGGAGTTGTTTGAAGTTTTAGAGTATATTAAATGGGATAAGTTTATCAATGTAATAGACAAAGCAAAACAAGCCTGCAAAAACTCAGGACATGAACCAAATGACCATTTTCCCCGAACGGAGAAATTGGTTGAAATCGGTTCAGGAGCGAAAAGAGATATAGGGGATTTTCACCTTTCAAGATATGCTTGTTACTTAATTGTGCAGAATGCAGACCCTACAAAAGAAGTAGTCGCATTAGGGCAAACCTATTTTGCTGTTCAAACCCGTAAACAAGATTTTTAGAAGAGCAGGTTGGAAAAATTCAAACGGAAGAAGAAAAGCGTTTGTTTCTCAGAAAAGAAATGGCAGAACACAACAAACATTTGGCGGATGCAGCCCAAAAAGCAGGAGTTATTCAGCCGTGGGAGTATGCTGTATTCCAAAATCACGGCTATATGGGATTGTATAATGGTTTAGGTGCAAAGGAAATTCATTCCAAAAAGGGTTTAAAGAAAAGCCAAAACATTCTTGACCATATGGGAAGCACTGAATTAGCCGCTAATTTATTCCGTGCTACACAAACAGAAGAAAAATTGAGAAGAGAAAACATTAAAGGCAAACAGAAAGCTAATCAAACGCATTATGAAGTGGGTAAAAAAGTTCGAGATACCATCAAAGAAATAGGCGGAACAATGCCTGAGGATTTACCTACGGAAGAAAGTGTTAAGATGATTGAAAGTGAAAAGAACAATAAATTAAATAAGAATAATGAGAAATAAGGACTTGCTTATTGCTTAACTTTTTGTAAAAGGTGTCTAGTGCAATTAAATTCTCGCCAGTGGTAAGAGAAATTAGCGTGGATTTTTAAAGAAATTTAGTTCTGTTGATCTGTAAATTTTAATTCTATATTTGGGTAATTTAATAACTTTTAA
>RFMW01000074.1 GCA_009927485.1 Sphingobacteriia bacterium
TAAAATTAGGATGAAGGCGAACCGTGGCCTGCCCATCAGTCAATGATTCCAGGCGAATTTGACAGGCCAAGCGACTGCTGGGACGGCTATCCGGAAGGGTGTCCAGCATATCCAATTCAGCGTCTGTTGGTTCCGAAACAGCGCCTTCCAACCAATCAAGGCGACAGGTGGCGCAGAGGGCCAATCCACCACAGACGGCTTCAATGGGATACCCCGCCGCTTTGAGGGCTTCCATCAGGGACATGCCCATACCGGTCGGAAAAACATGATGCTCCTTCAATCCGGACTCATCCAACACGGTAACTTGAACTTCGGGCAAGATCGACATTGCTAGGATCGAGGATATCTCTGAATGGCCTACAAACCGGCCACCCCGGTAACGGTGGTGTATTTGAACGAAGGTTTGGCTCCACCATGAATATAGCGATAAGCCCCGTGGGCCATCAAGGCCGCCTCATGAAACCCTGACAAAATCAATTTGAGTTTGCCGGGGTAGGTATTAATGTCCCCAATCGCAAAAATCCCGGGCACGGAGGTCTGAAAATTCTCGGTATTCACCTGGATCGCCGATGCCTCCAAAGCCAAACCCCATTCAGCAATCGGCCCCAATTGGGGGGTCAAACCGTACAGCGGAACCAGATCATCGGCCTGCAGGTGGAAGGGCTCTTTGCCTTGGCCTTGAACGGTAACCATCGCCAGGTTGCCCTCTGCATTGGCGCCCAAAGAAATCAATGCCGTCGACGTAAGCAATCGAATTCGGCCGGCATCGGCCAAGGCCTGAACGCGGGCTGCCGATTCCGGTGCCCCCCTAAAGGCTTGGTTGCGATGCACCAAGGTCAATTCCCCCGCGATATCCGCCAATTGCAGGGTCCAATCCAGGGCCGAATCCCCGCCACCCGCCAAGACGACCCTTCGTCCTCGGAATTGTTCGGGATCCCGCACCATATAACTCACTCCCCGTCCTTCCAAAGCCGCCAATCCGGGCAAATCCGGTTTTCTGGGTTCAAAACACCCCAAACCCCCGGCGATAACCACCGCTCCTGCCAAGACCGTCTCCCCGTTTTCGCTTTGAACCGCCCACTTTCCACCCTCCATGGGCTGTAAGCCCACCACCTTTTGGCCCAAACCAAAACCAGGCTGAAACGGCGCAATTTGCTCCATCAAGCGATCAATCAAGTCCCCGGCCAAAACACTGGGATAACCAGGGATATCGTAAATCGGCTTTGCGGGGGTAAATCTCCGCCAATTGCCCCCCCACCACCGGCAAGGTGTCCATGACGTAGGCCTTGAGCCGCAACAAACCCAATTCAAAAACCGCAAAGAGCCCCACCGG
>RFMW01000072.1 GCA_009927485.1 Sphingobacteriia bacterium
CCCCCTGATCCTTCCCCATCAGCGCCCTCGGGCCGGGCTTCTGCGTCGCTGTATTCTCCTCGAACGATGGCCGCTATGCCGTTGGCCCCGGCATTCAGCGCCGCAGCAAGGCCGTTAGCGCGCATGGCCGGTACGATATCTTGCTCGATTAGGCGACGACTTAGGGCATCCGTGAGGATGGATTCCAGGCCGTAACCGTTTTCTATACGGATTTTGCGCTCAGACAGGGCCATCAGCAACAGAACGCCGTCGTCTTGTTGGGCACGGCCAATGCCCCAACGCTCAAAGAGCCTGTTGGCGAAGTCCGAAACCTCCATGCCGTCCATGTCCTGGACCACCACGAGGCATAATTGCACCGAGGTTGCTTGGTCCAAAGCCACGCAGAATGCCTCCAGCTCGGCCATCTCCTCTGTCGTCAGGGTACCGGTGAAATCGTTGCAAAGGCGGGCCGGTTCTGGCCGGGCCGGTATGCCGGCCGAGGCCTTGTGGAGGCAATGGCTTTGTCAGACGCGGTGGCCCAGGGGGTCATCAAGGCGGACCCTACCAGGATCACCGCAATCAAGAGCGTCCAGCGACTAACCGAGGCTAATTTCATTGGTAAGTTCGTTGCGGTCCTGATCACCGATGGGAAAGTGGGTTTTGAGTTTGGTTCCAACCTCTGCAATGACCTGTTCCATGCCCTGAAGGAAGGCTCCTTGACCAAATTCCCGGACCAAGGTTGCCAGTTCTTGGTTCCAAAATTGGTCCGTTACCTTTTGATGGATGCCTTCATCCCCCAGGATGCTCACTTTGCGATCGCTGGTCGCCACGTAGATCAGCACTCCGTTTCGGAGCTCGGTTCGGTCCATGCCCAATTGTCGAAAAACAACGCGAGCCCGGTCCAAGGCCGCCCCCCGGCAATGCTTTTCGAGATGGACGCGGATTTCCCCGGAGCTTTGGAGTTCGGCTTGGCGAATGCACTCGCTCAGTCGGTCCAAGTCGGCCTGCGTGAACAGGTCAGAGGCCATTAGAACTGAACTTGCGGGGCTTTTTCGGAACCGCTTTCGGATTTGAAGTAGGCCCGTGTTTCGAAACCAAACATGCCGGCCGTTAGGTTGTTGGGGAAGCGACGAAGGGTGCCGTTGTAGCGCTGCACCAGTTCGTTGAATCGACGTCTTTCGACATTGATACGGTTTTCGGTGCCTTCCAGTTGGGATTGAAGTTCCAGAAAATTTTGGTTGGCCTTGAGGTCCGGGTATTTTTCCATCACCACCAAGAGTCGGGACAAGGCTCCTTTGAGGGCGTTTTGGTTTTGTTCAAACTGAGCCAAGGTTTTTTCGTCCAATTTGGAAGGGTCAATTTGCATGGAGGTGGCTTTGGAACGGGCTTCGGTGACGGCCATCAAGGTGGATTTTTCAAAATCTGCATAGCCCTTGACGGTGTTGACCAGGTTGGGAATGAGGTCCGCTCTGCGTTGATAGGCGGCCTCCACATTGGCCCATTGGCCGGAGACTTCTTCGTCCAAGGTGACCATGGTGTTGTAACCGCAGCTGCTCAAAAAGATGGAACCGAGGGTCAAAAGGAATAAGCCAAAAATTCTTTTCATGGGAATAGGTTTTGTGGGGTAATAAAGCAAATATCGTGCCAAGCGATTGTGGCACGTGACTTTAGGTCACAAAAAAAGCCGCCCAC
>RFMW01000234.1 GCA_009927485.1 Sphingobacteriia bacterium
CCCGGTGCGTATGGTAAATCTTGCCAGAAAGACACCTTTGTGAATACCATGTCATCCATTTTGGATTATTACGGATTTGATGGTATCGATATTGATTTTGAGGGAACTTCGTTGTTAGCATTGGGCAACAACCTTAATCAACCTGCAGATTCGGGCGCCCATTACCTCATCCGCGCAATCCGACAACTTATGGAACGCCATCGAAATCTGTATCAGCGTAAATTAGGACTGACGATGGCCCCGGAAACAGCCTTTGTTCAAGGGGGTATGTCCGCCTATGGGGGGATATGGGGCGCTTACCTCCCCGTCATCCAAGCCCTTAGAGACTCCTTGGACCTGTTGCAGGTACAGCTCTATAATTCCGGAACCATGCCAGCCCTTAATGGTCAGAATTATGCAGCAGGGACCGCAGATTTCATTGTAGCGCTCACGGAGTCCTCCATCAGGGGATTCCAAACCTCAGGGGGATTGTTTCTTGGCCTGCGACCCCAGCAAATAGCCATTGGTCTACCGGCATGCCCCATGGCGGCGGGTTCGGGTTATACCGATACCGCGACCGTAGGTGCTGCAATGCGTTATTTGTTAG
Source organism: Sphingobacteriia bacterium (assembly GCA_009927485.1). GTDB lineage: Bacteria > Bacteroidota > Bacteroidia > UBA7662 > UBA7662 > SYHX01. The sequence continues at coordinate 587 of RFMW01000234.1, forward strand.
GAAGAGGTCCGCGTACTGGGCAATATATTTTAATACAGAACGGTGGCTATCCACAATTGGGCGGGATGATGACCTGGAGTATCCCCTGGGATGCAACAGCGTCGTGCGCTACTCCCTATGAATTCGCACAACAGTTTCAACGAATATTTCCAGTTTCTCCTTCTGTTTTTGGTAGAATCCTGTATGCCAACAGCGTTCAAACTCCTTTGTCCAATGTAAGATTGCAGCTCATGCAACAAGGCCTTACCGTTGCTTCAGATACAAGTGATTTCATGGGAAATTTTGACTTCGGCACTCTTTCTCCAGGTACCTACGGGGTGGATTACCAAACCACAAGCGTTTGGGGTGGAGTCAATGCAACTGATGCACTCTTGACTGCCAGGCATTTCAGTAACATTTCATTATTGAACGGTATTCATCTGCAAGCGGCGGATGTGAATGCCTCTGGAACCGTTAATGCTACCGATGCCTTGATGATCTCTCGCCGATTTTCCAATTTAATCTCTAATTTTCCGGCAGGCGACTGGCTTTGGGAAAACAGAACCTTGGTGATAGGACCCGGCGGGAATTACCAAAATTTGGTATGGCGCGCCCTAACCTTTGGAGATGTTAATGGTTCTTACCTTCCATCGAACTTATAAACTACAATCTCATGCGAACCAATTTGCTACAAAACAAAACCCGAGCCTACGCCTATGCCTTGACGTTGGTGCCGGGGCTGATTACGTTGTGGGGAAATACCATGGGCGGGTTTTGGGCTTGGTCCAACGTCATTTTCGTTTTGGGGGTGGTGAATTCCCTGGAGTGGATCATGGGACAACGCCGTAACAACGAAGCGGTGTCCGAGTCTGCTTTGCCGGACCTGTATGTGGTCCTGGCGCTACCCATGGTCATCGCCGGCATCCTGACCTTGTTATGGGGAACATACACCGGGGCGTTGGAAGGTTCCGCGCTCCTGGGCGCCGTTTTGTCCACCGGCTTTTTCGAGCGGATCCATGGGCATTGTTGCCGCGCACGAAATGATACACCGCAAAGAACAACCTGGAAAAGGCCGGAGATTTT
>RFMW01000117.1 GCA_009927485.1 Sphingobacteriia bacterium
ATTCCGGAAAGTCCTCGTTTTTTGACCGAATGAGGGACTTTTTCCAACACGATTGAGCGTATCTTTGCGGTAGCTTATCCAGAAGGACGGAGGGAACGGCCCTACGATGTCCTGGCAACCGCAAGCGACAGGCTGCTGTCGATTGGTCCGGTGCCAAATCCGTTGCCTCAGACAACAACTTGAGGCAGCCGATAAGCAGGAGTATCCGTCCAAACAAGCGACGGGGACCACTGCAGCCCGCATCCTGCGGATAAGCCACACGAAAGTATGGCTTTTTTTATGCACCAAAAATTGAAAGAAGCCCTTGCCCAACGCATTCTGGTGTTGGACGGGGCCATGGGTACTCAAATTCAGTTACGCAAACTGACCGAGGCGGATTATCGTGGCCAACGGTTTGCGGATTGGCCTCGCGATGTACAGGGTAACAACGAATTGCTCAGCCTGAGCAGGCCCGATATCATCGCCCAAATTCACCGGGACTACCTGGATGCTGGGGCGGATATTTTGGAGACGAATACCTTCAATGCGCAGCGTATCTCTATGGCCGATTACGGCATGGAAGAGTTGAGTTATGAACTTAACGTGGCTTCGGCTCGTTTGGCCAAGGAACAAGCCGATTTGGTTACGGCCATGAATCCAAGCAAGCCTCGTTTTGTGGCGGGCGCCATAGGACCGACCAACAAGACCGCCAGCATAAGTCCGGATGTCAACAATCCCGGTTTTCGATCGGTGTATTTTATGGAATTGGTCGAAGCCTATACCGAGCAAATCCGTGGCTTGGTGGATGGAGGCGTGGATATCCTTTTGGTGGAAACGATTTTTGATACCCTCAACGCCAAGGCCGCCCTCTACGCGATCGATCATTTTTTTAAAGACCGTGGGCAGGAACCCTTGCCGATCATGGTGAGCGGTACCATTACGGATAACAGCGGTCGTACCCTCTCCGGGCAAACGGTGGAAGCCTTTTTTTATTCGCTGTCGCACCTTCCCCTTTTGAGCATTGGATTGAATTGTGCGCTGGGTGCCAGGCAAATGCGGCCCCATCTGCAGGCCCTTTCGGCTTGCTCCCATTTTGGGGTGTCGGCGCATCCCAACGCCGGATTGCCCAATGCTTTTGGGGCCTACGATGAGGACCCCGACACCATGCGATTGCAGATTCGGGAATTCCTGCAGGAATCCTTGGTGAATATTATTGGGGGTTGTTGCGGAACAGGTCCCGAGCATATACTAGCGATTGCCGAGGAGGCTGCCCAGTTCGCGCCTCGCCCCTTGCCTGATTTGAAGCCTCGATTGAGTTTGTCCGGCTTGGAACCGTTGGTGGTTCGGGAGGATACCAACTTTGTGAACATCGGCGAAAGAACCAATGTTACGGGGTCGCGGGCTTTTGCTCGTTTGATTCGCGATGACCGCTTCGAAGAAGCGGTGGAAGTTGCCCGTCAGCAGGTCGAGAACGGGGCCCAGATGATTGATGTCAACTTTGACGAGGGGATGATTGATTCGGTCGCTGCGATGGTTCGTTTTTTGAACCTCATCGCGGCAGAGCCGGATATTGCCCGTGTTCCGGTGATGATCGATTCGTCCCGATGGGAGGTTTTGGAAGCGGGTTTGGCCTGTGTTCAAGGCAAAGCCGTGGTCAATTCCATTTCACTCAAGGAAGGGGAAGCCGTCTTCTTGGACCATGCCCGCACGGTGCGTTCCTACGGTGCTGCGGTGGTGGTCATGGCCTTCGACGAACAAGGTCAAGCCGATTCCTTGGAGCGACGCATCGCCATTTGCCAAAGAGCTTACGATTTACTCATCCAGCAGGTGGGCTTCCCCCCGCAAGACATCGTCTTTGATCCGAACATTCTAACGGTGGCGACGGGTATCGAGGAGCATCAAAATTACGCGGTGGATTTCATCCAAGCCACGGCCTGGATCAAGGCGAATCTTCCCTTGGCCAAGGTGAGTGGAGGGGTTTCCAATATTTCCTTTTCGTTCAGGGGGAACGATAAGGTCCGGGAGGCGATGCACTCCGCTTTTTTGTACCATGCGATTCGGGCAGGATTGGACATGGGCATCGTCAATGCCGGACAAATCGAAGTTTACGATCAAATTGACCCGGTTCTCTTGGAGCATGTCGAAGATGTGTTACTAAATCGACGTCCCGATGCAACGGAGCGCCTGGTTAACCTGGCCGAGTCCTACAAAGGAACCCAGGCCAAACAAGGCCAAGCCAAGGATTTGTCATGGCGCGAAAAGCCTGTGCGAGAGCGTCTTACCCACGCTTTGGTCAAAGGGCTGGACGAGTACATTGTGGAGGACGTGGAGGAGGCTCGTTTGGAATTCGAGAAGCCCTTGCACTTGATCGAAGGCCCCCTCATGGATGGGATGAACGTGGTAGGAGATTTGTTTGGCGAAGGCAAGATGTTCTTGCCCCAGGTGGTCAAAAGTGCGCGGGTCATGAAAAAGGCTGTTGCGGTGTTGTTGCCTTATTTGGAAGCCGAAAAAGAACGAGCAGCTGCGGCCGGAGAATCCGGTGAAGCCTCCAACAAGGGTCGCATTCTGATGGCCACGGTCAAAGGCGATGTGCACGACATCGGTAAGAATATCGTGGGGGTGGTGCTGCAGTGCAACAATTACGAGGTGGTGGATTTGGGGGTGATGGTGCCTACCGATCGAATTTTGGAAGCCGCGGTGGAGCACAAGGTGGATATCATTGGTCTGTCGGGTTTGATCACCCCCTCGCTGGACGAAATGGTGGGGGTGGCCAGGGAGATGGAGCGCCGGGGAATGCGTATTCCCTTGCTCATCGGTGGAGCGACCACTTCCAAAGCGCATACAGCGGTCAAAATAGCCCCGGCCTATGGGGGAACGGTGGTGCATGTCTTGGATGCCAGCCGTTCGGTCCCGGTGGTCTCGACCTTGCTCAGCCCCGATCAACGCTCTGTTTTGCGGAGCGAAACCGCCAAGAACAGACGATCATGCGGGATGGCTACCTCAACCGTGCCGCCGCCAAGAACATGCTGACCTTGGAACAGGCCAGGGCCAGGGCCTGGAAAGGAGATTGGTTGAATTATCAACCCGCAATTCCCCGGCGATCGGGGGTGCAGCAGGAAGAGGCATGGCCTTTGGAGGAATTGGTCGATTATATCGATTGGACCCCGTTTTTTCAAGCGTGGGAATTGCACGGCCGTTACCCGGACTTGCTTCAAGACGAGGTGGTGGGAGAAGCCGCTACCAAATTGTTTGAGGATGCCCAAACGATGTTGAATGCCTTGGTATCCAAGAATTTATTGACGGCCAAAGC
>RFMW01000186.1 GCA_009927485.1 Sphingobacteriia bacterium
GCCTTTGCCTTTCACGGCATTCGCATGCTGGCCAATGTTCAATTTTCGTACCCCCCGCTAGCCGATATCCCGGCTCTGACCCCGGCGCCATTTAACATAACATTGAACATCACACCCCCATTCAACACCTTGATCAGCGGGGCCAAGCTCATCTATCGCCTCAACAACCTTCCTTTAAGCACCTGCGACACTATTGCATTGACTGCAGGAGCAGGGAACAGCTACAGCGGGGTCATCCCTGCGCAGCCCCGGGGAACCATTGTGAGATACTTTGTTGGTCTTCAAGACCTTACCGGCGCATCCGGCGGTGCCTATCCTCCCTTTGCCGATTCTAGCTCCAGCCCAGGCCTTTGGTTCAATTACCTGGTGGGATTCCAGAACACTTACAATTTGGATATCGAAAATCCCGCCCAAGATTCCACTTGGCTCATTGGATGGTCCACCGACAATGCGGTTACGGGGATTTGGGAAATTGGCACACCGATTCCATCGTATGTTACCCCGGGTTCCATTGCAACCATCGTTCAAACGGGCAGCAACGCAACCCCCGGCGGGAGCCGCTGTGCCTACACCGGGAATGCCCTTACCTCCAGCGATGACCCGGATACGGAAGATGTGGATGGCGGACGTACCACGTTGCGCACACCTCCTATGGACATGACCGGCATGGCCGATCCTGTTTTGGCCTATCAGCGTTGGTACACCAACGATATGGGCGACAACCCCAACACCGATTTTCTGGAAGTTTACATCAACAACGGCACCACGACTTGGAAACTTGTCGAAAGGACCAACCGCAGTGATCGTCAATGGCGTAGAAATGTGTTCCGAGTTGCGGATTACGTGACACCCAATGCGACCGTTCAATTGCGCTTTATCGCCAATGACCAAGCCCCGGCAAGTATAGTCGAGGCCGCCATTGACCAAATTCAGCATTTTGATCTCCAATGGGGGGCGGGGATGTTCCAGCCTGAATTCGTCGCTTGGGGTTTACGTCCCAATCCTTTTGACGGGTTGTTGACCTTCCAAATGGAGAGTCCTACGGATCAAGTCGTTTCATTGGTTTTCACCAACACAAGCGGTGTTGCGGTCTGGTCAAAGCAAATTTCGTTGCGGGCCGGAGCCAACCTCTTGGATTTGGAAATACCCGAACTGGTTTCTGGTTTGTACATGGCTCGTTTGGAGGGGAAAAATTTCCAATCCCGCGTGCTCAAAATGGTTCGAAAGTAAGCGGTTTATCTTTGCTCCATGAAGGTATCCTACCGCTGGTTATGTCGATATTTTGATCTGGAACCGGATGCACCAACCTGGCCCAGTGCGCAAACCGTAGAATCAACCCTGACCTCCATCGGACTGGAAGTGGAGGAGGCCCAGAGGATTGGTCGCAATGCTCAGGAATTGGCCGGACTCGTGATCGGCCAAGTGTTGCAATGCATGCCGCATCCCAATGCCGATCGTTTGAAAATAACGCTGGTCGATATTGGATTGGAAGAGCCCTTGCGTATCGTCTGTGGTGCGCCCAATGTCACCGCAGGGATGTATGCGGTCGTTGCCCCGGTAGGGTCAACCTTGCATCCCTTCCAAGGCCCTGAAATCCAAATCCGATCCGCCAAAATCCGTGGTGAATCCAGTCAAGGTATGTTATGCGCCGAGGATGAAATTGGAATAAGCGAGGACCATGACGGCCTCATGGTCTTGACCGGGCATTGCACCCCCGGAACTCCCTTTGTGGAGCATTACGGGGAACACAGCGACACTATTTTTACTTTGGGAATCACCCCAAACCGTATGGATGCCTTGTCCCATTACGGGGTTGCCAGGGATTTGGGTGCTGCATTGGACATACCCCTCATTCCACTCCGTTGTTTGTGCCGCGAGGATTCTGTTTTCGATGCCAACGGGGCTCCATCGGCTCAAGCCAATCTTCTTCCAACCGGCAATAGTGCCCCAGCATCCATGGCTTATCCACCCATGACCTTGAGGGTCGCTGAAGGGGAGGATTGTCCCCGTCTTGCAGGTCTTGCCATCGAAGGGGTTGTGGTCGGACCCTCCCCGGATTGGTTGCAAGATGCACTCCGTTCCATAGGACAGAAGCCCATCAACAACGTGGTCGATGTCACCAATTTTATCCAATTTGAATTAGGGCAACCGCTACACGCTTACGATCGTTCCTACCTTGAGGGCAATCTCTTGGGGGTTCGGCCAGCAAAAGACGGCGAAAAGCTCACCCTTTTGGACCAGAAAGAATACACCTTAACCCAAGCCAACTTGGTGATCGAAGACGGGCGCAAGGCCGTGGGTTTGGCGGGAATTATGGGCGGTGCCGGAGACTCCATTCATCCCGATACGGTATCCATTTATTTGGAATGCGCCTGTTTCGATCCTACCCGGATACGTCAGAGTGCCCGTGCGGTCGGTCTGCGCAGCGAGGCTTCGTACCGATTCGAACGGGGTACCGACCCCGCCTTGGTACCCCTTGCCTTGGAACGAGCAGCCAGCCTTATTCTTGCTACAGCAGGTGGTCGCATCCCCTATCCGGTACAATTCCTTGAGTCTGTAACTCTCCAAACCGCAGCCCTTTCCTTTAAGCAAACGGCTTTGCAACGAATTGCGGGTTGTGCAATTCCAGCCCAAGAAACGGAGAAGATTTTGAGAGCCCTTGACTTTGAAATTCTTGGTCCATCAACGTCCATAGCGAACGAGCTGGGGGTCTGTTGGGAACTTAAGCCCCCCTACTACCGCAGGGATGTTCGACGAAGCGCCGATGTAGCCGAGGAGGTCCTGAGGATATGGGGCTATGATCGAATTCCTATTCCCCCTACACATCGTTACCGCAACGATTTCCCACTTGAATCCAACAGGCCCGTTTGGCAAGAACGAATCGCGGATTGGCTGAGCGCCAGAGGGTTCAGCGAATTCATGGGCTTATCCTTTGTATCCCAAGAGGAGTTTCAAGCCATCGAACCGAACCTGAACCGCGCAGTTCGCGTACTAGGGCCGGTGAACGAACAAATCCCCTTGCTGCGACCTTCCTTGGTGCTTAGCGGACTTCGTCACTTGGCGCACAACCTGAATCGACGCCAAACAAGTGTTTTGTGTTACGAATTTGGGCGCACATACCTTCGCCATCCGGAAAAGGATGAATTTGAAGAACAAGAGTCCCTATGCCTGATGGTTACCGGCTTGCAACATCCCGAAACCTGGTATCGCCCCGAACAAGCGGTGGATTTACCTTACCTTAATGGACAGGTCCAAGACCTGTTTCAATTCTGCACCGGAGGTACCGGTACTTCCAACACCGCGGTGAGGCCTGTTGATCCGGCTTTGTTGCGACTCTACGATATCAAACAGCCGGTGTACTTTGCCGTTCTGCCTTGGACCGATTGGATTCCAACCGTGCAGGCCCCCGTTCCAGCGTTCCGCGACATCCCCAAATTCCCGGCCATGCGCAGAGATTTGGCTTTGGTGTTGCCCATTTCGACACCGTACCGAAAATTGGAGGAAGTTGCCCGTCAGGAAGGGGGTCCTTATTTGGAGTCCTTGCAGCTTTTTGATGTTTACAGCGGGAAAGGACTCCCAGAAGGCCATATTTCCTATGCCATTGGCCTGACCTTCCGACATCCGGAACAAACGCTGACCGATGCTCAAATCGAAGAAACAATTCAAGCAATGCTTGTTACCTTTGAGAAATCTTTAGGGGCCAGATTGCGTCGTTAGGATGAATAACCGGGAACTACTGGACAAAATGGACGGCCTGCTTAGGCAGGCGGATTTTGCGGAGAACCGCATCGCTGCGATTCTTACCGAAAACCAAGACCTGCATGCCAGAAACAAGCGCCTGGAGCTCAACCTCCGCACCCAGAAGAAGGAACTCGATGCGCTCAAGGAAGCATTCAAAACCTTGCAGTTGCAAAGAGCCCTCAGCGGTCATCCCGACGCCCGCCATCAGGCCAAACTGAAGATTAACCAATTTATTCGAGAAATTGATCAATGCCTCGCTCAGTTGCAGGAATAATCACTGACTCACCCCAACCCATGGAACACAGCGAAATCCAAATCCAGATCGGTAGCCGCAGCTACCCCCTTCGGGCCCCGGCTCCGGAGTTGGAAAGATTACGCCAGGCTGAATCACTTCTTAACGAACGCCTTACCGATTACAAAG
>RFMW01000090.1 GCA_009927485.1 Sphingobacteriia bacterium
TTGTTCGTATTCGTAATAATTCTGGTTGTAGTCGTTTCCTAAACGAACAAATGCCGAGACGTCCCCGTCCTGCAGGTCTGCGCCCTCGGCGTGCATGAACATCTCCAAGCGCTTGTAGGCCCGAATATCGAAAGTTGTGTTCTTGAAAGCCGCACGGGAATCCCCATCCCGTAATTGACAGAATCGCACCTGCAGGGATTGTTCGTTGAGCTGCTGAAAATTGGTGGTAAACACATTTCTCACCCTTTCAATCCCCGGGGGTAACACATAGGGTATGGGTAATTTGTTCCCATTCTCTTCAATGTTCACCGTGGAAAGCAGAAAGACCGTAGGGTCTCCCTGGTCCACAGGGGTATATTCCCCCGGAGGAGCAAGACTCTGAAGGTACCTTCGCCAATCGGTTCGAACCAGTTGCATCGTGGCCATGCGGCAAATGATGCTGTCGGTAAATCCCGAGAAATACATCCGCGCAAAGCGGATCGATTTGAAATCCGTAATATTCCCCACACGCCGGTCCGGGGCCAGCACAGGCACCCTGAATTGGTACCATTTCACGACTTCGGTCGTCCCGTTGCGCAGTTGCACCGGGGATTCAAAAATATCAGTGATGTAATTTCGACCAATTTGCATTTCACCCGGCCGCAGGTTCACCCGGTATTCAAAATAATCCTCGGTTTGGGTGAGGGTGTTGTCGCTGTTCAGGTCTTCGGAATTGGGCAAGTTGGTGGCCGAGGTGGGATAGGGTTCCGGCGATTGTTGATCTGTTGCGGAATTGCCTTGAGGGAGATTAAAGAGCTTATAGCGCCCTAAAACTGATTTGCGGGTGTTGTCAAAGTCGCTGCCCCTGAAGTGATGGTAATTATCGGAGGCCGGGTCTTGGTTGGCCGACACAAAGGCCTGCGAAGCGGATCCGAAACGGGATTCGATGCGGTCCAGATAGCGGCTTCCGAAGAAATTCCGCTCTTGGGCATCGTTAAAGCCGTCCAAACCTACATCTTGGGTCACTCTGGATGCAGGATTGTTGTCAAAAGCATTGATGAGAGGAGGCAATTTGGGAACCAGTCCCCAAGCCGAGGTATCCACCTGCCCTGTTCCGTCCGCTTTGGGAAATCCGTTTTCGAAAGAACGCCGCCCATCCTTCAGGATATCTTCCGAGCAATTTCCAAGGTTGAAAAACAGGGTGCCGCCGCTATGGTTCGGCTGGTAGATGAAGGGATCCATCATCCAAAACTCGATAAACTCAATGTTAGCTGCCTCAAAGTCGTTAGGTTCCACCCGCCTTTGCATCCCCCCCCATCGGGATGCAGGGTTCAATAGCCGTCCTGATGAATCAATGCCTGCCGAGAAGGGGCTGGGGGCCACATCAAAATTGTACGGACCTTTCTCGGACGGATAAAAAGCTAAATCGAAAGTAGGCAGATTGACGGGTTGATTGTTGGCAAGCTGCCTGTTCGGAAATACCTCCTGAACCAGTACCTCCCGCATGTAATGGTTGGACTTCATCGCCACATCGTTTTGGATATGCGAAGGGGTCAAAGGAGAATTCCGGAAGAAGAGAGGATCAATGTTATACCAACTTAAATTTGCGCGGTTGTAACCGTAGGGAAGGCTGTCGCGCAGGCGGTGTTCCGGATAACGAGAGGGCGTGGAAGAATGAAACCAGCTGTTGAAGCTGCGGATATCGTAATTGCTTTCGGAACTTTCAAAGTCATCAATGTACGAAACCCCCGCCGCACCCAAGACCGCGGAATTACCGGGCAGCAAATGGGCAACTTCCGCATTGAGTTGAAAATTCGAGACCTCATCGCTGCGGTACAAGGGCAACAAATTCAGAACGCGGGTGATGAAACGGCTGTCCTGTTGCATGCTGATATCCGCTCCCAGGATATTGTTCGAAACAGGCTCTTCCCCTTGGTTCACCTTTTGGGTAATGGGTCTTTCCACCATGCGCACAAAGGTTCCACCCAGGTTAATGCGTTTGTTGAGGCGGTAGTCCAAGCGTGCCCCCATCATGTTTCGTTGGTTGGCCTGGAAAATGGGGTTGTTCTCGAACGCAACTTGGATAGGTTCTGCCGACGAAAGCAAGCTGGAGTTGATGATTCGGACTTTACCCATCATGTAATCCACCGTATAGTCTTGACCCTCGCTCAGCAAACGGCCCCCCGCCGTCACGCGTACCGAACCTTGAGGAACATTGGTAGCGCCCAGCGATATCTCACTCCCCGAGGCCGATTGGTATTGCCCCACCAGGCGGAATCGGTTCAATTCCGGAAATTGTTGGGCCCATGCCCTGGTACTATCGTACAGCGGCCTGAAAACATACTTGCTTTTGATTTCCGAAGGGGTGTTTCCGGCGGCATCAAAGGCGGCGTTCAGGTCCTGTCCAAAGGGCTCCACCCGAGGAAAAATGATGCGACCCCTGGCCTGATCCACCGTGAGGTTGTTGACAAAATCAAAGATACCGTCCGGTTGCGGTTCCAATTGGGTATTGAGTTGATCCAGCCCCAGGACGGTGATCAATTGTTGACCCGCGAGGCTTCCTTCAGGAATGAAATTTTTGTTACCGTTGAGGACATCGGTATAAACGATATCCAGCCTAAAATTCTGGTTCGATAATTGAAAAGCATTCAGCGAATAAATGTTTTTCATCATCAAATCCCAGGTTGGCAAATCCGTCCGAATGGCGGTGCCTTTGAGGAGCTTCAAGAAGAGCACGGTAGGATCGGTCTGCTCACTGGGGACTTCTTGCGAAAACTCCCCTACCCTGTAGATTTCCCCGTTGACGCTGTATTCGTAGGCCACCGCAAGCACCTCGTCATTGTTCAGGGTCGTGTTCAGCGAAACATAGCCCAGAAGGGGATGAAAAGAATACTGGTTCGGTTGCAATCTGCGGGCAAACAGGACCTCGTAATCCCTTGCCGGAGCCAAAGAATCAAAGGGGGCTGTGTTTTCGAGCACATCAAAGATGGAGTTGATTTTGCGAGCCCCCGCTTGTGCATTGGCAACCAGCGCACCGTACAGACCATTGGCCTCGTTTCGAGGAAAAAATGATCCCGGGGTCGATTGAATGATAGGATTGTGGGGTCTGGGTTCCGCCAAATCCATGAAGGCCGCCACATCCCTCAAATCGCTGTTAATATTGTTACGGTTTGTGATCCAAACCTCGACCCGGGTCACAATGACGCTGGATCGAACAATGGGAGGTGTGGCCATGGCCTGGTTGTATTGTTCGCGGAAGAAATTGGACAAGAAGAAATGCCGATTGACATCGTATTGGTCCACCGGTATCGAGAATCTTGTGGTTTGTGCACCGCCTTGAACTTGGATTTGTTGGTTTTGACCCCTTTGTTGGGCCAGAACCGCATTAACCCGCAGGTCCCCAAATTGCATTTCGGATTTGATCCCAAAAAGGCTCTGGCTACCCTGAATCAGCCCGCTTCGAAGAGGAAGGTTGACATTGCCGAGCTCTATTTTTTTGAAAATTTCATCCTCTTCCCCGGTATGTTCGAGCTTCATCATGTTCTCGAAATTGAATACCGCCTGCGTGTTCTGCGCCGTATTGAAGCGGACCTTTTCGCCGATGGAACCAACCACATTCATTTGAATATTCATGTCAAAGTCGAAATTGGTCATTCGCCTTTGTTGAATATTCATGTTGGGGTTGTTGATGTAGTTGGAATTCACGGCAAAGCGTAATTCCGCCGAACCCT
>RFMW01000173.1 GCA_009927485.1 Sphingobacteriia bacterium
GGATCCTTCAAAGCCCATTGTTCCAACAAATCTTTGGGCACGTATTTAATTCCGGAGGCCTCTTCATGCCCACGCATCCTGAAGGTCATGCATTCCAGCAACAACGGTGCAGGTTGTAGGCGCATTTTCTCGGCCTCTTCTTTGATTGTACGATGCACCTCCAAAATGTTGTTACCGTCAATGCGGATAGCCTTCATTCCATATCCTATTCCCTTGTCTATGAACTGCTTACACCGAAATTGTTCGTCGGAAGGGGTGGACAAACCGTAGCCGTTGTTTTCAATCACAAAGATGACCGGCAAGCTCCACACGGCGGCGACATTGAGCGCCTCATGGAAATCACCTTCGGAGGTTCCGCCATCACCGCTGAAAGCCAGACTAACCCCCGGTTTACCATCCAGCACATGGCTTAAGGCCGTACCGTTGGCCAAGGTCAATTGAGGTCCTAAATGCGATATCATGCCCACAATGGCATGTTCTTTGCTACCAAAATGAAAGGACCTTTCGCGACCTTGGCTATACCCGGAAGATTTTCCTTGCAATTGGGCAAATAACCTTGGCAATTCCATGCCACGCGATGTGAAGACCCCCAAATTTCGATGGAGAGGGAAAATGAATTCGTCTGCCCTCAACGCCTTGGTGCAACCCACGGCGATGGCTTCTTGGCCAATTCCCGAAAACCATTTGGAGACCTTCCCTTGCCGAAGTAGAATTAACATTTTCTCTTCAATCATCCTGGGCAACAAGATCGCTTGATAAAGTTCCAACAATTCCTCATCAGAATAGCCTGAACGGTCAAAACGAATAACCGATTGGGCATCGATAGAGGATGGCTGGAGGCTTGCAGATGATTTCGTAAACCATTTCATAGGATTCGTTCGTTAAGGTTCAAAGGGCATGAAAGTGCAGGTTGCTACCCTGATTTTCGCTCAGCCCATTGCTGCAGAAAAGACTTGGGTGCCGGAGAAGGTAAGTGGCGACGATGACCCCAGGCTGTAGCAAAAAAGTTACGAATGAACCAGGCTTTGGTCCGAGAACCCACCAAGTCCAGCAGGGGCCTATGTTGCATGGCCCTGGCCCATCCCTTCCATAGCAGACGCTGCATTGAGGTTGCCGAATGCACTTGAGGATCGTTCGCGGCTTGTTGGCGGTTGGCCAAAATAAGTTGGTGCAAGGGTATCCGAACCGGGCAAACCTCGGTGCAATTTCCGCACAACGTACTGGCTTGGCTCAGATGCTGAAAATCCGAAAAGGGGAGCAAATGAGGGCTGATGACTTTGCCAATGGGTCCTGAATAGGTAGCGTCGTAGCTGTGACCTCCGATATTCTTGTAGATCGGGCAAGCATTGAGACAGGCCCCGCAACGTATACAATGCAAGGATTGACGCATGGCGGGATCTGCCAACAAGCGGGTGCGGCCGTTATCCAGGAGGATGACCACCATCTCCGAGGGCCCGTCGGCTTCAGAATTTCGACGCGGTCCATGAAATACAGTGTTATAGGCCGTCATTTGCTGCCCTGTCCCTCTGGAGGCCAACAATGGCCACATCAAATCCAAATCCTCCGAAGATTCAATCACCTTTTCGATTCCGGCAATCACGATATGGGATTTCACAAACGTGGTACTCATCCGTGCATTGCCTTCGTTTTCGGTAACCCCAACACCGCCTGTATCAGCCAGGAGAAAATTAGCACCCGTAATACCCACCCCCGCTTCCAAGTATTGATCGCGTAACAAATTCCTGGCGTGCAGTGTCAAGGCTTCGGGGCTCGCATGCGGGTCCGTTCCTAATTTGCGGTGAAACAAGGCCGCTACATCTTCCTTGGACTTGTGCATCGCCGGTGTAACGATATGGTAGGGTGGTTCTTCGTCCAGTTGTTGTATGTATTCGCCCAAGTCTGTTTCGACTACGCGTATCCCGTTCTTCTCCAGTCCCCTGTTCAAATGAATTTCTTCGGTGACCATGGATTTGGATTTCACTACGAGCTTGGTACGGTGACGACGCAAGACCTCCAGCACAGCGTCCAAAGCTTGCGTAGCGTCATCAGCCCAAACCACCTTGACCCCGTTATCTCGAGCCGCAGATTCAAAACGCAATAAATTAGCTTCTAAATGCTCTATCGCCCTCCATCGAATTTCGGCGGCCCTGTCTCTTGCCAGTTCCAAATCACGATAATCTTCAACCCCTTTGGAAACGGCTTGTTGATACCGCCCCATGTTGAAATTAATTTTTCGCCGATGATCTTGGTCGAAGCCTTTGGCGGAGGTAACCGCCTCAAATTTTTGGGCCTTGGTCAAAGTTCCTGACATTTTATGGACCTTCGATTGAGTTTACGTTTTCGATAAGTTCAATTCTTCTCAAATGCCGCCCCCCTTCGAAAGGGGTTTCCAAAAAAGCCTGCACGATATTCCATGCCTCTTCTTGGCCTAAGAAACGAGCAGGAAGGCAGAGCACATTGGCGTTGTTATGCAACCTTGCCAAGGTAGCGATTTCGACATTCCAACACAAAGCCGCCCGAATTCCATGGAATCTGTTTGCACTCATGCATACCCCGTTACCGGATCCACACAAGAGGATACCCAAAGCGGAGTGAACATGCTGAAGAAGCCCCAAAGAGAGCGCAGTGGCAATTCGAGGATAATCCACCGAGTCTTCGCTATAACAGCCTACATCAACCGTGGTATGGCTGTTCGAAAGTTGACCCCGCAAATATTCCTTCAAGAGGAAGCCCGCATGATCCGATCCGATCAACAGGGTTGGATGAGCGGTTGACATGGTGCAAAGGTACGGTTCAGGTCCTCATGGAGGACTTGGCCACGACCCAAATGGACATTTCGTACAACATAATCATGGGCAAAGCGAGGATCAACATCCCGCCTACATCCGATGGTGTCAACGCGGCAGCAAGGAACAAATTGATAACAATCGCATAGCGCCGATTAGCCCTCATCCACGGGGCAGAAATTAACCCCACCATTCCCAAAAAATAGGCCAATACGGGCAATTCAAAAATCAATCCGGCGGACAAGACCATCATCGTAAGCGTAGACAAATAAGAACCCAAAGCAATGGTATTGACCACCTCGGCACTCACCGAATATTGGCTAAGGAAAAGGATGCTCATGGGGCTGAGGATCAAGTATCCAAAAGCGCAACCCGCATAAAACAAAGCAATCACCGCCGCAATTAAATTCCTAGCGGCATAAAACTCGCGATCCCTAAGCGCAGGCGAAACAAATCGCCAAATTTCCCATACCAAATAAGGGAAAATCAAAACCACAGCCCCCACGATGGATACGTAGAAATGCTGCATAAGTTGGCCCGTCAAATCCAAATTAACCAACTGCAAGGGCAGGGCCTCCACGCACCACGCGCGACCCTGACCCCAAAATTCCCCCAGATCACAAACCCAACGGTAGGTTATGAAGTCCGGGCGCTTGGGTCCAAGCAAGACCACATCAAAAACCCAGGTTTTTTGACTAAAAAGAAACAGGACCGCCACGAACAAGACCAATACCGAACGCCACAAATGGGCCCTCAGGGCATCAAGATGCTCCAGGAACCCCATGGAGCGATCCTTCTTATCGAATTGATCCGTGTATGCCAAGCCTGTTGAGGGCACGAAGATACCCTCCCCCTCCCCAAAAATCGGAACCTTAGGCGGTTTTCTTGGACTGCACGTCCAAACGCAATTCCTGGGCCTTGGCCTTCAGATTTTGCAAACCTTTGCGCACCCTGGTGCCGGCCGCTGCATTGCTTTTGTCGTAAAATTTCTCGAAATCTTTCTCCATTTCGAGGACGGCATTCAAGAGGGACTGGTAAGGATTCATAGGCTAATGTTTAATTAGGTCTAAGATAATCAAATCATTAATGCAACAATACCCTTTTAACAAAAAAATTTATTCCCATGACGCCCCACGGGTCCACCTTCATACCACCACAATTCCATCGTTTTGGTAGGCCCCCGCTGCCAAATTGGCTGCAATGGCCGAAAAAGCCTCCAAGGTGTACTCCACATCGGCCATGGAATGGTCCGCTGTAGGGATGAGTCGCAACAAAATGACGCCCTTGGGAACCACGGGATAGACCACCACAGAGCAAAAAATCCCCCATTTCTCACGCAATTCCACCACAAGCGCGGTCGCCTCTCCCAAAGTCCCGTTCAAAATGACCGGGGTCACAGGTGATTGTGTTTGGCCCAAATTGAAGCCCCTGGATTTGAGCCCGGACTGCAAGGCATTGACCACAGCCCATAATTTTTGACGATATTCCGGCCTGTTACGCATCAATTCCAAACGCTTTAAGGCTCCTTTCACGATGGGCATCGGCAAGGATTTTGCAAAGATCTGCGACCGCATATTGTATCGCAGGTGACGAATGACCCCTTCCGAACCTGCCAAGAAGCCCCCAACAGAGGCCATAGCCTTGGCAAAGGTTCCAAAATACAAGTCCACACCGCCCCCGACCCCCAAATGAGCAGGGGTACCTTCTCCGTGAGGGCCCATCACCCCAAAGCCATGGGCATCATCCACCAACAACCGGAATTCAAAAGATTCCTTCAAGGCAACCACCTCCTGGAGAGCTCCCATGGCCCCGGTCATCCCAAAAACCCCTTCGGTAATGACCAAAATGGCCCCTAAGCCTCCTTGTTCCGCCAGCAACTTGGTGGCCCGCTGCAATTGGGTACGCAGGCTTTCGATGTCGTTGTGGCGATAAACAAAGCGCTTGCCGGCATGCAATCGAACCCCGTCTAAAATGCAGGCATGCGATTCCGCATCGTAAACGATGATATCGTGACGATCCACCAGGGCATCGATAGCCGAAACCATGGCCTGGTAGCCATAATTCACCAAGAGCCCCGCCTCGTACCCGGTGTAAGCCGCCAATTCAGACTCCAATTGCTCGTGCGCATCGGAATTCCCCGACATCATACGGGCCCCCATGGGCCAGGCCAGGCCGTATTGTGCAGTTGCCTCGGCATCGGCTTGCCTTACTTCAGGGTGATTGGCAAGGCCGAGGTAATTGTTCAAGCTCCAAACCAGGTTTTCGCGACCTCTGAAACGCATTCGAGGGCCGATTTCGCCCTCCAATTTGGGGAACATATAATAGCCCTCCGATTCTTTTGCATGCTGACCCAAGGGTCCGGGGCGTTTTTCGAGTTTATGCCAAAGGTCCATTAGGTACCAAATTTAGTGATTGCTCGTTGAAGGGTTGTTCAATAATTAAAGGTTGTTTACCGTAAAATACGCTTAATTGCCTCTAAATTAAGTAAATTTGCTCCTTCCTTCCTCATCCATGCCTGTTGCCCACCATTTTCTAATGCGCAAGCCCTTCATGGGCTTTTTCGGGACGCGGTCGGTATTGGCCTGTCTGCTCACCATGGCTTTGCTTTCTTGTGACTCCTACAACAAAATTCTCAAGAACCCTAATTTAACCTTCAAATACGGGAAAGCCAAAGAGTTTTATCTCCAAGGTGAATATTTCAAAGCCCAACCCTTGCTCGAAGAATTGGTATCGGCCTATCGAGGCTCTGAATTATCCGAGTCTATTTACTATTACTACGCCTATTGCGATTTTCAAATGGGAGCTTACCTCACCGCGGCATACCATTTCAAGCAGTTTAACCAGCTGTTCCCGTCCAGTCCCAAAGTTGAAGAAATGGATTTCATGTACGCCTATTGCATGTACATGGATTCGCCAACCTATGCCTTGGATCAGTCCAATTCCATCAAAGCCATCGAGGGCCTGCAACTCTTTGTGAACAAACATCCCAACAGCCCCAGGGTGGATCAATGCAATTTCATTATCGAACAACTCCGCGACAAAATGAGGCTAAAAGCCTACGAAGCCGCTATGTTGTTTTACCGTATGGAAGATTACCGGGCTTCTGCGGTCAGCCTGAAGCAATTGCTGGTCGAATACCCGGACCTGGCCGACCGTGAAAAAATCAAATGGCTGATAATTGAGTCCTATTACAAATTAGCCTCCAACAGCATTGAATCCAAAAAAGCCAATCGATTCGAACAAGTCATCTTGGCCCAAGAAGCATTGGAAGAAGAATTTCCTAATTCCGTTTACATGGCCCAAAGTCGTGCTATGGCCCTGGAAGCCAAAGCCTACCTCACCAAAGCCCCAACAACTTAATTAACCCGCATCGAATTAATAACCTGATTAAATACACGTCATGACACAACCCAACAACACCATCACCCGTAGTCTTCGCGACTTGGAACAAAGTACCGGCAACGTCTATGAAGCCGTTGCAGTCATTGCCAAGCGAAGCAACCAAATTGCCTCCAAAGTCAAGGAAGAGTTAAACTCCAAATTGGCCGAATTTGCAACCCCGGCGGATACTCTCGAAGAAGTCTATGAGAATCGGGAGCAAATCGAAATTTCTCGTCAATACGAGCGCATGGCCAAACCAACATTGCAGGCGATTGAAGAGTTCAAACAAGGTAAAATTTATTACCGAAACGACTCCAAGAACAAAAAAGCCTAAAAGCTGAACAATGCCTGCCGGCAAGAAAGTTCTGATAGGCATTAGCAGCAGCATTGCTGCTTACAAATTTGTGGGTTGGTTCGTGAGTTGGTACGTTCAGGCGCTGAAGTGCAAGTCGTTTTGACCCCTTCAGCCCATGAATTTGTAACACCACTCACGCTCAGTACCCTAAGCGGAAGGCCCGTGTACACCGATCTTGTGCAAAACAAGGAAGGTGAATGGGTCAACCATGTTGCACTTGGTCTGTGGGCCGATTTGATTTTGGTAGCCCCTTGCACCGCCAATACCCTGGCGGCCATGGCCAGCGGAACCTGCAACAATTGTTGTTGGCAACGGTTCTGTCGGCACGCTGCCCTGTAGCGTAGCCCCGGCCATGGA
>RFMW01000248.1 GCA_009927485.1 Sphingobacteriia bacterium
TTGGTCGTAAATCATGATTTCGATCCGCACCGCATCATCCGCCCTTGGATTACTCCCGCCCAGGTCATCGACCGGTATTTTGGGTTGGGCAGGACGCAAATACAGGGTCAAATCTACATAGGGTCCGGATTCCGGATGACGCCATTGCGTAGGAACACAGACCAATTCCATGCCGTAAAGCGTCGGCATGCAGACGACGATGAACCAAAGGGCTTGCAGTAGTTTTGCCATTTTCCAGAAGGATTCTCGTGAACCAGCCTACAAAATACCCTATGCCTTTGCATTGCTGGCCTGATTTGCCTTATATGGCAAAAATAATGCACAGCGGCAGGGTCTGCTTTGATTCGGATATGCCCTTTGCCAAAGCTACCGGCATGAACCGTTATCGCTTGGCGGACTCCCAAGGCGCGATCATGATCAGCCTCCCCATCCATGGTGGGCGCTCCCACCATCAACCCTTGGGAAATGTTCGTTTCGCAACGGAACAAGGCAGATCCGGGGGAGGATGGGCCAAGACCCATTGGCGTAGCATCCAAAATGCTTACCGCAGAGCCCCTTTCTTTGAATACCTGGAAGATGACCTGAGCAAGCTGATTTTGGAGACCGGGGAACTGTTGATGCATTACAACTTGAAAGTCCTGGCCTGGTTGATCCAACGCCTTGCCCTTGACGTTCAAATCACAGAGTCAGCGGTTTTGCGCCCTTTGTCCCAACCTTGGGTCCTCCTCCTCAAAGAAGTTCACTGGAAAACCCCAGGATATTACCAGCAATTTGAAGCGCAAACCCATTTTGTTCCCGGACTTTCTGTCCTGGATTTGCTTATCCAATGCGGACCTCATGAAAGCAAAGCCTACCTTGAGAGGTACCTTGCCTTAAATGCAAGTAATTTTAACGCTCAGCCTTGACCATATGCCCTACCGCTTCTTGTACCTTTTGATCTTGTTGCTCTTGCCCTGCATTGCATTGGGTCAATTTGAAGAAAAAAGTGTTCAAGTCGGACAAATCGGCCTGCACCTTACCAATGCAGGCACTATTGGTCGACCCAACGTGCGTAACGAACCGCAAGGCCTCCCATCCATGGAATATCCCCTGAATTCTGGGGTAGAGCACCTTTTCGAAGCAGGCCTCTGGCTAGGGGCTTATCGGGGAGGACAGCTCTCAGTTTCCACCTCCTCTTTGGATGATGCATCGGGATACGCCGCAGGAAAGGCAGGTTTTGAATTCAGCCCTTTGCCGGGTTGGCCGGTTTTGGAAAAATCAAGCTTGCCAGGCAATGCCAACTACTCGTTGACCGCCTTGGCGCACCAGGAATTTGAACTGCATTTCACCGATTCGTTGACTTATGTTCCCGGATCTGGCCAGCCAATCGCCAACCATTTGCTTCCCTTGCAGGCCAAGGTTCGGCTGAACAGTTTGGCTTGGAATTTTCCCTTTGCCGACTACTTCGTGGTCCTTCAATACAAAATCACCAACATGGGGCCCCTCCCCTGGGATTCCATGTACACCGGGATATGGAGCGACTTGGTGGTTCGCAATGTGAATGTGACCAACGACCGTGGCGGTGCTTTTTTCAACAAAGGATCGGTGGGTCAAGAAGACAGCCTGCAGGCCATCTATGCGTTCCATGTTACAGGGGATGACGCCGGCTTTGCAAATTCCTACGGAGCCATCCAATACCTTGGTGCTGAACTCAATGGCAAATTTTATCACCCCCTGGCCTCCTCTTCCCCGGGGTTCAAGGTCAATCCCAATTATTGGATTTACAACCAGGCTGCCCCAACCTCGGATCTGCAGCGGTACGATCGCCTACGCAACCGAGGAAATTTCGGTCCCTCAGCCAATTTGAATACCCCAGGCAACAGGGTACAACTCCTTGGATCCGGACCCTTTGACCGTATCGATAGCGGGCAGACCTTAACCTATTATGTGGCCATGGTCTGCGCACCAAGGCGCAGCGATCAAAGTCCGGATTCCTATTGGGCAAGGACCGATTTACGCAAAAATCTGGGCTGGGCACAACGTACTTTCCTTGGCGAAGACCTCAATGCCAACGGCATCCTTGATTCAACAGAGGATTTGAACGGGAACTCGGTTTTGGATCGCTTTGTTCTACCCGAGCCCCCCAATCGACCCACCTTCAGGTCTGAATTCACCCCAAATGGTATCGAAATCTATTGGGATGATCGAGCCGAGCGTTCGGTGGACCCCATCACCAAAGAAAAGGATTTTGAAGGATACAAATTATACCTCAGCAAACCGGGTGATGATCGTTTCCCGGACGCGGTATCCCGCATGAACCTCATCGGCCAATGGGACTCTGCTGGGAACTCCGTTGGTTACAACAACGGATTCGAAGCAGTGCGGCTCCAAAACCCCAGGTATTTTGAAGGGGACACCACCGCCTACCGCTACAAGTACCGTTTGGGGAATTTGTTAGCGGGGTGGCAATACCTCTGTGTGCTGACCGCCTTTGATCGCGGCAACAACGAAGTGGGCCTTGAATCGCTCGAAAGCTCCAAGGCCTCTTCGTTGATGCGTTTATTCCCCGGGAATCCCGCGGATACCCTCAACCGTGATCTGCAAGTGGGCGTTTATCCCAACCCATACCGAATAGGAGCCGCCTGGGACGGCAGCAATGCACGTTCACGAAAAATTTACTTTCATGGTCTTCCTGCCCGTTGCGTGATCAAGGTGTTCACCCTGGCAGGTGATCCCGTAGCCATCTTGCAACACGACCAAAGCGAAGATTACAACGGTAGCAACGCCCAGTGGTATAGCGAATACGCACCCGATCCAACCCAAACCCGTTTGGCCGGTGGGGAACATGCCTGGGATTTGTTATCGGATAGCAAGCAAAGTATACAAGCCGGAATCTACTTATTCAATGTGACCGACCTCGATCAAGACAGGGTGTATAACGGTCGCTTCGTGATCGTACGGTAGCCTTGCCCTCCCCTTTCTCCTTCGCTCAAACCGAGGCTTGCTCCTCGGACTCTTCGAATTCCTCCGAATCCCTAGGGGTTTCTCCTGAGGAGGCTTTACGATCCATCAAAGCCATTTCCAGAACCACCACTTCGGTGTAGGAACGACGGTTTCCCTCTTTGTCCGTGTAGGATCGGGTATTGAGTTTGCCATCCACCACCAGTTCTGAGCCCTTGTGGAGGAGTCTCTCGCTAACCTCGGCCAATTTACCCCAAGCCACAAGTTGATGCCATTGGGTTTCGGCAATTTTCTCGCCTTGATCGCCGTAATAATAGTCGTTGGTGGCGAGGCTGAAACGCGCCATTTTGCGACCGCTGCTGATTTCCCTGAATTCAGGATCCCGACCCAGGTTGCCGATTAAACGGACTTGATTACGAATGTTTCCCATACAATTTTGGTTTAAAGGGTGAATGAAGAAAGAACAAAAACAAAGGTCCGAAGAGCTCAAACCCCTTGTCGTAGGTTTGCGTTTATCAACTCTTATGACCAAAAGAACCTGCCTGCTCTGCCACAACCCTCTTGAAGGGCGAAGTGACAAAAAGTTTTGCGACGATTATTGCCGCAACATTCACTACCACCAAAACCTGGGGGCAGGTGATCTGAAAATCAAAAGAATCCACGATGTGTTACGCAAAAACCGAAAAATCTTAATGGAGTGCCGCAAACTAACCGCGGAAGGCCAAACCTTGCCCTTTGAGTCGCTGCAACAGCGGGGTTATCAATTCAAATACCTAACCCATATGGAAGGAGTTAGAGAAGGTCAACCCACCTATTGCTGCTTTGATATGGGCTACATCATACGCGGCCAAAGCCTGGAAATTGTTCAGGTTAAAATTCCGGACTAAGAAAGCTTAGGCTTTGTCGAACTCCTCATAAACCTTGACCAGGGTGGCTGATGGGATTCGAACCCACGG
>RFMW01000013.1 GCA_009927485.1 Sphingobacteriia bacterium
TGTTTGTTATTCCACATCGCCGAATCCTAATATGGGAAACCAAAGAACCGAGGATGGTTCGGGTATTGGTTCGTTCAATGCGGTTTTGAGGGGTTTGATTTCTTCTACGACGTATTATGCTCGGAGTTATGCCAAGAATTCCAACGGGGTGGTGGTGTATGGGAATGAGGTGAGTTTTACGACCACTGCATCACTTCCTGGTCTACGATGTCCTGGTACACCAACGGTCACTGATATCGATGGGAATGTCTACAACACTGTTCAAATCGGCACTCAGTGTTGGACGCAGAGTAATTTGAAGGTGAGCAAGTACAGGAACGGGGATAATATTCCGACGGGGCTTTCGGGTGCTCAATGGAGTTCAA
Organism: Sphingobacteriia bacterium; assembly: GCA_009927485.1. Classification (GTDB taxonomy): domain Bacteria; phylum Bacteroidota; class Bacteroidia; order UBA7662; family UBA7662; genus SYHX01. The sequence continues at coordinate 366 of RFMW01000013.1, forward strand.
CTACATCTGGGGCGTATGCCATATACAACAACGACCCTGTGAATGACGCTTTGTACGGCAAGCTCTACAATTGGTACACTGTGAACGATTCAAGGGGATTATGTCCAACAGGGTGGCATGTTCCATCGGATGTAGAGTGGAACCTTTTGGTGAAATACCTCGACTCTAATGCAGACACGGTATGTGTTAATTGTTGGCAGAGTAGCACAGCAGGAGGAGCCTTGAAGAGCACAGCGATGCAACCCACCCCAGGTGGCTGGAATTCACCGAATACGGGAGCGACTAATTCCTCTGGCTTCACTGCCCCGCCGAGCGGCCTTCGCAACAGCCTCGGAGTTTTCGACATCATGTCCGACTTCGGATGTTGGTGGTCCTCTTCCGTCTCGTCTGCGTCCAATGCCTGGTATCGCTTCCTGAACTACGACTACAGCGACGTCAACCGCAGCAACGGCACCCGTGCCGACGGCTTTTCGGTTCGCTGTTTAAAAGACTAATGTTCGCAACATGCACTAAGAATCAACCATCCCTTTAACCTTCTGAACTGTTGAGGGTGAACATTGGAGGATTTTGGAAATTTAATTGTGGGTATACCTTTTATTGAGGTATTCAATGATTTTTTGGGATTTCTCTCTCTGAAGGAATTGGGTTGTCTTCAACCACGGGAAACAACTATCAACCCTCTTTGATAAATCAAGTCAATCCCCGC
>RFMW01000146.1 GCA_009927485.1 Sphingobacteriia bacterium
ACCAGCGGGGCAAGCAGCGGCTGCATTCAGGCCGGCAAGCGCCAAGTCAATACTTGAAGGTGTGTACTCGTAGGCACCCAAATCAGGAGTCACAGGGTTACGAGAGGCACCGGTACGGTCTATGGTCACATAGGTCAGCGGTGTGCCTAGGTTGTCCATGGCTTGGGCCGAAGGAATGGCATTGAGCACCGACGCAAAATTGGGGGAAATGCTCACCGAATTGGCATCGCGACCGGAGGCTGTAGTCCAAGCCGCTAATGTGCTGTAGTTGGTTGATGCGGTTGTTGTTACACCAACCAAAGGCCGAGCCGCAGGTGCACCTGCATTATCCTCCAAACGAATATTGTTGTAATTGGATTGGATGGAGTCCCTGGCCTGTGTCGTGGAAATATAAATCCCGCGAATTCCTGTAGGTAGGGTGGCGCCTGCACCTGCCTTGGCGTAAAAGATGTTGTTGTAAACACCGATAATAGCGTTGTTTGCTGGCGTGGATGAACCAACCACATACAAAAGACCGTAAGCGCTCGTAGTGGTGCTGCTGACCACATAATTCACCGTATTGTGGGCCACATCCGCATAATCGCGGGAGTTGCTTGGATTCGTAGCGGTCGCCGAATAGGAGGCACTGAAATAAATTGGGTAATGGGTCGCTGTCGCGGTGATATTCGTTCCAGAGATGACGTTGTTGACAACGCGGTTTTTATTCGAAGGATCTCCGTTGAAATTAGAGAAATAAATCGGGTAAATTGGCAATACACCTTGAATGGTATTTTCGGAAACCGTGGCTTTGTAACAACGGCTGAAATAAATACCGTACCCAAAAGTTGCCGTTGGATGCATCTGATCTAGTAAGTTGTTTTGAATCAAACAGTTACTGACGCTAATCAGATAAATGCCGTAATACCGACAACGATTGATGGTATTGGAAATAACCTGTAAGCCGGTAGAGTAAGCCGACCCAACCGTACCGCTATTACCGCTCTGATAAATGGAATAATAGAAGTCATTGAATTGATTACCAATAATGCTCACGCCGTTGCAATCACCCATACGGATGGCATTGCTAGCGAAGTTGGATGTGCCGAGCAAATCGTTGAATACGCAACCGGTCACGGAGGCATTGTGGGCCCCCGTGTTCAGGTTAATAGCTGCAGAGGTTGTGGAACCGATATTGGCCCTGGCGAAAGTCAAGGAACTAAACGAAACACCGGGCACCGATACATTGAAGGTATGACGAGTACCCGAAGCAGGTGAAGTGGTGTCGTTGTACAAAATAACA
>RFMW01000127.1 GCA_009927485.1 Sphingobacteriia bacterium
TGCGTTGTAGTTACCCGCAAGGTTGGTTACCCATGAGGCTGTACCACCACCCGCTGCATTGATAACCGTACCGGCAGGGGCACCCAGTGCCCAAGAAGAGTTGGAACCACCCACCGTCCATCCGGCAGGACCATTCTCAAAATTCTGGGAATAAGGGAACTGATTGACCAACAAATACGAAGTAACCAAACGATTGGACCCGTCGTTGGAAGGATCCGCATCGCCTGAGGAAGCCGTTGCTGCAGCAAAATTGTACGGACCTGCTACCGCCAAATTGGCTGTGGTTGCAAAATAATAGGTCAAGGTATCGCCGGGATTGACCGGACCGGGGATTACCTCGTTGACGGCATTACCCCCGTTCACTGAATAGTAAACCGGAATATTGGACTGTGCAGCCGCTCCAAAGTTCTTAACTCGAACTCCTACCACGGAACTGGCGCTCAAACCACAACCATCGCTGGGTGAAGTAATGGCCACAACACCCATATCCACGGCAGGAGGTTGAACAATTTGGAAATTGTCCACATCGAAGTACACATCAATACCGCTGGCCTGTTTGAAGTTGAGACGAACCTTGACGAATCCACCTGCCATGGAAGAAGGCAAGGGTACGGTGTAACGGGAATAGCTGTTGCCGGTAGCATGATTCGCTGAAGTAATAATGTCTGCCAGCGTGTAATTCAAACCGCAATCCGAAGAAAGGAAAATCTTGATGGTATCGCCTGCACCCAGCGCCACCGCCGTACCGGGCCAAGTCCAACCGGACCAAGCGGTTACTTTGTATTCAAACCGAAGCGCGTCACCGGCCACCAAAGGGCCGACCAGCGGGCCGTCCATGTTGGCAATCAACGTACTGTACACATTATAACGGAGGCAAGCACTTTGACCAACCCCTGCAGTCGCATTGCGGGACATGTTGGTGGTGAAACCTGCAGGAACGGTCGTACCTGAATTGAAATTTTCGACGAATGGACTGGGATAGGCAACCTGTACCACGGTAGTTCCGGTTGCGGCATTGTTCGCGGTATTACCGTCTGTAGAAGCCACCAAAGAGCCTGACAACGCATAGGTGCCGCCCACGGACAAATCCAATAAATTCGTAACGGTAATGGTCATAGTTGACGCTGTGTCCAGAATGCCTGAATTAATCGTTGCGGTAAACGATTGTGGAATAGGCCCTGCAACATAGACCGTG
>RFMW01000130.1 GCA_009927485.1 Sphingobacteriia bacterium
GGTGCTTCCTTGACTCAAGTGAATTTGCAATACGATTTGAGTGGTCTGGGATATTCTTCAACCCCAATGACCTACAGCGCTGCAAATGATCGTTGGGTAGGTACTGTTCCTGCAGGTTCCATTAACGTGCCTGTTCGTTACCGCGTTACGGCTTTGGATGCTTCAAGCCTTGTAGATACTTCTTTGCCTCGCACTTACACGGATAATTACCTTACGGTTTTTGCAGGGAACGATACCACGGTAACTCCCGGAGATACTGCTACATTGAGCGCGACAACCACTGGCTTCGCTTCATCGTCTATGCTGCGTGCCAGTACACAGGGCGGCAACGGCTCAGGTGGAGTTACTTTCAACCTGCGTGCTCGCAATGCGATTACGATAGATTCCATTTGGTACCTATCTCCGGTTCTTCCGCCACTACGGTGGATGTTTGGTACAGCACAGCCCCTATCAGCGGTCCTCCAAGCGTTGCAAGCCCAGGTTGGACGCAGATTGTAAGCGGGTACTCGGTTACTGCGAACAATGCCAGCCTTACCCCAACCAATTTGGTGGGTGTGCCTATGCCAGCGAATTTCGCCATGCCATCCGGAGCGGTTTATGGTTTCTTCGTGGGATGCAGCGGTACGATGATTTATACCACCTACGCTTCCCAAGTTGACACCTTTGTGGACCCGAATATGGTCATCTACACAGGCCCTAACGTTGGTTACGGTGGATCTGCCCCGAACCCGACCTTCAGTACTCGTCAGTTCTGCGGTGCGGTGAGTGTGCGCAACCCAGCTGCTGTGGCTTGGATGGTACAAGGATCCACCACGGTGCTAAGCACGGGTCCCGTGTTCCGAGTGGCCCCCAGCTTTACCACCACCTATGTCGCTATGATTACGGACTCTGTTTGTACAACGACGGATGCGGTTACGGTTTATACGGTTGGTCAAAACCAAGTAACGGGTACCTTTAAGTACAACAACACTGCCCAGACTCCGATGACCAACTCAACCGTTCAGTGTAAGGATGCAAACAATATTGTCTTAATGACTGCTGCTACCGACGCTACTGGATCCTACACCATGTCCGGTATGGCCAATGGAACCTATACGGTGACCGGGA
>RFMW01000157.1 GCA_009927485.1 Sphingobacteriia bacterium
CCTCAACGCCCGTATCAACAACGGCGGTGTGTCCAAGCTTGTCTTGGAGCGAACGCTGAAGCGGATTATCATCACCATTCACACGAGCCGCCCAGGAATCATTATCGGTAAGCAGGGTCAAGAGGTTGATCGAATCAAGGAGGAAATCAAGAAATTGACCCAGAAAGAGATTCAAATCAATATCCACGAAATCAAAAAACCTGAGCTGGAAGCAGCGTTGGTTGCGGAAAACATTGCCCGACAACTGGAGGGCAGGGTTTCTTTCCGTCGAGCCATGAAGATGGCCTTAGCGAGCACTATGCGTCTCAATGCCGAAGGAATCAAGGTCATGGTTTCTGGCCGTTTGGGGGGAGCTGAAATTGCCCGTACGGAGCAATACAAAGAAGGTCGTATTCCATTGCATACGCTGCGTGCAGATATTGATTACGCGCTCAAAGAGGCCCAAACCGTTTACGGCAAAATTGGCGTTAAGGTGTGGATATGCCGCGGCGAAGTATTCGGCAAAAGAGATCTTTCGCCCAATGTAGGTGTAAGCGCCGGCTCCGGGGCTCCACGTTCCGAACAAGGGGGTCGCAGTGATCGTCCAGGGGGCAGAGACCGTCGTGGTCCACGTGGGGAGGGTCGCTCCGAAGGTCGTGGTGGGGATCGTCGCAACAGAAACTAAGTGAATTGGTAATTTAAGAACCATGTTACAACCAAAAAGAACCAAGTTCCGCAAAACCCACAAAGGCAGGGTGCATGGAATGGCTACACGAGGAGCCGAATTGTCCTTCGGCAGCTTTGGACTCAAATCCCTTGAGGCCAAGTGGATCACTTCGCGTCAGATTGAATCCGCTCGTATTGCGGTCACTCGCTTTATGAAGAGGGAGGGTCAAGTTTGGATACGTATTTTTCCGGACAAACCCATCACCAAGAAGCCTGCCGAGGTACGTATGGGTAAGGGTAAAGGATCCCCCGAATATTGGGTGGCTGTGGTGAAGCCTGGTACTTTGATTTTCGAGGCCGAAGGGGTTCCCTTGGATGTAGCCCGTGAAGCGCTTCGATTGGCGGCCCAAAAGCTCCCCGTTTCCACCTCCTTTGTGGTTCGTCGCGACTACGTAACCGAAGCGAAGAGCGCTTAATCCTAATCCATCAACGTAAGAAATCCTTCGATCTCCGAATCATTTTTCGCTGTACTCATGAAAAAAACAGATCTTAAATCCCTTAGCGTTACTGAATTGCAAGAACGCGTTCGGGACGAAAAGGCCACCCTTCAGAAGCTTCGCTTCACCCAAGTGGTTTCAGCCGTCGAAAACCCAATGCGCATCCGCGAAACCCGTAGAGAAGTCGCAAGAACCATGACCGAACTCAACGCCCGTTTGCGCCAAACCCCTAACGCCTAATCATCTGCTCCATGGAAGATAATCAATCCGCCGTTACCCCTACAACAACCGCTGCATCAACGGCGGTTCAACGTGCTGCACGCAAAGAGAAAATTGGCGTAGTGGTTTCCAACAAAATGAACAAGTCCATCACCATCTCTGTAGAGAAAAAGGTGAAAGACAGCATGTACCACAAGTTCATGAAAAGTTCCAGGAAGTTTATGGCCCACGATGAGCAAAACGAATGCAATGTGGGTGACAGGGTCCGCATTGTCGAAACCCGCCCCCTTAGCAAAAACAAGTGTTGGCGTTTAGTGGAAATCATTGAAAGAGCCAAGTAATTCAAATTAAGAACACCTAACCATCAATAATCCATCATGGTACAACAGGAAAGTAGACTGGCAGTAGCCGACAACAGCGGGGCCAAAGAAGTGCTTTGTATTCGTGTCCTTGGAGGCACCGGCAAGCGCTATGCCAGTGTAGGTGATAAGATTGTGGTTTCTATCAAATCGGCTATCCCCACAGGGAATGCCAAGAAAGGAACTGTTTCCAAGGCTGTCGTTGTCCGAACCGCCAAGGAAGTTCGCCGCAGGGACGGGTCCTACATCCGTTTCGACGATAACGCGGTCGTGCTCTTGAATGCCCAAGACGAACCGAGGGGTACCCGCATCTTTGGCCCGGTAGCCAGGGAACTGCGTGAGAAGCAATTCATGAAAATCGTTTCTTTGGCCCCTGAGGTCCTTTAATATTCTATTGTTATGAAAAAATCCAAAGTACACGAAATACCGGTTGCCAAACCCAAACTCCGCAAGGGGGATATGGTGCAGGTTATTGCCGGAGATAGCAAAGGCAAGCAAGGTCGTATTCTCGAAATGAAGCGCGAAACCAACCGCGCCGTGGTGGAGGGTCTCAATTTGGTTAGCCGTCATACCAAGCCATCTGCGGCTTCGCCCAACGGTGGTATCATCAAGAAAGAAGCCCCTATTCATATTTCGAACCTCAAACTCCTTGTGGGCTCCAAGCCAACCCGTGTTGGGCGTAAGCTCAATGATGCTGGAGAAATCGTTCGCTTTGCCAAAATCAATCAGGAAATTATTCCCTCATGAATTATCACGTAAGACTCAAAAACAAATACGCCGAAGAGGTGATCCCAGCCCTCAAGGAGAAGTTCGGTTACAAGAACGTAATGGAAGTTCCTCGCTTGACCAAAATTTGCATTAACCAAGGGGTAGGCGCCGCCGTATCCGACAAGAAGCTTATCGACAACGCTATTGGGGAAATTACTCAAATCACCGGTCAGAAAGCGGTTTCCACTTTGTCAAGAAAAGCGATTTCGAATTTCAAACTTCGCGAGAAAATGCCGATTGGGGTCAAGGTGACCCTTCGCAACGAGCGCATGTACGAGTTCCTCGACCGTTTGGTTGCTGTGGCATTGCCCAGGGTCCGCGACTTCAAGGGTATTCCCGCCAAAGGATTTGACGGACGTGGTAATTATACCCTCGGCGTCACTGAACAAATCATTTTCCCGGAGATCAATATTGACAAAGTCAACAAGATCAACGGTATGCACATCACTTTCGTGACCACCGCTCGCAATGACGAAGAAGCCAAAGCGCTTCTTGCAGAGTTGGGTCTTCCATTCAAATCTTCAAAGAATTAACCATGGCCAAAGAAGGTATCAAAGCCAGAGACGTTAAGAGGCTCAAAGCAGTTGAGCGCTACGCCGCCAAGCGTAAAGCCCTCAAAGAAGCAGGTGACGTGATCGGTCTTCAAAAACTCCCACGCAATGCATCGCCGGTTCGTTTGCACAATCGTTGCAGCATTTCGGGTCGTCCCCGCGGTTTCATGCGCCAGTTTGGAATCTCCAGGGTGTTGTTCAGGAAAATGGCTTCTGCCGGTCTTATTCCTGGCGTGACCAAATCTTCTTGGTAATTTTTTTCAATTTATTAAGGCCACAAACCTCCAAAGCATCCTCATCGATATTACACCATGACAGATCCAATTGCCGATTATTTAACCCGCCTTCGTAATGCCATGAAGGCCAGGCATCGCATCGTCGAGATCCCTGCCTCCAACATGAAGAAAGCCATTACCAAGGTCTTGTTTGACAAGGGCTATATCGCGAACTACAAGTTTGAAGACGAGGGACCACAGGGTCATATCAAAATCGCCCTTAAATACATCCCTGGAACCGGGGAACCGGTCATCCGCGAATTAACACGGGTAAGTCGTCCCGGTCTTCGTTCTTACAAAGGTGTGGAGGAAATGCCTCGCGTCATCAACGGTTTGGGGATTGCAATCTTGTCCACCAACAAGGGCATCATGACCGACAAAGAAGCCCGCAGGCACAATGTTGGCGGTGAGGTTCTTTGTTACGTTTCTTAATTCACAGATTATTTGTTTTAACATTATCTGAATAATATCATGTCACGAATAGGTAAACTTCCACTCGCCATCCCATCCGGGGTTCAGGTTCAGGTGGCTCACCAATTGGTCACGGTGAAAGGTCCCAAGGGTGAGCTTTCTCGCCAAATGGACCCGGACATCCGGCTTGATCTCACCGACGGTGTTGCCACCTTCACGCGTCCTACGGACAGCAAACGCCATCGCGCTTTGCATGGTTTGTACAGGGCCTTGTTGGCCAACATGGTCAAAGGGGTTTCCGAAGGGTACACCCTCCAACAAGAGCTGGTCGGTGTGGGATACCGCGCCAATGCCAACGGTCAATTGTTGGAACTCGCCTTGGGATATTCGCACGAGATTATCATGCAAATCCCTCAGGAGGTAAAGCTTACTACCCTAACCGAAAAGGGTAAGAATCCAATTGTAACCTTGACCAGTCACGACAAAGAACTGCTAGGGCAGGTTGCGGCGAAACTTCGGTCCCTGCGTGCACCAGAGCCCTACAAAGGCAAGGGTATTCGTTTTGTCGGCGAAATTCTTCGGAAGAAAGCCGGTAAATCTGCCTCCAAAAAATAATTACAAACGTCTAACACTATCCTATATCATTCATGGCCTACGATCGTACCGAACGCCGCTCCAGAATTCGCAGGGGAATCCGCAAAAAAATTGCGGGCACTGTGGAGCGTCCCCGCTTATCTGTTTTCCGTTCCAATACCGAAATCTATGCACAGATTATCGATGACTTGAACGGTCGCACCTTGGTTGCAGCTTCAACCCGTGAGAAGTCGATGAGGGATATGAAGGTTCGTCGCCTTGAACAATCCGCCGCTGTTGGCAAATTGTTGGCCGAAAAAGCCCTTGCAGCCGGTGTTACCTCTGTTGTTTTTGATCGTGGAGGTTATTTGTACCACGGTAGGGTCAAGGCCCTTGCAGAGGGTGCACGTGAAGGGGGTTTACAATTTTAATTTTTTATACAAACAATTATGTCAACTACAGATATTCGGCGTGTTAAAGCCAGCGAGATTGAACTCAAAGACCGTTTGGTTGCCGTTCAAAGGGTAGCCAAGGTGACCAAAGGGGGACGTACTTTTTCCTTTTCGGCCATCGTGGTGGTCGGCGATGAGCAAGGTATCGTAGGGTACGGTCTCGGCAAAGCCAAAGAAGTTTCAGAAGCCATCGCCAAAGGCATCGATGATGCCAAAAAATCGCTGATCAAAGTTCCAGTTTACAAAGGCACCATCCCCCATGATGCAGAAGGCAAATTCGGTGGTGGATTGGTTTACATTAAGCCTGCATCGCACGGTACCGGTGTTATCGCCGGTGGTGCCATGCGTGCCGTGTTGGAGAGTGCCGGAATTACCGACGTCCTTGCCAAATCCAAAGGCTCATCCAACCCGCACAATGTGGTCAAAGCTACGATTGCTGCATTGGGAGCCTTGAGGGATCCGCATACGGTTTCTCAACAGCGCTCTGTTCCCATTTCCAAAGTTTTCAACGGTTAATCCCTTTACAGACCATGGCAACTTACCAAATTACCCAAGTTAAAAGCGCAATTGGTCGTACAGAACGCCAAAAGCGTACCCTGATTGCATTGGGGCTGAAGAAGAATCAAACATCGGTCCGTCACGAGGGCACCCCGCAGGTGCTCGGCATGCTGGCCAAAGTTCAACACTTGATCAAAATTGAGGAGATTTAATTATGGACCTAAGCAAATTGATGCCTGCAGAAGGCAGTGTACACAAAACCAAACGCATTGGTCGGGGCGAAGGTTCCGGTAGAGGGGGTACTTCCACCAAAGGACACAAAGGCGCCCAGGCCCGTACGGGTTACTCGTCAAAACCTGGTTTCGAAGGTGGTCAGATGCCGCTGAAGTTACGCGTTCCCAAATTCGGCTTCAAAAGCCGTAACCGTGTGGAATACATTGCGGTGAATTTGGACCAATTGCAAACTCTTTGCGACCAGCATGGAGCCACGGTGATGAACCCAGCTTTCTTTGCTGAACATGGTTTTGGCGCATCACGGGGTAGCCGAATCAAGATTCTCGGTCGCGGGGAATTGAACAAAGCCATTCAAGTAGAGGCCCACGCCTTTAGTGCATCAGCCAAATCCAGAATTGAGGCCGCAGGAGGTTCTATTAGTGCTTTAGGGGCCTAAAAAATTGAGGACATGAACAAACTTATTCAGACCATTAGGAACATATTCCGAATCGAGGAACTCAAGGACAGGATCCTTTTGACCTTCGGTTTGTTGCTCGTATATCGACTCGGTTCCTATGTGGTGTTACCCGGGGTTGATCCTGTGATGTTGGAACAAATGAATCCAACCGGGGGGTCTGCAGGCTTGACGGGCTTAATTGATCTTTTTGCGGGTGGTGCCTTTTCCAGGGCATCGATTTTTGCCTTGGGAATTATGCCCTATATCTCCGCCTCCATTGTGGTTCAGCTTATGGGTATGGTCATTCCTTCTTTTCAGAAAATGATGAAAGAGGGTGAAAGCGGTCGAAACAAAATCAACCAAATAACCCGTTACCTCACCATCGCCGTGACCGCAGCGCAGGCATTTGGTTTTCTGATCAACCTCAAAGCGCAATCCTTGGATGCCATTATTTTGCGTAGTGGCGATACGTTGGATTTGTCGTTCGTCTTGTCCACCGTGGTTGTGCTCACCGCAGGGACGATGTTCGTGATGTGGTTGGGCGAGAAAATCACCGACAAAGGTCTTGGCAACGGTACATCCCTGATCATCATGGTGGGGATTATCGCGCAGCTTCCGGATGCCTTAATTGCCGAATTTCAATTCCGTTCCGGTTCTGGAGGGGGTGGCTTGATTCCCTTCTTGGTGGAAATTGCTTTGCTTGCGGTCGTAGTGGGCCTAACCATCCTCCTTGTTCAAGGCACCAGGAAAATCCCATTGCAAGTTGCCAAAAGAGTCGTGGGTAACCGTGTTTACGGGGGTCAGCGCCAGCATGTTCCCATCAAAGTGAATGCTGCCGGGGTGATGCCCATCATTTTTGCCCAAGCGATCATGTTCCTTCCCACAACGATTGCTCAGTTTTTCCCGGATTCCGATTTCAGTGCCGGGGTGATGGCGGCCTTTGTTGATTACACAGGGGTCACTTATAACATTGTTTTGGCCTTGCTTATTGTGGTGTTTACCTATTTCTACACTTCTCTCTCGGTCAATGCTAACCAAATGTCAGAAGATCTCAAGCGAAACGGGGCCTTCATCCCAGGTGTAAAACCGGGCCGCAGCACCGCCGATTATATTGATGATGTTTTGGCTCGAATTACTTTGCCCGGTTCAATTTTCTTGGCTGCCGTTGCCATATTGCCCGCAATTGCCATCATTTTGGGGGTCAATTCCCAGTTTGCTCAATTCTTTGGGGGTACTTCCCTGTTAATTCTTGTAGGAGTTATTTTGGATAGTTTGGCACAGATCGAGACTCATTTGTTGAATCGTCATTACGATGGTCTGATGAAATCGGGTCGCATCAAAGGCCGGTCCAACAACATTATGGAGGGCCCTCGCGCTTAATTCAACTCATGGCCAAGCAAACCTCAATCAAACAAGATGGTACCATATTGGAAGCTTTGTCCAATGCCATGTTCCGGGTGGAGCTTGAGAATGGTCATGTCATCATCTGCCATATTTCCGGCAAAATGAGAATGCACTACATCAAAATTCTGCCCGGTGACAAGGTGCAAGTCGAAATGTCTCCTTACGATCTCACCAAAGGACGTATTTGTTATCGCTATTAACCCTATTGTATTCCCCATCGATCTAAGAAGATTCATCCAAATAAAAGAAAATCGTTTCCAATAACCTCCAATCCACAACACCCAAGCATTTCAATCGAGGACCCATGAAAGTCAAAACCTCCGTCAAAAAAAGGAGCATAGAGTGCAAAGTGGTTCGCCGCAAAGGCAAGCTCTATGTCATCAACAAGAAGAACCCAAAGTTTAAACAAAGACAAGGATAATATTATGGCAAGGATAGCTGGTATTGATTTACCCCGCAACAAGAGAGGCGAAATTGGCCTCACCTACATCTACGGAATTGGAAGATCTTCCTCAAGGAAAATTCTGACCAATGCCGGTGTGGACATGAACACTAAAGTAGGTGAATGGTCTGACGAACAATTGAATGTGATTCGGAAGCTCATCACGGACGAGTTCCGTGTGGAGGGTGAATTGCGCTCCGAGGTTCAGTTAAATATCAAGCGCCTCATGGATATCGGGTGTTATCGTGGTCAACGTCACCGTAAGGGATTACCCCTCCGTGGTCAGCGCACCAAGAACAATTCTCGGACGAGAAAAGGTAAGCGCAAGACTGTTGCGAACAAGAAAAAAGTAACGAAGTAATCCTTGTCCCTTTTGATTAAAATCATCTATAAAAACTCCAATGGCCAAATCAACCAAAGTCGTTAAGAAGCGCGTTGTCCGCGTGGATGCCACCGGGCAGGTTCACGTGCATTCGACATTCAACAACATCATTGTCTCGGTTACCAATTCCGAAGGGCAAGTGATATCATGGGCCTCCGCTGGTAAGGCTGGTTTCAAAGGCTCCAAAAAGAACACGCCCTATGCCGCGCTGGTTGCCGCATCCGATTGCGCCAAGGTTGCTTACGACTTGGGAATGCGTCGTGCAGAGGTTTTCGTTAAAGGACCTGGAGCGGGTCGCGAGTCAGCAATTCGTGCCGTGGCGACTATAGGCATTGAAGTAACGGCAATCAACGATGTCACTCCGATGCCTCATAACGGTTGCCGTCCCGCCAAACGTCGTCGCGTTTAATTCTTTGTCATTTATTTCATTGCTGTAAACAATTTTCATTATCATGGCCAGATACATCGGTCCCAAATCCAAAGTCGCCCGTCGCTTCAAAGAGCCCATCTTTGGGCCTGACAAAATTTTGCAAAAGAAGCAGTACGGACCAGGCCAACACGGTCCATCCAAGCGCTCACCCAAAAAATCGGAATACGCCGTACAGTTGGGTGAAAAGCAAAAAGTTAAGTACACCTACGGTGTCCTTGAGCGTCAGTTTTCCTTGACCTTTGACAAGGCCAACCGCAAAAAGGGAAGTACCGGCGAAAACTTGCTGAAATTCTTGGAGGCCCGTTTGGATAATACCGTATTTCGTTTGGGCATAGCCCCTACCAGGGAAGCTGCACGCCAGCTCGTATCTCACCGGCATATCGTGGTCAATGGAAAGGTTGTCAATATCCCATCCTATCAATTGCACCCCGGTGATTATGTAGGTGTACGCGAGAAGTCCAAAAACCTGGAAGTTATCGTGGACGCTGTGGGCGCCAAAATGGTTTCGAAGTTCAATTGGCTCGAATGGAGTAAAGAGAAGATGGAAGGTCGATTCGTGGATTTCCCGGAGCGTGATCAAATTCCAGAGAACATCAAAGAACAGCTTATCGTCGAATTGTATTCCAAGTAATTTATTTCTGAATCTAAATATTTTCCATGTCTGTTATTGTTTTCCAGAAGCCTGAGAAGGTTATCATGCACAAGGCCAATGAGTTTCAAGGCTCTTTTGAGTTTAAACCGCTTGAGCCTGGGTACGGGGTGACTATTGGTAATGCCTTGCGTAGAATCCTGCTGTCATCCTTGCAGGGCTATGCCATTTCATCCATTCGGATTCCCGGTGTTGACCACGAGTTCTCCACGATTAAAGGGGTGGTTGAAGACGTCATTGAGCTAATCCTCAATCTCAAACAGGTTCGTTTCAAACCTGTGGGCGATGCCATCGATGGGGAGAAAGTTATCGTGATCCTCAAGGGAAAAGGCGCATTCATGGCAGGGGATATCGAGCAATTTTCAAGCAATTTCAAGATCTTGAATCCCGATTTGCAGATTTGTACCATGGACGGCAAAATCACTTTGGAATTGGAGCTCACCATTCGCAAAGGGAGAGGATACGTTGCTGCCGAAGATAACAAAACCGAAGAAGGCTTGTTGGGTTTAATTCCTATTGACTCGGTATTTACGCCGGTCAAAAATGTTAAATACCAAATTGAAAACACCCGTGTTGAGCAAAAGACAGACTACGAGAAGCTGCTCCTGGATGTTGCAACAGACGGTTCGGTGCACCCCGAAGAGGCATTGAAAGAAGCTGCCCGCATTTTGATTCAGCATTTTGCTTTGTTTTCGGACGAAACCATGGCCCTTGAAATAGCCGGTGACGACCAAGCCATGGTGATTGATGAAGACTTTTTGGCCAAGCGCAAATTGCTGAAATCCAATCTCAGCGATATGAATTTGTCCGTTAGGGCGTATAACTGCCTCAAGGCCGCTGAAATCCGCACCTTAGCGGATCTAGTTAAATTTGATATTGCTGACTTGCTCAAATTCCGCAACTTTGGTCGTAAATCACTCACTGAACTCGAAGATTTGGTGCGTGAAAAGGGCCTCACCTTTGGAATGGATATTCATAAATACAAACTCGACGAAGATTAATCCCCCTAGCTATGCGTCACGGAAACAGCATTAACCATTTGAGTCGTACCTACGGGCATCGCAAGGCGATGTTACGGAACATGGCCGTCTCTCTGATTCTTAACAAAAGAATTAACACAACTCTGGCCAAAGCCAAGGAATTACGCAAATTTGTTGAGCCTGTTTTGACCCGATCCAAAGCAGACACCATGCACAATCGTCGCATGGTTTTTGCGGATTTGCAAGACAAAGAAGCTGTGAAGGAACTTTTTGGACAGGTTGCCGAAAAAATCGCGACCAGACCAGGGGGATATACCCGGATAATCAAAACGGGTTTCCGTTTGGGTGACGCCGCTGAAATGTGCATGATGGAGTTGGTTGATTTTAACGAACTTTTGTTGGCCGATTCCGCATCACGCAAAGCCAAAACCACCCGTCGTAGCCGCTCGTCCTCCAAGAAAGCCGTAAGTTCTGTGGCTCCTGCCGCCCCCTTAATGGGTCAAGCGAACGTTGAAGAAGAAACGGCTGCAGTCCTTGTTAGCGAGGCGTCCGTAGAAGAGGCCCCTGTGGATGCAGCCCCAATGGATGAGTCTCCAATTGAAGCATCGGTAGCCGCCGAAGAATCCTCTTTGGAAGTCAATACCGATGATGCAGTCGCTGAATCAACATCCTCAGAGATTTCAGAGTCTGAGGAAGGGAAGGCAGCAGACGAGGAGAGTAAGGAGGCCTAAGCCGTCTTTACAACGCTTCGTCCGAGTTTAGTTTTTCATTCAATATTTCGACTCCCTTCTTGGGAGAGGCGAATAAAACGGGCCTTTGGGTGTATTTTTGACTACGCTATGGTTTTTCATACCCCCACGCCCGGAACCCTTGTACTGGCCGATGGGAACTGCTTTGAGGGCAAAATCATAGGTTCTGATCAGGGTTTTAGCGGAGGTGAACTCTGCTTCAATACCGGGATGACCGGGTATCAGGAAATGTTTACTGACCCTTCCTATAAAGGGCAATTGTTGGTTCACAATTTTGTTCATTTGGGAAATTACGGGGCCTATGCCTCGGATACGGAATCCTCAGAGGTGCAGATCAGCGGGGTCATTGCACGGAACTTTTCCAACAAGCATTCCAGGCTCATGGCGGATTCTTCATTGGCCGACTACATGGTGGCCCAAGGGGTCATGGGAATTGAAGGGATCGATACACGGGCGCTGGTTCGGCATATTCGGAGTCATGGGGCGATGAATGCCGTGATCGTTTCGGCCTCAGCGGGTGAACATCGCTTGGAATTGGGAACCAGGGCTTTGGCTTCCTTGCCCACCATGTCGGGTTTGAATTTGGCACCGCAGGTGAGCACGCCAACCCTCTACAGATTATTCCCTGAGTCCAAGGAGGGTGCTGAGGCTCAAACTCCTTTATACAGGGTAGCAGTGATGGATTACGGCGTCAAAAGAAATATGTTACAGCATTTACGTCACCGTGGCTGTGAACTCATGGTCTTCCCTTCGTCTTCTACCTTGGAGCAAATTTTGGATTATGCCCCCCACGGGGTTATGTTGTCCAACGGCCCGGGAGATCCGTCAGCAATGAATCAAGAAGTGCAGGTGGTGAAGGCGTTGGTGGAACGATTACCCGTTTTTGGGATTTGTTTGGGGCATCAACTTTTGGCTCGCGCAGCGGGCTTGGAGACCTTTAAAATGCATAACGGCCATCGAGGCTCCAACCACCCTGTTCGAAATCTACGACGCAACCACTCCGAAATTACAGCCCAGAACCACGGCTTTGCTGTTCAAATGGATGCCTTGTCAGATCATCCTCATGTGGAACTGACCCATGTTAACCTCAATGATCAAACGGTAGAGGGCATTGCATGGAAAGATCGCCCAGCATTTTCCGTACAATACCATCCCGAGGCGAACCCTGGACCCCATGATTCTTTGTATCTCTTCGATGATTTCGTCCAAAGCATGGCGCATTGATCAATTATTTTATAAAACATTCAAAACCATCGTATTATGCCAATTATTGAGGACATTTTTGCCAGACAAATTTTGGATTCTCGAGGAAACCCCACCATCGAAGTGGATGTGATCACCTCCGATGGCTGTACAGGTAGAGCTGCGGTACCGTCTGGTGCATCAACGGGTATGCACGAAGCAGTCGAGTTGAGAGATGGTGATTCTGCGGTTTACATGGGCAAAGGAGTCCTCAAAGCTGTAGAAAATGTTAATGAAATCATCGCTCCAGAGCTTGAGGGTATTTCTGTTTACGAACAGCAGTCCATCGATCGGTTGATGATTGAATTGGATGGAACAGGAAACAAGTCTCGGTTGGGTGCGAATGCGATTTTAGGGGTCTCGTTGGCATGCGCACGGGCCGCCTCTGCATCGTTGGGGATGCCATTGTATCGTTATGTTGGAGGGATTCAAGGGAATCTGCTGCCTGTACCCATGATGAATATCCTGAATGGTGGGGCACATGCTGATAATGGAATTGATTTCCAAGAATTTATGGTGATGCCCTTGGGGGCTTCCACCTTTTCAGAGGCCTTGAGAATGGGAACCGAAGTCTTTCACCACCTCAAAAAGGTTTTGCACAGCCGAAGCCTCTCCACCAATGTGGGAGATGAGGGCGGTTTTGCACCCAATATTCGTAACAATACCGAAGCCTTGGAGCTTGTATTGAAGGCCATCGAGGCGGCAGGATATGTTCCAGGTTCTCAAATTGCCATTGCATTGGATGCAGCTTGTACCGAAATGTACGATGCTGCAACGGGCTTGTACCGATTTCATAAATCGGGCGGTGAGACCATGGATTCTTCGGCCATGGTAGACTTTTGGGCTTCATGGTGCGAGAAATACCCAATTTGTTCCATTGAAGATGGCTTAGCGGAAGACGATTGGCAAGGTTGGGGCCTATTGACCTCCAAGTTGGGCCAGCGGGTACAGCTTGTAGGGGATGACCTGTTCGTGACCAATACGAAGAGACTACGTAAGGGAATTGAATCGGGTGTTGCCAATTCCATTTTGGTTAAGGTAAACCAAATCGGCACCCTCACCGAAACCATGGAAGCGGTTCAAGCGGCTACATCGGCCTCTTATACCAGCATCATGAGCCACCGCTCCGGGGAAACTGAAGACAGCACGATCGCGGATTTGGCTGTAGGCCTTCGCACTGGGCAAATCAAAACAGGCTCTGCTTCGCGCTCAGATCGTATGGCCAAATACAACCAACTGCTGCGTATAGAAGAGGAACTTGGTGATTCAGCTCTTTTTGGGGCGGGCTCGTTCAAGTTTCGTCCCGCGTAGGGAATAAGCCCGAGCTTGGCTTTGATCTTTTATTGAGCGTATTCGCCAGTGTAAATGTTACAAATAGCATTGAATTTGGGACGTTTAAAAATCATCTTGCGCAATCGTTATTTCTTGACCGGAATTGCCTTTGTGGTGTGGTTGGTCTTCTTGGATGATTACCATTTTTGGGGCCAAAGGAAGACCGTGGACGACCTAAGAGCATTACAAGAACAGCAGCGGTATTACGACTCGTCGATCCAGCTTATGAATCAAGAAAAGGCCGCCCTTGAATCGGACACCTTGCTCCTCGAAAGGCTAGCCCGCGAAAAATACCGGATGTACAAGCCCGGAGAATCTGTTTTTTGGTTTCCCGATTCAATAGGTGAGACCAATTGAATTTTGCCGTAGCACCTTTCAAAAAGAAAATAGGGTTAACCGAGAATTCAAAAGTTATTGCAATATTCCCCCATTTCGATTTCGTAAACAAAATTCCGTTGTTGAATGATCATCGTGGTATCGTAGGTTTTTCCATTAAAATATGATCTAAAGTCATAAACAACATTGGAATCAATATCAATGGTCGTAAAGATGCCATTCGCGACATAGCCTAGGTAATTGTAGGACGATGAGGAGCCAGAACGTTTGAAATACAAGGGGAATGATGGTCTGAAACGAACATAGGATTTGGCGGCACAGATACCGGTGACATCCAGGCTGCATACAAAGGGTGCAGGTATATTCAAGAGCACAGAAGAGCTTTGCCCACAAGTAAATGCACCCGAACTTGCAAGGAATTCAGTCCTTTCTTTGTTGTAAACTTTGGCCTGCATGGTCACCGCCTGATTATTGGAATTGGTCGCTGGGGCGTTATAGAAATAAAAAATCTCTCCATTGTACATGGATGTAACCATTTGTACACCAGATCGGACAAGTTGATTGGTTCCAGGTCGAACAAAATCAATCCAGAAAATATCACGAATTCCTGGAGGGTAGTTTGGGATATTGAACACAATCTGAGTGGCTGACGAGCAACGACTTCCATACCATGCCAACGCATACCAGCTTAAATGATTCGTTGAATTTCGAACAATCAACTTTTGGTTTAAAGGATTTTGCTCGATGATTCCCATTTTTTCGTAGGTCCACTTCGAGCTTTGGTTGGAGTAACTCCATAGGGGAATGCTATCACCAATTTGCAGTGGATTCCCATTCAAAGGATTGATTATGGAGGGATCCACATCCATGATAATCTCAACGGGTTGATTAAACTTATGAACAAATTGGCCGTTGGCCTTGATTTCTATGGAGGTAAAGCCGGCTGTGACGAAATAGAGATCTGCTCCTAAAGGTTGGTTCGCGTAGCCCGGAACATTAAGGACCCCGTTGGGGGTAAAGCCGTCTGGAAAATAAGCCTGGGTATAGGGATTTGGGGCGTCGAAGGATAATACCTCAAAATTCAAAGAAGCAGGTGATTGAAGAGTATCTCCGTTTTCTAAAACAAATCGAGTACCTGGTGACAGGCTCATTGTAACATTCTGAAAATGATTGCCTGTTAAACCGATGTTTCCGGTTTGAACAACAACAGGATTCACTAAGGAGCCATCAGACCCTAAGCCCACGGTTGTGTCAGTTACAGACATACCCGGGGGCGGTGCCAATACTTGGATGAGGGCAACCGGTATCCATTGATTTTTGGACGCTTGGGCTGAAAATTTTACCTGCAGGTTCTTTTCTAGATATCCGTTAGCGGTGAATCGAATATTCAAAATTTGTTCTCCTTGAGGTGGGATCTGAACTCTAGGATGTAACCCCAGGGACATTCGCCCGTCGATGATGTCGTAAGTTCTACGACCGTTGTTATTGAGAACATCTCCAGCCAAAGATCCAGTAAACTCAACATGTAAGTTCTGATTTTGACTTAAGGATTGACCTGTCCTTGCATCGTAAATTTCCAACACGAAGGTATACTCCATGATTTTTGGATCGATTACGATGCTCAATCCATCAAGGGGATTTTTCTGACAAGCATAATATCCAAAAAGAACGGGCAACAACCATAAGTTGATACCCGTCAGCCGAATTGATGAGGCCAGTTTAATGACACTCAAAAGCGCCGATTTAGAATTCAATGATCAGGAACCATTGGGGGCCTGCCCCAAGGGCCTTAGAATTGGTCGCAGTAGGACCCCATCTCAATCGTATAAATGAAATTGGTTTGGTTGATGGTCATGGTGGAGTCAATGGTTTGGCCATTGAAATAGCTGCGGAATTTGTAGGTGCTGCCAACATTTAGGCTGGTAGTGGAGAATGCTCCATTGTTGACATATCCCAAATAGTTGTAAGGACCTGTGCTGTTGGCGGCCTTATAGTACAAGGGGAAAGATGGGCGGAATTGCACATAAGACTTGTTGTTACAAACTCCCGTGACATCCAATGTAATTGGAGTAGGTGGGGCTGGTATATTTATTGTTACCGGCTGGGTCATGCCGCATCTGAAGTTTCCAGAGGTCGCCAACAATTCGGCTTTGGAAGAACTGCGATAAATTTTGGCTTGCATATTCACCAATTGATTGGCAGTGTTCCGGAAGGGAACGCTGAGGAAATCAATAATTTCTCCGTTACCGATCAACTTATTGTTTGCTGCCCATGCAGTTACCAATTGGTTAGTCCCCGCATGCACAATTTCAATCCAGAAGTACTGCTTAACACCGGTTGGAAGGTTAGGAATGTTGACTTGTAACCTTGTGGGTGAACCGCAACGAACTCCGTACCAGTCCAAATTGAACCAGCTGAGGTGGGTTGTTGGAAAATCCACTTTCATTTTGCCGCTAGGATCTCTGACGATTACGCCGACCCTTTCGTAGGACCATTTGGCGGTCTGATTATCGTAACTCCAAATGGGCAATGAGTCGCCCACCTGAACAGGGTTACCTGTATTGGGGTTGATGGTTAAAGAATCCACATCCACCGAAACATTGATGGGTTGATTGAACGAACGTATGGGCACATTGTTAACGGTCATATCCACAGCGGTAAAGCCTCCTGTTTGGAAATAAACCTCGTTTGAATCGGAGCGATTTCCTCCGGATCCCGGGAGATTGAGAACCCCGTTAGGTGAGAAGCCTCCAGGGAAATTCGCTAAAGCGTTGGAATCACCGGCATCAAAAGAAGCGACTTGTACCTTGAGGTCGGTTCCTGTAACCACTACGCCTGCATCGTTTTTGAATTGAGTAGCAGCAGGAATGGTGATTTCTACGTCTTGGTTGGTATTCCCGCCACCACCACCCGTAGCGGAATTGGCCGTGGTAACGACCACTGCGGTAGAGGTAGTTCCCCCGGATCCCAAAGCGATGGCGGTGTCCGATGTTCCAACTCCCGAAGGAGGGGCCTCAAGGTTGATCATGGAAACAAAAACTGTTTGACTTTTGAGGCTTTGTTGGAAATAGAGGTAGGTGGTTTTGTCCTGGTATCCATCCGCGGTAATTCGCATCATCACCGCCTTAATTTCACCGGGGGCAATGCTGACCCTGGGATGCAGTCCGATGGACATACGGCCATCAATGATGTCGTAAACTCTTTTGCCGTTGTTGTTGAGGACTTCGGAGGCGGGAAACGAACCCGGAACGGATTCAAAAGTAACTTGAAGGTTATCGCCAAGCACAGTGAGGGCTTCGCGGTCCTTGGCATCAAGGATTTCCACCATAGCCGTGTATTCCATCAATTGCGGATCAATAACAATACTGATTCCACCAAGCGGATCTTTGTTGCAAGAGCCCAAGAGGAACATGACGAGGGTGGTGCTCAGAGTATAAACGAGGTGGCGGATGGACTTAAACATATTTTTGGAATAAAGAATTTGATTGAAGGAATTCAGCTGGTTTTAGATTGATTAGGTCAGTTAGGTTACTTTAAAACAAGGCAACAGCCAACCTGAAGGAAAGCACGGGCAACCACTGGTATCCTTTGAGATTTTCTTGAAGGGTTGCGGATTGCTCACTGGTTCTTTTGACCATGCCGGTCGCTAAAATTTCAGGCTTAGGAGGACCAATATAATAAGCCCCCAAATCAAGGCCCAACCCAATGCGATTCTTGGGAGCAGCGCGGCCAAAGCCAAGGCCCACATACGGGTTGACGGTGTTAAGTACCCAGTTAAGGCCCAAGGACCCGATATCGTCCGGGGTGAATGTTATTTCGCCAAATTTTGTGCTATCCAGGAAATTGGCCGTGACTTTGATTTGGTTCCCTGAAAAGATTCCCAATCCTGCACTTAAACGAAACGCGTTACGAAAGGGGTGAAAATCGACGATGAGGTCAGCATGGTCCAACTTGGCGGTGACATCCACCAAGAGGTTAGCCCCCGAAAAATTAAGCTTCTGAGGCATTTCATAGCCACCAGCCCCTAAGATAGCATCGACAGGTAAGGCTGAATATTTGGCCCGTACGCCCAGCATAGGGTTAATTTGATAGCCCAAGTCGGCTCCGACGCCGATGAGGCCACCGTGCAAACCTATGCCCAACAGGTGGGTTGAGGCAGTGCCGGAGGCTTTTTCCTTTGAATTGGAATTTGAACCAGCTGAAACTTCTTGAGACTGCCCTTGAATTGGGCTGAGCACGAGAAGAGTGAGGCCCATCCATAGGGTCATTAAGGTCCTTAAAGGGTATTTATTCATGGATTTGAGGAATTTAAGGCTACTTGAAACAATCAATTACACATTATTGGTAAAGATAGGCTTTTGGCCAGTTATTATGTTAAATTTTTAAGAAAATTAACTTATTTACCGCCCAAAGCACGATAAAGGAGCCATTCTAATCCCAGAAGGCTCCACAGGATGATCCACAAAAGGGGCCATGAAGACCATTCGGTGAGATGGGTGACCTGGTAGCTGCTGGGTTTGATCACAGGATTTTCGAGGATATGCTTTGCGAAATCCTCAACGGCATCGCTTAGAGCGGTCGATGGTAGAGCGGTCGATGGCCTGGAGCCGCTGGCAGTGTTTTTTGGAATCTCGGCCTGGCGTGCCAAGCCCCCATGCAGGGCGGAGAGTTGGTTCATCAAGGCTTGGTTGGCCAATCCCGATCCGGACTCCAAATCGTATTGGCTAACGGCGAAAGTCCCCTTTCGAACCGCTGCGATTCCATTCCGGGCCAGGGTTGCGGTATATTGGTAGGTCCCCGGTACCCAGCGACCAGCGCTCAGGGTATAGCCCATGCCGGATGGGGTCATCGCTCCTTCGTACAGGACTTTGTTCTCGGAGGAGATTTGAAGTACCAAGGGGGCGCTGTTCTCAAATTCACCGGAGGCATTGCGTGAACTTGCCTCAAAGACCACATTCTCGGTTTCGTTAAAGACAGCTTTGACGGGTTTGGCCTCAAAACGATCGCTTTCACGACCGCTCAATAACAACGAAATAGTTTGCAGTATCAAACGCTGATGGATGGCAAGGGGTAGATTATCGGAGCTTGTTTTGGATGACTCCACGGAATTCATGGAGGCCAAACGCCAACGCCAAAGGCCCTCCCCCCAGAGGTAGGCCTTGGCTGGATTGCTTTGATAATCAATGGTCCACAAAGGCCTCTCGGAATTCACTGAGCCAATTTGTCGGTACAAAAGGGTTTGATTTTGGGGGAAAGTCGAAGGGCCGGATACCCAAACGGTAAGAGGGGGTAATCTTCGTAACATTTGTTCATCCTGGGCGTTGATCACAAAGGCATTCCAAGATTTGTTCAAAGCAGGGGAAACGCTGTTGGAGGATATCGATGCGTTTTGACTTTGAGCATTCCCCGGCCATGAGGCCCACTGGCTTCGAGCCCCCCCCAGGAACCAAAGCGGTTTTCCTTGCTTGTAAATTTGTTCTAACCATGGATTACGGGCAGGTCCTGCATCCACAGAGGGCCATTGATGCAGGATGTAGAGGTCCGCAAGGGCATCTTTGGCAGCTTGCTCAAGGCCTTGAAGTCCGTAACTCAATTCAACGCGATAATTCAGGGTTTCTTCCAACGTTTGTCGAAGCACCCCCAGATCGGGGTGAGGGGCCAGGGCTAGAATTTGAATGCGACGCAAGGTTTCCACGGCTTCTACATAGATCAGCCTTTCTTCGACTTGGTTGGGTAAGGGATCCGCGCCAGACCCTTTGGAAAAATCTTCTAAGACACCTCTGACCTTGAAAGCATAAATT
This sequence comes from Sphingobacteriia bacterium, assembly GCA_009927485.1. Classification (GTDB taxonomy): domain Bacteria; phylum Bacteroidota; class Bacteroidia; order UBA7662; family UBA7662; genus SYHX01. Next base: position 19,666 of record RFMW01000157.1, read on the forward strand.
CCGGGTTTACTCACCGAGGCCTTGAGCTGAATCGTGGACGAAAATGGGGAGCTACCCGGGTTTACTTTGGCTTGATCTGCAAGGGTTGTTTCTTGACCATTGCCCACGGAGGCAGCAGCGAGGCCCAGCGAGAGAAGCTCCAGCCTAAGCCCTGCAGAACCTCTCAGTAGACCTTGAACAGGGGTCGTAATCTCAAAAGAGCTTTCGGCAGGGACTCGGATCGGTGCGGTAGGCGTCCCCATGCTCCAATAAGGTTGGTTGGCTGAGGGCTGACCGCAGGTGAGCGTGTAAATCGGTGCTTTGTCCTTGTCCAGGAGGTACAAGGGGTCGGCGCCTTGATTGAATTGGCCATCACTGACCAAGACCCAGGCCGAAACGGGGTTTTGACCCATTTGTTCATCCACCCATGACCTTAACCCATCCGGATTGGTGGCTGCGCCTCGGAAATTAAAGGCAGGTTGACGGTCACTGCTCGTTGACCGGATGGAAGGGTAAGGAATGACCTCGTCGCCGAAGCCCAAAATTTCCACTCGGTATTCCTTGCCCAATTTTTGACGGAGGTCTTGGCCAAAACTCAGCATTGCTTCAGCCCGTTGTCCGGTACGTTCCATGGATCGGCTTTGGTCCAAGGCAACCACAACCAAGGGCGGGTCCACCTGCCTTTCCATGCTCAGCCATTGAGGTTCAAAACACAAGAGTACGATCATTGTAACGGCCAAGGCCCGCAATGTCCATAACAATACCCGCCAAAATCGCTGGATATCGGGCAGAGGGCGTTTCCCGTGCATTGTCCATGCGTAGCCCAATCCCACCAAGATGGCCAACGGAATAACCCACCATGGGGATCCCCACATGAATTCCAAAGTTCCCAAAATCAACAGTTTAGAACAAAGTTGGGGAATCTTCGCTTAGGAGGATTGCATGCCGCCGCAGACGTTCCAACATTGCCCACTTACGTAGGATGCTGCATCCGAGGCCAAAAAAGCAACCACTTCGGCCACCTCTTCCACGGTTCCGGCACGACCCAAGGGGATGCGTTTGTTCCACTCTTCGGCCACTGCCGCATCCAATTGGCCGGTCATCTCGGTAAGGATAAAACCAGGGGCGATCGCATTGCAGCGTATGTTGCGAGAACCAAGCTCTTTAGCCAAGGATTGGGTGAAGGCGATGACACCCGCTTTGGAGGCTGAATAATTGCTTTGTCCTGCATTACCGCTTCGACCGACGACGGACGACAAATTGATGATGCTGCCACTCCGGGCTTTCATCATGGGTTTGACGGCATGTTTGCAGATATTAAAAACTGATTTGAGGTTGTTGTCCAGGACCTCATCCCATTGGGCTTCGGTCATGCGAAGGAGGAGCTGATCCCGGGTAATCCCCGCATTGTTGACCACAATATCCAAATGCCCAAAATCAGCAAGGACCGATTCAATGAGCTGCTCCGCTTGCAGGTAATCGGAAGCATCGGAAGCGTAGGCCTTGGCTTGAACCCCAAGGGCCACGAGTTCTTGTTGCAAATTCAGGGCCGCTTCTGCGGAGGATTTGTAGGTGAAGGCAAGGTGTGCTCCCTCTTGGGCGAGTTTCTTGGCTATCCCCAGGCCTATGCCTCTGGAGGCACCCGTGACCAGGGCAACACGGTCTTGAAGTCGTCGTATCATGGCCCAAAGATAATCCTTTCAACGCAGGGCCAAGATTGATGACCTATCCGATTCGTTCGATCATGACCCTATCGTTGACCCGCAATCCCAGGAGATTGTAGGCATGGTCTTGAGCCAATGCGATTTGTAGATAGCCCCCGGCATTGTAGAGCAAGACCAAGTCGTTGTCTTGGACGGCATGGTAATGGCCATGGATCTTCTCGACCTTGTTCTCGTTGCTGCGCACGCTCTTGAGGAGAATATGGATGGCATTGCCGTTTGCAAATTGATCCAGGACTTG
>RFMW01000012.1 GCA_009927485.1 Sphingobacteriia bacterium
ATGGGCCAATCCGCAACCGCATCCGAACCGTCCAACATGCCCTCCGTTTCCCTGTTTGGAGAAGCTACCGAACCTGTGTCCAAATGATCCCTTCCAATGACCAGAGGGGCGGAGACCTGACCGCTTCGCACCAATTCGTTAAAGGCCAAAGCCGCTTGCTGACGTTCCCCCTGACCCAGCCAACAAATGCGCGCTGGCAATCCTTGGAAAGCAATTCGCTCATGGGCCATGTGGAGCCAGCGTTTAAGACCCAGATTCTCCGGGAACAAATCCAAAAGCAAACGATCGGTAACCTCAATATCCTTGGGATCACCCGAAAGGGCCACCCAACGGAACGGCCCCTTGCCCTCGCAAAACAAAGGCCGGATATACGCCGGCACAAAACCCGGAAAATCAAAAGACTGGGTATAACCAGCCTCCAAAGCTCTGCCCCTTAGGTTATTCCCATAATCAAAGGTAATGGACCCCTTGGCCTGAAATTCGACCATCAGTTCCACATGCCTGCGCATCGCCGCATAAGCAAGCTTTAGGTATTGTTCCGGATCCGACTTTCGCAAGGCGTTGGCCTGCTCGTTGCTCAAACCTTGAGGAAGATAGCCCACCATTGGATCATGGGCCGAGGTCTGATCGGTCAAAACATCCGGGAGGATACCCCGCGCTTTCAATCGCTCCAACATATCCACCGCCGTGCATAGCACGCCAATGCTCAACGCAATCCCCTGTTGACAAGCCTCCAAGGCGGCATCAATTCCTTCATCCAAATCCTCGAAGACCCGATCCAAATAGCGAGTCTCGACGCGCTTCATCGCACGCCATGCTTCCACCTCAGCCGCCAAGCAAACACCCTCCGCCATGGTGATGGCCAAGGGCTGAGCCCCACCCATTCCACCAAGGCCCGCCGTAACACACAATTTACCCTTTAAGCTGCCTCCGAAATGCTGCTGGGCTACGGCATTGAAGGTCTCGTAGGTCCCCTGAACAATGCCTTGGGATCCTATGTAAATCCATGAACCTGCGGTCATTTGCCCGTACATCATGAGTCCTTTGCGCTCTAACTCATCAAAATGCTCCCAATTCGCCCAATTGGGAACCAGCATGGAATTCGAAATCAAGACCCTTGGCGCATCCGCATGGGTTGGCAAAATGGCTACAGGTTTCCCGCTCTGTATCAGAAGCGTTTCGTTTTCGTTCAAATCCATCAAGGCTTTCTGTATCGTGTCAAAGGCTTCCCGATTCCGAGCCGCCTTGCCTCGCCCACCGTACACGATCAAATCCTCGGGTCGTTCGGCCACTTCCGCGTCCAAATTATTCACAAGCATCCTCAGGGCAGCTTCTTGCACCCAACCTTTGCAACGCAGGGTAGGGCCTACCGGCGCCTTGTCTCCCGGTGCTAACAATAGTTCATTCATCGTATTGAATTTTTTAACGTATCAAGTTTGGATCACCATTCCAAAATGGTGCAAGTCATTGCAGGCAAATCCAAGGTTTCTCCCAGCATCAGGGACTTGCCCGTAGGCTGTTCCGTCACCGAAACCCCAACCGGCCAATGCCTCGAATAGCGCTCACGATGAACGGTTTGACGGGTATGGCTCCCGTTGACCAAAACCATCACCTTGCTAGGCTTTCCCTTGCCCGCAATCGACTTCCCCTCGGGATCATGGTCATGCAGGGATCGGAAATACACATAGACCTCTCCCTCCGGCACAAAATGTTCAAAGCGTCCCCGGGCGATGACCTCGGAGGATTTACGCCATTGCCCCAACCTTCTAAGCTGTTCGAGCATGGATTGAGCTTTGGCGCTCAAACCACGTTGCTCAAAGACCGAGACGGCATCCCCGACCCATCCACCCGGCATATCCTGACGCACATTGGTC
>RFMW01000197.1 GCA_009927485.1 Sphingobacteriia bacterium
GGTATGCCTGTCACGACCAAGCGCCTCCGATTGGTTGCGGAACATTTCTTGGCTACAGGTATTCAGCCATTGGGTCCATCGGCGTTGAGATGCTGTAAGATTTGGGTCTTGATTACCACCGCTCCGCTCCATCCATCCCATAAGTTCCAGGCTTATTTGAGCCCAGTATTGGATCACGATGGAATGATGAGGAAGTCCGTTGCATGCAATTTCCATGCTTTGGCAGGTGCTGTTCCAAGCGCTCAACAATGCTCGTCGCCTTGTCGTCAAATTTATAGCGGAAGGGGTTGCCCATTCATTGGCAATTTCATGGAGACCCTGGACCAAGGTCCGCAAGGAGTCGGCAAAGTTGCGGCCCAAGGCAGGCAGGTTCCGCTCGAGGACATAGGCAGGCCCACCGCCTGTTGCCATACGGTTTTGGCATGCAAGGGCGGAAGAACTTAACACGCTACCTAAATAAACCAAGGGGTTACCATCCCAATCCACCAAATTGGCCGGGATCACACCCCCTCGCAGGCTCATTCGATTGCCATGCAATTCCAAACCGTACAGTCCTCCCCTTTGAGGAATCAAATACTGCAAGGCCAAGCCGCTCAGCATCCCATCCAAATGCCAACCTGTTCCACTGAAGGAGTTTCCACCGTTTCGTAAATACAGTAAATCCACCTCCTCCACATACAGGGCCGTTCGGTTGTTTCCAAATTGATTCAATGCCCCATCACCCAGCCATACTTGGGTATTCCCTGCATACCATCCTGTTTCGTTGCGGGCAAAACCACTACACAGCACCTCAACCCTTAATTGCCCAAAGCTGAACATACCGGTGCGGTTGGAATCCAACCTGCATTCCTGCAAACGTAACAATGCCCCTGCCTGACCCATGACATCCACCCCACTCACATGACCCACCCATTCCGATTGCAACGCACGGCTAAGACCCGTGATGTCGTAGCCACGCCAACCAATACGATTGTCTCGGAATCGGCAACGAAGCAAATCAATTCCTGACGAATGGGTTTCTAAACCGATTTCGTTCCCCGTGAATTCAAGATCCCTCAATTGAGGATGGGTCATGACCCCAAAAAGATGGAGCCTAAGGCCGGTTTGCATGTTGGTGATTTGCGCCTGAGAAAGATTCCTAAGGGCTGAACCATGCACCACCCAAGCTGTCCCCGGTCCTAGATTGGAATTTTCGCCGATTTTGCAACGCTGCACCGCCACCGGTCCATAACATTCCCATATGGAACCTGTGGTGATTCGAACCCTGCACGATTCCAACAATACAGAATCTCGCAGCGAACCCAATTGCCACTGTCCCTCGATCACCAAGCGCAAATGTTCGGAAGATCGCCCTCTTAATTCCAGCGATGCCCCTGCCCCAAAAGACCAGCGGGAAGTAGATTGCCTCGCATTGACCCACAGGATACCTCCCCCTGTGGGGGCTAACCGAGCACCGGGATGCAGGATAACCTTTCCATGGATTTCGAGAATGGAAGAATCGCCTTGCAATTCCACCACAGCGCCGGGATAAATTTCCAAAACAGTTCCGGTATCCAAGCGCAACCTGTACCCGTTTTGTATGGTCAGACGACTGCCTCGATGAAGAATCAAACGAGTTCCGGATGCAAAACGCGCCAAAGAAGCATCGGAACCCCAGCCACCGCCGGGCCGACCTATTTGCATCAAGGCATCCGTCCCGAGTTCAACCCGAACGGAATCGCAGGCACTTGCCACCGTGGCAATTTCCCGGTCCGCATTCGTGGGCAAAAACCTTGTGTGCGCAACGCCGTTTACCCGCAACGGCCCTCCGCCAAAAATTCGCAATCCGGAGCCCGCCCCAAGGCTTATGGATGGAATCCGAATATCCGTATTGAAAGGAAGGTAAGGTACAGAAAGAAGATGCCAACCGAGATCCAGCGTATCTCCTTGTGCCAAGGCGAGGGGCCTGGAAATCGAAGCATTGGAGGAGCGCATCCAATCCGTGGCTCTGCCTGCCCATGCCCGGTAAACCATGGCATGAGGATCATTGGCGTGATGCTCCCCCCACAACGGCCTGCTGATCCAACGTTCAAAATGGGAACTGCTCCATGGGGTTTGTATGGAAACCACCGGGGCAAAGGGCGATGAAGTCAGGTTCAGTGCTGAAACCGAACTCACAAAGGTGTGCAGGGAGACTGGTTCGGCGCTTTGCACAAATCGGTCAGCGCTCACCACTCCAAAGTTGGAATAGTCTCCCGGAACATAATCCACACCTAAGCGAGGCAAGGTGTTGATGACCGAGTAAACCCCCAAACGATTCCGAACAAGGTGACTTTGCCAATCCCTTTCCAACATGGTTCGAAAACGGTTGTGGATTCCTGCAGCTACCACTTGTCTTGAGATCAAAAACCAAGGAGTCCATGGCGGATAGGCCATGATAGCGATTTTGTGAATCAACGTATTCAGTGCCAAAGAACCAAGACCTTTGAGGTAGTTTCCGTATTGGCGTTGTATATCTGCAAAATTGCTTTGAATGTCGTTTCCTGCCAGATAAACCGTATCCATGGCCGGTATGGATGGTGAGTGAACCAAGACATGCCCTCGGTTTCGAAACAGGTACATCCTTTGTGAACCCATATCCCGGAATGAACGGAAAGGCAAGGGAAAAGTGCAAGGTGCCCAGGCTCCAGCATCCATCGCAAAAGCGATCTCACCGGATCGTATGCTGTCCCAGGGCGCTGAGGCATGCCTTCCTTGGCGCAAACCTGCCAATGACCCGTTGGTAAAGGCATAATTGCGTGATTGCCTAGGCAGGCCCAGCGAATCCAAAAGGACCATAAGCCTCGTGTGAGATTGCTGCAAGGTTGTGTCGTAATTGTAAATGAGCATTTGAGCGGCGGCCGGAGATCGCAACACATAATGCAATTGCTGACGATGCCGCTCCATACGTCCCATTAAATTCGCCCTAAGAACCCCATCGGCCAGGGCATGTTGGGCGCTCAAGGGAAGATTAGCCCCTCGGTGAGGGGTGGATAAGGTACCGAACGAAGAAACCCCGTGGCAACAACCGGACAATTCCATTTGCCTCAAGGCCACCCTGGCAATCAATCCCCCCATGCTTGCTCCCACCACATGCAGGGGTGCTGTCAAAGGGGTCAATCCCGCGGATGCACGGGTAGAGTCGCATATTCTCTTGATTTGTTCCAACAACGAAATAAGCGCCTCTGCATTCTTCTCTACCGAAGCATGATTGCTCTGAAAATCCACAAAAACCAGATCAAAGCCTTGCCTTTCCAACGAATCCAAAAGCATAGGCAAATCCGCCAATTGGCTGTATCGTTCAGGAAAAGCCCCCGAACTCACCGAGGCCCAATGGATATCTCCGTAGCCCTGATGGTTACCGGGCACATCTTCGTTGGATCCGTTAACCCAGACACCCCCTTCGAAACCTTCCACCACCACAACAGGCTCCCGTAATCCATAAGGGGTATAACGGGACCTTTTGAGGAAAGCCACGGCTTTGCCCATATTCCCTGCAGATTGGGACCTGCACACCGTAGGCCCGCTGTACAAAATTCTGTCCGGAGCCCCCCATCGCATTTCGGCCCATTGCAGTGGAATTTGGCTTACCTGGTCCCCAAGGACCAGTCCATTGGCTTGTACCCAACGGACCTTTACGGTTTTGTGGCCAAAATGCGTGTACTGCCATTCCAAGATTTGACCTGGCCAAACCCTGCGCCATCCCAAACCGTCCCCCATGTCCACTTGCGCATAGAATCCTGGATCGTTACTTACCCAAAAGGAAGGAGGAACCATGAGACGGAGCACTTGATTAGCTCTGGTACCGTACAAAATCGCCCGATCCAAAACAGCTTGTACAAAATGCCTGGGCACAGACCACCCGCCCAAGACCTCTGCAGTATCAGGAGTGTAGAGGGTATCCATAACCACATAAGGAGGCAATGTTCCGCTGGGAAACCAAAGCGTGTCCCGAAGGCGACGCGGTGCAAGGGCCAGCATCAGTCGATCCGCCAAAGTATCGTAAATCAGCAGGCCTTTGTCCATGGCTGAATCGGCGATTTCACGATGCCTCAAGTTCATCAACCGCAATTGCAGGTCCATGACGGGTACCCTTTGGATAGACGGCAAATGCATCTGACCTGCATAGCGAATACTATCGGCATAGTCATCCATGCCCTCTGGCCTCAGCCGCATAAGATTCGAAGTCGTATAAGCCCCGTAATAAAAGAGTCTGTAATATTCCTCCCAATCCGTCAAATCCGCAGGATCCTGACGATAAGGCGTATAGCGGTCCGGATTCAAACCGCTGGTATTGCGTAAAAGCGAAAGCGGACTTCGGTCCACCAAAATAATTTCCGGAACATAAGGTTGCAAAGGAGCATAGCGGTTTATATGCCTCCATTCTTGAGCGGTCTGGGCAAACAAACCCGGTGACCCTAGTTCCAGCAATTTGAGCAAAAGGAAAATAGAAATTGACCCGAACCAAGCGGGGATTTTATAAATAATTTTCATCGTCGAAGAGTCTATAAAATGTTTCAAATGCGCTAAGGGCAGATTCAAAAGCAACCTCCATCCGGGACATCCGGCCACACAGGAAACAGGTTTGAAAGTCGAGACAACGATATTGGTCTCGAACGAGTCAAAAAGAAATTAGGAAGACCCTAAGGGGCCCAGGTCCACACCAAGGTATCCAAGGGAGGCACTGTTAAGGTATGGGAAGAAATCACCGCACTCGCCCCAAGACTAGGGCGGTACGTCACCTGAATCTGCAGCGGCATTACGGAATTCCACGGAATAATTCGTTCGCTTAAATCCGGTTGATAGAGCGTCTCGATCCAAGAACCTGCTTGAATCATTGCCATTCCCCCAGTTCCCATTTGCTCCAGGTTCATTCGCCATCGAAGCCAACCCAATGCAGGCAGTTCAATGCGCAGATTGTTCATGGAACGGGAACTGATCGTCGGCATCACAGTCGGCTCAACGTGCAAGGGAGGAACATCGAGCAAGACCAAACGCAGTTTGTCAGGGCTATCCTTCCACGGAAAACGATGGTCAAACAAGCCCGCAGAATCGGTGGCCCATGTGACAAGTGGCTTTCGCCCTTCGAGATCGTCCCGGTAACACAATGCCAAGGTAACCGGAGCACCTATTGACCGACCAGTTCCCGCAGTTACTACATGGCCCGCAAGCCTGTAATCCGGCTGAATTTCATTCTTCGTAGTACATGCGCTTACCAGCAGGATCCACCATGCCCATACCCCAAATCGTCCAGAAAACTGATTAAGCCGCTTTACCTTCCACATGCCCACAAAATTAACAGCATCACTGTTAGCTAACCGGTAACAAACGATTAAACAAAAAGCCCACGATTGGGATCGTGGGCTCATTGGTTTG
>RFMW01000011.1 GCA_009927485.1 Sphingobacteriia bacterium
AATGTCAGGTAATTTTTGGTTCCCAAAGCGAATTTTTGGCTATAAGCGAAGATAAATATAAAAAGTTGACTATTTTTGTCAAAACAAAAAATGTCAAATATTAATCTTTTTGGCCATGATCTCCGTGCATTACGCAAAAGGAAAGGCATCAAGCTTAGAACCCTTGCTGCCTATTTGGATATAGACCCGGGCATTTTAAGTAAAATAGAAAACGGTCACCGAAGGGCTAAGAGGGAGCAAGTTATTGATATGGCAGCTTTTTTTGAGATTGATGCGGAGGCACTTTTGGTGCCTTGGTTGGCTGAGCAGGTTGTGGACCTTGTTCGATACGATGAATGGGGTTCCAAAGCTTTACAGGTCGCGGAATCTCAAGTCGCCTATACGGTCGCTTCACCCGCTGAAAGCCCTTTGCTTGATCGAAAAATCCATTCGGTCCTTCAAAAATACCCGCAGGTTCAAAGGGCCTGGCTTTTTGGATCAAGAATGAAAGGCAATTACACACCTGAATCTGATTTGGACTTGATGATAGAATCCGGGGATGGCTTTTCCTATTTTGATTTGGCTGCGTTACAATTAGGCCTTGAAGAAATTACCCGATTTAAGGTTGACATTGGTTTTTGGGATACGCTCAAGCCCGAAATCAAAGCAGATGTTAAAAAACAAAGCAGGTTGATCTATGAAAAAAAATGAACGTGAAAATCTTTTGCGATTAGAACATGTTTTGGATTCTATCGAAAGAATAAAACGCTTCACTCATCAGATTTCAGTTAATGAATTTTTGAAAGATGAAATCATACAACAAGCCGTATTGATGCAATTTGTAATAATTGGTGAAGCAATTGGTCATATTGATTCAGAATTTTTAAGTCTCTATCCGTATCAATGGTACAAGGCCAAAGCATTCAGAAACCTGATTGCCCACGAGTACTTTAATGTTAGAATAGAAGCCGTATGGAATACTGTTCAAAATGATGTACCCGAATTGGAGGATGCCGTTAAGGCGCTCGTCACTAGGCTGTAGACTTTGAAATCACTTCGATGTTTGGAATACAATATTTTGAAAGATCAATTCATGAAGGGTATTGGTGACTTTACCCATTAGAGGTAGGGCTTGAAAGATATGCTGGTTCGGCATACGAATCCGGTATGAATTTGATTCAGGAAGATTTTCCACAGGCAATGTGCCCAACCTGCGGCCAAGGCCATCGTAGAGGTTAGCCATGCCGGCTTATCTTTT
>RFMW01000214.1 GCA_009927485.1 Sphingobacteriia bacterium
ACTTTTTCCTGTTTTTTGAACCCCAACGAGACCCCCGTTCCATGATTGGATTTGTCAACAAAGTGCTGCAAGGATTTTTTGGTAATAAATCCGAAAGGGATGTCAAGGCCTTGTGGCCCCGAGTAGAAGAAATTAACCGGCACTTTGAATCCTATGCCGCCCTTACCCATGATGAATTGCGCGCCAAAACGCAGGAGTTTAAGGGAAGAATTAACGAGGGATTGCAGCCGTATCACGAAAAGCTATCAGCCTTGAAGGTTCAAGGTGCAGAGGGAGAGGATGCCCAGGCTCAGGCCGCGCGTTTTGAGGAATACGATGCCACCCTCAAGGAAAGAGACAGCGCTTTGGAAGACATCCTTCAACAATTGTTACCCGAGGCCTTCGCTGTGGTCAAAGAAACGGCCCGAAGACTCACTCAGCATAGCGAATTGAAGGTGACGGCTACTGAATTGGACCGTGAATTGGCCGCAGAAGGAAAAGACTTCGTGCGCATCGATGGAGAGCATGCCCTTTACAGCAACCGCTGGACCGCAGCGGGGGCCGAGGTCCTTTGGAACATGGTGCATTACGATGTTCAGCTTATCGGGGGCATGGTGCTGCATTCTGGCAAAATTTCTGAAATGTCAACGGGCGAAGGCAAAACCTTGGTTTCCACCTTGCCTGCTTATTTGAACGCCCTGAGTGGTTTGGGGGTGCATATTGTTACAGTAAACGATTATTTGGCGCGAAGGGACTCGGAGTGGAACGGCCCCTTGTTCCAATTCCATGGCCTGCGGGTGGATTGCATCGACAAACATCGTCCCAATACCGAAGCTCGTCGCAAAGCGTATCGAGCGGACATCACCTACGGCACCAACAATGAGTTTGGTTTCGATTACCTAAGAGACAACATGTCCCATGCGGTCGAAGAATTGGTGCAACGAAAGCATCATTTTGCCATGGTCGATGAGGTGGATTCCGTCTTGATCGATGATGCCAGAACGCCGCTGATTATATCGGGACCGGTACCGAGGGGCGATCACCATGAATTTCATCAACTAAAGCCACGAATCGAATCCCTCGTGGAATCCCAAAAGCGCTACCTTAACACTGCCCTGGCCGATGCTCGTAAATTGTTTGCCGAAAACAAGGCAGAGGAAGCGGGCCTTCCCCTCTTCAGGGCCTATCGAGGCCTACCCAAAAACAAAGCCCTTATCAAATTTCTTTCCGAACCGGGAGTACGGGCCCTCTTGCTCAAAACAGAAGCCCATTACCTGCAAGATCAGCAAAAGGAAATGCACAAGGCCGATGCCGAGTTGTTCTTCGTGATTGACGAGAAAAACAATTCCATCGAGTTGACCGAGAAGGGCATTGAACACATCACCTCCCGTGGAGAAGATTCTTCATTCTTTGTCCTACCGGATGTCGGGGCTGAAATTGCTGAAATCGAAAAATCATCCGCAGACCCTGCCCAGAAGGCCGAAGAGAAGACCAAGCTGATGCAGGATTTCCAAATCAAATCGGAGAGAATTCACACCATCAACCAACTGCTCAAGGCCTACTGCCTGTTTGAAAAGGATATTGAGTATATCGTGGATCAAAACAAGGTCAAAATTGTGGATGAACAAACCGGCCGCGTTTTGGACGGACGTCGCTACTCCGATGGTTTGCATCAGGCCATTGAGGCCAAAGAGAATGTGAAGGTTGAAGCGGCAACCCAGACTTTTGCCACCATTACCCTGCAAAATTTCTTCAGGATGTACCACAAATTGGCAGGGATGACGGGTACGGCCGAAACCGAGGCCGGCGAGTTATGGGAAATTTACAAATTGGATGTAGTGGTCATTCCTACCCATCGACCCATCGTGCGCAAGGATGAAGAAGATTTGGTTTACAAAACCAAGCGCGAAAAGTACGCGGCCATCATCGACCAAGTGGCCGCCTTGGTGGAAGTGGGTCGCCCTGTCTTGGTCGGTACGACTTCGGTGGAAACCTCCGAGCTCTTGAGCCGGATGATGACCCTTCGCAAGATCAAGCACAATGTCCTCAATGCCAAACAGCATCAACGCGAAGCCGAAATTGTAGCGGAAGCGGGTCGAGCAGGGACCGTAACGATCGCCACCAACATGGCCGGCCGCGGAACGGATATCAAATTAGGCGATGGCGTTAAGGATGCAGGCGGTTTGGCCATTATCGGAACAGAGCGGCATGAATCACGCCGCGTGGACCGTCAGCTGCGGGGCCGTTCAGGCCGTCAAGGAGATCCGGGTTCCTCCATCTTTTTTGTGTCGTTGGAAGACGATTTGATGCGATTGTTCGGCTCCGAGCGCATTTCGAACATCATGGACCGCTTCGGTTACAAGGAAGGAGAGGTCATTCAGCATTCCATGATCACCAAATCCATTGAAAGAGCCCAGAAAAAGGTCGAGGAGAACAATTTTGGTGTGCGCAAACGGTTGTTGGAGTACGATGATGTGATGAACGCCCAACGCGAAATCGTGTACAGCCGTCGTCGCAATGCACTTTACGGCGAACGGGTGCATCGTGATGTGCTCAATGCCTTGGCCGATTTGGTGGAGGAAACGGTGGAACAGCACAAAGATTCCTCGAATTACGAGAATTTCATGTTGGACGGCCTCAAGACCTTTGGCATCCAATGGGATCTGCAAGCCGAAGAGTTTGAAAGCCTCAAAACCCCGGCCTTATCCGAGAAAATTCATCAACAGGCTTTGGCCGAGCTTAATCGTCGTCAAGATGCTATGGTGCAAGTTGTTATGCAACATCTACGTGAATGGTTGCAACAACCTGAAAGGCTTCAAGAAGGCATAGGTATTCCGGTGGCCTTTGCAGGGAGGTCTGTGCAGTTGGGCGTGCAGTTGGGCGCGCTCAAAGAAAGCTCCGGTCGTGTTCTCATTACGGAATTGGAAAAAGCCTTGACCTTGTTTCTTACGGACGAAGCCTGGAAAAACCATTTGAGGGACATGGACGATCTTAAGCAATCGGTTCAAAACGCGGTGTACGAGCAGAAAGATCCTTTGGTCATTTACAAAATGGAGTCTTTCGGGATGTTCAAAAAGATGTTATCCGAAATTTATCAGGAATTAATCTCCATGCTTTTCCAGGCCAGAATACAGGGGAATGAGGAAGGTGTGCCTGCAAATCCTGCGCCCCCTAAAGCCTTGGTGACGCCTACGGGTTCGAATCAGTCCACCACGGCCAGCAAAGCCGATTACCGTGTGGCCACCAATTCCACGGCGATGCAGAACCCTGCACCCACGGCAAGCCCGGTACGTGTTGGGCCCAAAATCGGCCGCAACGATCCTTGTCCCTGCGGTAGCGGTCGGAAATTCAAATCGTGCCACGGCAAAGACGCCGAAGACTAAGCATGAAAGAATGAATTCCTTTCTAAGTAACTTAGACTCAGCATTCCAAACCCCAACCAGGTCATGAAAAATCAATTTACCGCACGTTTGCTTTCCATGGTCGCCCTCAGCGGCCCTGTTCTGTTGCTGTTCTTGTTCCTGGGATCTACGGGGACGGTTGGGGCTCGACCTTTGCCTATTGGTCAGGACTTGACTTGTCTGGTTTCGGACTCCGGTGCTACGGAAGCCTCTGACCCAGAAAAAATTCCAGGGTTCCGCGTGCAGGTGTATCAAGGCCCGTCCAGAGCCAAGGCCAAAGAGATTCGTGACCTTATGGTGCAGCAATATTCCAAATTAGGGGTTTACATGGGTTTCCGTCAACCGGATTTTAGGGTAAGAATAGGCGATTTTCGAGACAAAGCCGAGGCGCAGGCCTATTTGCAGATGCTGAAAAGTGAATACCCTGCAGCCTTTGTGGTGCCTGATAAAGTACTGCTGTATCCCAAAGCCCTCGAAGAAGGCGTTCCAACCCTGAACCAGGATGGCTTCGAAGATTGAAGCCCTTCGGCGAGATGCCGAAACCATGCAGTCGGCTTTGGTATCGGATCGGAGGCATCTGCACCAGCATCCGGAATTGTCCTTTGAAGAGCGCGAAACTTCGCAATTTGTGATAAGGCGCCTGCAAGACCTGGATATCCCGTACAGGGAAGGGGTCGGCGGGTATGGGGTCTTGGCCCATATAGCAGGGGTTGGTCCGGGACCTACCGTCGCTTTGCGTGCCGATATGGATGCCCTTCCCATCCAGGAGGCCAACAAGGTTCCGTATGCATCCAAGGTTGCTGGGGTGATGCACGCTTGCGGTCATGATGTGCATACGGCATCCCTTCTGGGTGCGGCGGCATTGTTACGATCAAGAGCCGGTGATTTCCGGGGAAATGTGAGGCTTTTGTTTCAGCCCGCCGAAGAGCGATTGCCCGGAGGGGCGAGTTTGATGATCCAAGATGGTGCCTTGCAGGATCCTGTCCCGGTTTCGATTTACGGTCAGCACGTGATGCCTTTGTTGGACAGCGGGAAAGTGGGTTTTCGATCGGGGCAATACATGGCCTCGGCCGATGAAATACGGTTGACCATTCGTGGCAAAGGGGGACACGCGGCCATGCCGCATTTGAACACCGATTCGGTTTTGATTGCATCCCACGTGGTGGTCGCCCTTCAGCAAGTGGTTTCACGAAGGGCAAACCCCACCCTTCCCTCGGTTTTGTCCTTCGGACATATCATTGGAGAAGGGGCTTACAATGTTTTGCCCAACGAAGTAAAATTACGCGGAACGTTTCGCACCTTGGACGAAGGCTGGAGGGAACAAGCGCACCGTTTCATCCGAGAGATCGCCGAAGGGACTGCATCGGCAATGGGCGCTGCCTGTTTGGTGGAAATCGACAAAGGTTATCCAATGTTATACAACCACCCGCGACCTACATCCCTTGCCCGTCGTACCGCGGAACAATACCTCGGATCAGAGAACGTGGTTGATTTGGACTTGTGGATGGCGGCGGAAGATTTTGCTTGGTATGCCCAGGAAATACCCGCTTCCTTTTATCGGTTAGGGACCCGAAACGAAGCCAAGGGGATCGTTTCTTCCGTCCATACGCCCACCTTCGATATCGAGGAGGACGCGATGGCTACCGGAGCGGGATTGTTGGCGGCTATTGCCCTCGAGCAATTGGCTGAGGCCTGAACAAGGCACTAAGGCTGCAAGGCCAAGCGGTATGCCTCCGGAACAGGAACGCTGCAATTCTTTTCAAAATCGTAGGCCACCAAAACTGATTTCGCCTTGGCAATGCTCTGAAGAGGGCCTTGTGCCATCAAATCCGCTGGAATGTGGTTGGCCGAGTTTCGAGGACTCGGACGAAGGTCCGCGGACCAGTCCGGGGCTTCGCGTACGATAAGGTACTCCATTTCAAAGCTCTTGGTTCCGAGCTTCACCGTCCTGGTGAGGATCCATGCCCGATCGCGTATCAGCAATGGACGCAGGTAGTCCACCTCGGTTCTGGCCAGAAGCATACCGACCTTATCCCAGTCCCAACAACCCAGGGCTCGGAAATAATCAATCCGCGCCTGCTCAAAATAACTCAGGTACACGGCATTGTTGACATGTTGTAATGCATCAATATCGGCCCAGCGTACATGGATTGCGCTGTAAAAAGGAAAGAGAGAAGGAGAATCGGACATAACCAAAGCAAAATTTGCCCTAAATTTACCCCCATGGAGCAGGGTAAGCGGCAGTTGAAGGTTTCAAGCCTCCTGCAATCCGAGTTGGCCTCGGTTTTTCGTGATAAGTTTCGCGAATTGATCGCCTCAAGCTTGGTTACCGTTACCATGGTTAGGGTGACCGCGGACCTTTCATTGGCCAGGGTATACCTCTCGGTCTTTGGTCCAAACCAAGCAGAATCCAAAGAAACGGTGGTTCATAAGCTTCGTCAAGCCAAATCGGCCATACGCGGTGAGCTGGGTCATCGAATACGCAATCAATTGAGGGTTGTGCCGGATTTGGAGTTTTATCTAGACGATTCGCTGGATTATGCGGAGCATATTGAAAAGTTGCTGAAGGAGCATACCCCTTCGTCAAAATAGGATTGCCTCAAGCAGTATTATGGAACAAAGGGAATTCAGGCAGGCGCTGCGTAATTTCCTGCACAATCGACCCGGTCTTCGTGCCTTGTTCTATACCTCCTTGGAGGCATTGGTCGTCAGTTTCTGGCATATACGCAAGGAGCTTTGGCGTATAGCGATTGCACAAGGTCGTCGTAACCTCCATGTTCTGGATGCGGGATCGGGCATGGGGCAATACGAACATTTCATGAGCAGTCGCTTTCCTTCTTGGAATATTTGTGCCCTTGATCGCGATGAAGTCGAAGTGGGTGAGTGCAACCGCTACTTTGTAGAGCGGAAGAAATACAGGGTTTATTTCAAGACAGCGGATCTCAATGAATTTCGCCAAGCCAATTGCTTTGATTTGGTCTTGTCGGTCAATGTTCTGGAGTATATGCCGGATGACCATAAGATTCTTCGAAATTTTTATGAATCGTTGCGTTCCGAGGGAAATCTGTTGTTAGCTGTACAATCCGACAAGGCATTGCATGTGCAGCCGAATTTTACCAACAAATTACTCGGCAATCAGGAAGCGTTGCATCGTTACAACGCATTGGGCCTCAAGAAATTACTAAAAGAAATGGGCTTCGTCAAGATTAAAGCCCATTATGCCTACGGTTACAGCGGCCGTTTGTCCACCCGATTAGGTGTTCGTATTCCCAAGTATTTGTTGAAGCAATCCCGGGATTGGATTTGGGTTTTGCCCCTGTATTATTTGTTAACCTATCCGCTGATTTTGTTATTGAATTTTTTGGATGTGCTTTTTGCACATTGGCAGGGTTCGGAACTTATCGTCCGGGCTGTGAAGCCATGAGGATCAAGGTGATGGGTTTGGTGGGCCTGATGGCGACAAGGTACCTGTGGCCTGGAAATCGCGGCTACAAGGGGCTTCATTACAGCCAATGGATCGCCATGATATCCTTGGTGGGCCTCGCTTTGGGAACGGCTGCCTTGGTGGTGGTTTTGTCCGTGTACAACGGATTGGAAGAAATGACCTTGGGTATGTTTAACAAATTCAATCCCGAGCTCAAAGTCCAACCCAAGGAGGGGATGTACCTCGACGCGGAGTATTGGATTCCCCGCATCCGCAGGGTGCAAGGGGTCAAAGCCGTTTCCGCCACCCTGCAATCCAATGCCCTCTTGCGCTACCAAGGCA
Source organism: Sphingobacteriia bacterium (assembly GCA_009927485.1). GTDB lineage: Bacteria > Bacteroidota > Bacteroidia > UBA7662 > UBA7662 > SYHX01. Next base: position 7,147 of record RFMW01000214.1, read on the forward strand.
AGGAGGCCTTGATTTGGACCAAGGGAGTTGATACAGAATACGGGAAGGTGATCAAGGTAAAGGAATCGCTCCTGTGGCCCGAATCCCCTCCCAAAGATTGGTTAGGCCACCTTCAAGGAAAACCTTGGACCTTGGTGGGGGTTGGCTTGGCGGATCAATTGGCCTTGGAATTGGGGCCTGCAGCGGCTCCGATTCAAGTCTTCTTGCCGCGCTATGGGATCGCCTTGAATCCTCTTTTTCCGGAGCAAGGATTTGTTTCCAGACCACTGCCCGTGGAGGGAATTTTCGATTTGCAACCCGAGGTGAACCGGCAAATGGTGGTGATGGATTTGGATAGCATGCGGTCCATGATGGGCTTGGAGCTATCCAAGGCCGGTTCGCTGGAAATCATCTGCGAGAAAAATGCATCGCCCCAAGAAGTCCGTCGGAATATAATCGACCTGTCAGAGGGCGCAGGACCATCGTATGGGGTCTTGGTCAAAGATCGTTTGGAGCAGGAATCCGTACTCCTCAAAGTTTTTGCCTCGGAGAAATGGTGGACTTTCGCCTTTCTCATGTTCATTGTCATTTTGGCGGCCATGAATTTGATTGGCTCGTTGAGCATGTTGGTTTTGCAAAAGCGGAGCGATATCGAAGTCCTGGGTGTTTTGGGAGCGAGGCCTGAATTGCTTCGCAAAATTTTTTGGAGAGCAGGTATGGGAATTGTTACGGCAGGTGCAGTGACGGGGCTCCTTTTGGGGGCTGCCTTGTGCCTGGCCCAGGAGGAATGGTCGTTGGTCACTTTTCCCGCATCGGCCACTCTTCAGGTACTTGCCTATCCGGTGGATTTACGTGGATTGGATTTGTTGGGAATTTTGGCAGGGGTCACGGTGGTGGGGTCTATTTTTGCGTGGTTTCCTGCCCGACGATCCTCTTCCTATTTGAACGGATGGTCCGGAAAGGAATAATCGAAATGATTTCATGAAATCAAGCCCGCAACAAGAACGCGAAACGGATTTGGGGAATGACCCAAACCAGGCAGGCCATCCAAACAATTCCCGAGGCAAGGCCTTGGGGTGGTTGCGGAAATTGGGCTGGGCAGGCTTTCTGTTTTTTCTGATCAAAGGTCTGGTATGGATCGCGGTCTTCTACGGTTTGGGCCGATATGTGGGCCTGGGTTCAGGAGAATAAAGAAGATGGGCCACCCCGTCCGCCACGGTTTGGGTCCAAGGTCTGTACTGGAATGAGGGCAAGGTTCGAAGAATGCGGCTTCCATCGTAGTGCTTGCGGGTATAAGCCGCTTTGACCGTCTCGGCGCTGATAAAATTCCGTGTGCCTCGCAGGTTGGACCAACCTTGAAGCAAGAGGGCCGTGAATCGAGCAAGCCAAAACGGTGGGCAATAAGCTGGAGGCCGGCAACCCAAGCAAGATGCCATTTCATCAAACAACGCTTTGAAGGTCAGGTTAGCACCATTCAACAAGAAGCGCTGCCCGATGCAATTTCCTTGATGCAACATGAGGCAAGCCTTCGCGACATCACGCACATCCACCATCCCCAATGAACCGCTGCTGTAGAACTTCAGGCCGCGTTGAATTTTGCTGAACATTTGGTTGCTGCCAGTTTCAAAGGCTCCGGTCCCCAGAATGACCGATGGATTGACCACGATCACTTCCAGTCCTTCTTCTTGTCCTCTCCAAACCTCTAATTCGGCGGCAAATTTCGACTGACCATAATACGAGGAAGCCTCTTTCTCGTTCCAGGGAGTGTCTTCATGAACAGGCTCGTTATCGCGCGGGGGTCCCAGGGCGGCAATCGAGCTGACATGAACCAATCGTCGAACCCCGGCAGCGAGGCAGGCATCCACAAGGCGCGCGGTGGATTGAGCATTTTGGTGCATCAATTGGGCTTGGTCTTTGGGGTCGTACGAAATCAGTGCTGCACAATGGAAAACCACATCAGCCCCTTCCACAAGGCTATCGGCATCTCCCCATTGCATCAGATCGCAAGGCATCCATTCGATGGAATTTTGGGATGCTTTACCTAATACCCCTTGATTACCAATTCGTTGAGCATCCCGGAACGATGCCCGGATCAGGGGCACTTGGCTGGTACGGTTTGGGTCCCCGTGATCTGCATCGCTGTAGTACTCGTTGCATAACAAATGAAGCAAATTTTCACCAACCAATCCGGTTCCGCCGGTAACTACCCATACCGGCCTTTTGTTTTCGTGGGGTTGAGCAGGGTTGGTCATGGAAGTTGTCAAAGAGGGTCCAATGAAAATACGAACATCAAAAATCTCCACCACAAAGAATTCCGGATCGATGATTGGCAGGAGAGCCGGTGCTGCAACCCAGCACGTTTGGAAGCTCAAGATGATGGAGCAATCCAAGCAATCCAAAAACCAAAGCCTCTTTGAAATCCCGGACCTTGGGTTCAGCTTGGACCAAGTGCCAATCTAAATTTTGTTGAAGAGCATGCAGAAGGACAGGGTGCGCTGCCCCCCCTCCGCTAACCAAGATCTTGCCCGCCTGTGTTTTCGCTACGGGACTCATCGAACGCTCCAGGACCTCGGCAAGGTGCAGGCACCAATTGTAACACAAATCTTGGGGCGAGAAACGATCCGCCATGGCTGTATCCCAAAACTGGGCCTGAAAGGCTGCGGTATCCAGGCTCCTTGCGCCTTGTTGCCGGTACCAGATCGCGGATGACCAACGCTCAAGCAATTCCTCTTGACGTTGCCCTTGAGCAGCCAAATGACCGTCGGTATCCATGCCCAATCCTGCCAGCGAAGCAAAAAAGTTCAAGGCCGTATTGCAAAAGCATAAATCGCAGGCATGCCTTAACGGCGCCTCCTCCACGGTCGGCTTTGGGCCCCAAGAGATGTTGGCGATGCCGCCAAGGTTAAGGCAAGCGTCGTAATCTCCAAAGAGCAAGGCGTCCCCCATGGGGACCAAAGGGGCCCCTTGCCCGCCCAGGGCGATATCACCGTTGCGGAAATCATGAACAACAGGCAATCCGGTGATGGCGTGGAGGTGGGCTGCCGATCCAATTTGGAGAGAATAACCGGAACCAGGGCGATGACAAACCGTATGCCCATGGCTTGCAAGAAGAAGGGGACGTTCGGTCCGGTGAGGATTCCCTGCACGAACCATGTTCAGAAAATCCAATACCCATCTTCCCCATCGCATCCCAAGTTCCGCATCCAAGGCCATCAAATCGTCGGGGAGCAAGGACGGGGAAAGGCGTAAGCGTTCCTGAAAATCAGGGGAGTAAGGGAAGGTAACCGCCTCCACGATTTCGTACGGCCAAGGCAGTTGCCTACCGTGGGCAATGCGGGCGAGACAGCAGTCCAGGCCGTCCAATGAGGTACCCGACATGAGGCCAAGCACCAAGGATTCTCCTTCAGGGGCTTGGGCCAAACATTTCGACCAAGGGGCATCAAGCGGCCAATTCCCCATTACTTGGTAACATAAGATGTGGATGGCATAAAGGGCTCAATCATTGTTTTGAGGAGGTCTTGACCTTCGTGCTTCCGTGCCGATACAAAAACGGATAGGGGGAATTGAGCGGTTCGGGATTTCTGCCAAGAATGCAGGGCGGCAGGGTCCAGTTCAAGGGCATCCATTTTGTTATAAATTCGAATAACCGGCGTATTCAAGATGCCCAATTCCACCAAAGTTTGTTCGACCACGGCTATTTGGGCATCCAATCCAGGGTGGGATGCATCGATGACATGAAGGAGTAAATGCGCCTCTCTGGCTTCGTCCAAGGTGCTTTTGAAGGACTCCACCAGATGATGGGG
>RFMW01000071.1 GCA_009927485.1 Sphingobacteriia bacterium
AGGGGGCAAAGTTACCCCCTGAAAGGAGCAGGAAATTACGAATTTGTTCTAATTTTGCCGCATCACGGGGTGCCCCCCAACCGTACCGGGGGCTGAGATCATACCCATTGAACCTGTCGGGGTCATGCCCGCGTAGGGAAGATGAAAGCCTTCACGGCTTGGGTCGGCTCCGGACCCGGTTTTTTGTTCCGTTCAAACCCAAAAAACCCCATGAGCACCCTCCTCAACCGCCTAATTCTTGCCGCCTTTGTCCTCGTTGGGCCCTCGATGATCCCCCTCGCCCTGGGACAAACCGCTCCTACATACCCATCAGCCTCCCCTTCAACCCCCCTTAGAGGCCGCGTTGTCGATTCCCAAGGTCGATTCCTGGCCGGTGCCACCCTGCTATGGGAAGGCTCCTCGAGGGGAACTTCCACCAACAACCAAGGTGAATTTGTCCTTGAAAGACCCTTGGGAGCCCAAAAGCTCCTGGTTCGTTACGTGGGTTATCAACCCCTGCGCATGGAGATCCCCTTGGGAGCCGGCAGCATTTCGGTCAGGACACCCTTCGGAACTGGGTCTTGCAACTGCAGCCCTCGATCTTGATGCGGGAAGAGGTGGTGGTCACGGCCGGTCATGTTCTGCCAGGAACCCCGGTCACCTCCACCAGGATGGATGCCGACGAATTGCGCAGACAAAACACCGGTCAGGACATGCCGTATGTTTTGCAATTTCAACCCTCCACCCTGGCCTCCTCCGATGCAGGCGCCGGGATCGGTTACACCAATTTGCGAATCCGCGGTTCCGATATGACCCGCATCAATGTGACGCTCAACGGGGTTCCGGTCAACGACGCCGAATCCCATGGTTTGTTCTGGGTCAACATGCCCGATTTGACCTCTTCGCTCAGCTCCGTCCAAATCCAGCGCGGGCTGGGCAGTAGCACCAACGGATCCTCGGCCTTTGGAGCCAGCATTCACCTCGAAACCCACAGCGAAACGGACAGCCCTGGAATAGGCCTGCGGGTGGGCGGAGGTAGCTTTGGCACTCAAATTCAAAGCTTTACCGCCAACACCCTCTCCCCCTCCGGGGCCTGGTCTGCCCAGGTCCGCGCCTCCCGCATCCTTTCCAACGGCTACGTGGAACGTTCCGGTAGCAACCTGACCTCTTTGGCCGCATCGCTGGCCTACAAAACCCGTAACACCATACACCGCTGGTCTGTTCTTTCGGGTCGCGAAAAAACAGGACAGGCCTGGTACGGATTATCAGCTGCCGAATGGAAAGACAACCCCCGCTTCAATTACGCCGGTATGTTTACAAACGATTCTGGGCAAACTGCCTTTTATCCCAACCAAACCGATAACTACCGACAAGACCATTGGCAATATTCCATCAAACACCGACTCCCCTCCGGCTGGTCGATTCATAACACTTTCTTTTATACCAGAGGTTACGGGTATTACGAGGAATACAGCGTAGGCCAAGCCCTGGCCGATTACGGACTCCCTCCAGTCCGCACCGGCAGCGATAGCCTCGTCGTCCTGGCAACCCATTCGGATCTCATCCGCCAACGCTGGTTGGACAACCACTTTGTGGGGCAAATCCTTCAGGCTCAGGTCCGAGGCTGGACGCTCGGCGCCCAGATCCAGCGCTATACCGGATGGCATTTTGGCCGCGTCCAATGGACCCGCGTTGGGGCCCTTAGCCTGCCGGAACACGAATATTACCGCAACAGGGCCATCAAAAGCGAGGTTTCGGCCTTTGTCAAAAAGCAAAGCCCCGTGAGCCGCGATGGCCGGCTTCAATGGTACGGAGATCTTCAGTGGCGGGGTATCAACTACGCCCTGGTTGGAGAGGGTGGGGACGGGCAGCCACGCCCCGTCCAAAAGGTTTTCAACTTTGTGAATCCCAAAACGGGTCTTCATTTTCAAGCCAATGAACGCTGGTCTCATTATGCCTACCTCGGTCTGGGTCATCGGGAACCGGTTCGGGATGACTTCACGGCGGCCTACGGCCCCACCGATAGCAATACCATCCTGGTTGCCTACCCCTATCCCCGTCCCGAACGCATGGCCAACCTCGAATTGGGCTCCCAATACCTGGGTAAGAAAACCCGCATGGTTTCCAATTTCTTTTGGATGGAATACCAAAATCAATTGTTGCTTACCGGCCGCATCAACGACGTCGGCGCCTTTACCCGCATCAATGTTCCGCGCTCTCGTCGCCTAGGGTGGGAGTTCCAAATTGAATACGATATCCACCCGCAACATCGATTGCAGGCGCAGGGTACCCTGTCTCGAAACCGCGTGAATCGTTTTGCCGAATATGTTAATAATCAATTTGTTGCAGAACGTATCGGAACACCTTTGGCCTTGTCACCGGAACAAATGCTGGGCGCTGCATGGACCTGGAAACCCCTGAGAAATTTGGAGTTGTTATGGAACATGCAATGGGTGGGACGTCAATACTTGGATAATTC
>RFMW01000069.1 GCA_009927485.1 Sphingobacteriia bacterium
GTTTTCTCGCCAATACCCGGTGCGTCCACATGGACAATGTAAGAGCCACTTGCAATGGGCACTTTGTTTTGATTTAACAAATCCCAATCCAAATAAGTCGCGGTTGGATCATCCTTGCGCAATGTCCTCACCAAGGTTCCATTCACGGTGTAAATTCTCACGGTGCACTTGATTGGTAAGTTGGTGATTTTCACACGATTATCGATCTGACTGACTTCGTAATTGGATGCCCCGTAATAAGGATTCGGCACAACGCGGATTAAATCCAAGGCAGATTTCGCGGCATCCAAAACCTTTTTGCGGGGAGCAATCCCTTTAAGGTCGACCAAATAATGGGGATTTCCTTGGTTGACACCGTTCGAATCGGTGACAAACTTGGCGTATTTCCTGGAAACACGAATTTTGGCACGGTATTCATTGTCCAAAAGGGTTCTGCCGGGACGTAACAAGGGCACAGAGGTATAAAAGACTCCGTTGTAGAAGAGCCTGTAATCCGAAAGCACCATGGCCTTGGGGTTGTTAACGGGTGAAGCCGCACCAACCTGTTTGTTCAATTGACGCCATGTCACATCGGCTTGGTCATACCGGGAATTCATCACGTAAATGAAATGGCGGCCGCCCATAGGAACGCGGAAATTGTTACCGTTGACCGAGAAAAAGGAATCCGTTGGGTTCCAACGCATGTCACCGTGAGGGTGCCCTGCGATGTTAGCGTAACGGCTATCCTCACCGAAACATATATTCAAGCGTTCACCCGTTTCCAGATTGATTGCATAGCCCGGGAACCAAGACAAGCCATTTCGCTGATCACCGTCCGGGTTTCCGTCTTTGTCCACGGAAGGAGCCACACGAATACGGTTCCTGAGTTGCCGTCCTTGAGCCTGCAACGAGTCTTCACAGGTTTCGATAACGCAGGCTCTTGTCCACTTCGACTTATCAGGAGTAATGACCACATCCACAGAAGCCAATTTGTCTATTTTGAAATAGGAATAACGCACCTCTGGATTCAACGGGCCAACGCCGTTGGTGCCTGGCAAGAAATTCCATAATCCTGGCCACCAAGCTGCTGGACCCGCGTACAACATCGGTGTCCATGTACCCCCGCGTATCTGGGCATTGCCCAAGGATTGCCCTGTCCAATCATCTTCAGCAATGTTTTCAAAGAATCGCTGCGGATCTCCTGGAGGTATGAGCCCTGCCGGGTTGGTAGGCGTAGAGTCTGAACGGGGTGTGCCACTCCGAATCCAGTCAAAAATTTCGATACGTTCATCATCCGGTAGGAAAGACAACCACGAGTTTTGAGGATTGGCATACGAGAAGGTAGAGAACAAAACTCCATTTCCGTTGGTGGGTTCATCGCCGGGATTTTTGGATTGACGAATGGTGGCGCTTAAACCAATGCGTTTGAAAATGGCCGTGGTTTCGTAATACCCCAAAATCTGCTCACTGCCCTCCTTCAAAATATTATCGGAATAAATGGTGTCAAAGACGGTTCCACCGGTATCCCCAACGACCGCATACCACCTTGAGGTATCCGTAACGGATGCCGCTGAGCCTGGAGTGCCGTTGTAGACAAAGAGGCGTAAATCTTGGTCAGGCACGGCCGTTGGATCGATTACCTTGATAGAAATCGGAGCGGCGTTCTTCTTGTAAAGGGGAGTCGGCACAAAACCATTCTCCAAAATACGAATCACGTCAAGGCTATCGATTTCGATTAAATTACCTCCGTTACCGGTACCTTCCATCCGCCGAACCTGAGGTTGATCACCGTAAGCGCTGTTCAGCACCAAGCCATCAAAAGTAGGGGCTGTTTTGTGTGGAATGCCGGTATAAGTACGAACGTTGTTACGACCCGGGAGGTACGGTTTCTGTTGGCCGGTATCCGTAACAATATCGTAGCGTGCATACATGTTGTAACCGTAAGCAATCACGGTATAATAATATTTTTTGAAATTCACCAATTGATCCGAGCCCTCAGCAAAAGCGTCTCTGGTGAGTTTTAGCGTCATGTTGACGCCTTTGTTTGCCCCGCTGACGGCCAGGTACGGTACGGCTTGTTCCAAATCTGGATCGAATTCCCAATTGATGATTCGATCTACACCGTTTTGGACATCCCCTTGGTATACCAATCGTGCCTTGGACTGATCTTCCAACTCTCCCGTTGAAACATTGGAGGCCGACAACTGGTACACCTTGAAGCCTTCAAAACGATACACTGAATCGTAGGCCGGTGTCCCGGGAGGACGA
>RFMW01000110.1 GCA_009927485.1 Sphingobacteriia bacterium
CAATTTGCGAATGAAACCAACCGTATCGGAGAGGAGCAAGGGTCGATCGTTCAAAACCCATTTGCGTACCGTGGTATCCAAGGTGGCGAACAATTTGTTTTCGGCGAAGACCTCGCTACGGGTCAGCCAATTCATCAAAGTGGATTTGCCCACGTTGGTATAGCCGACCAGAGCCACACGGAATTGGTCCTGGCGGTTCTTGCGTTGGGTCTGGTTCTGGCGATCGATTTCTTTGAGCTTTCCTTGAAGCAAGGATATGCGGTAGCGAATGATGCGGCGATCGGTTTCGATTTCCTTCTCCCCGGGGCCTTTCATACCGATACCTCCTTTCTGCTTGGAGAGGTGGGTCCACATCCGGGTGAGCCTGGGCAACAGGTATTCGTGTTGGGCGAGCTCCACCTGCAAACGGCTTTGGGCGGTACGGGCTCTGGAGGCAAAAATATCCAGAATCAAGGTGCTACGATCCAAGACCTTGACGGTGGCCTCCAGGGGATTGGGGTTAAATACCTTTTCGATGTTACGGATTTGGGCCGCCGAGAGTTCATCGTCGAAGATGACCAAATCAATGGAATGCTCCGCGAGGTGATCGTTGATTTCCTGAAGTTTACCGCTGCCAACATACGTGCGTGGATCAGGATGTGGAAGCCTTTGGGTAAAATGCTTGACAACCTTGGCGCCAGCAGTGTCGGTCAAGAAGTCAAGTTCAGCCAAATATTCCGAAGTCATCGATTCCGGTTGAGCAGGGGTGATGACCCCCACCAAAACCGCCAGCTCCGATCGACTGCCTGCAGCGGTTTTGGTCATGTTGGAGGGGTTGATTCGTTCGATGGGGGTTGGACACCTCGCAGGGTTGCGGTCCAATCCGAGATATAATCCATGGGGATAACGCGAAGACCTTTGGTTTGGCGACCTGGTGAACGGTTGCCGGGCTCCATTCCAGGCTCCAAGCCTTGGTGGGACGAAACCACAACTTTATCGAATCCCAGTTTGCGGGCTTCGGCCAAACGAGCGTCCAGTCCAGCGACCGGTCGCAATTCTCCCCCCAGGCCAATTTCGGCCATAAAGCAAACCCGGTTGGACAGGGGGAGGTCCAGGTAGGAGGAAACCATGGCCGCGCAGACGGCAAAATCCAAGGCAGGATCGGAAGTCTCGAGGCCCCCGGCTAAATTCAGAAACACATCTTGCTGGGCGAGCGGTAGCCGACAGCGTTTCTGAAGGACCGCGAGGAGCATTTGCAAACGTCGTTGCTCGAAGCCCGTGGTATTGCGCTGGGCTCCCCCGTAATTGGCAGGAGAGACCAAGGCCTGCACTTCCACCATGAGGGATCGATTTCCTTCGCGGGTGCTTCCGATTGCAATTCCAGAACGATTCTGCCAATGGCGACTCATCAAGAGATCCGAAGGATTCAGAACCTCCCGAAGCCCTTCACGCTCCATTTGGTAGATCCCCAATTCATGGGTTGCACCGTAACGGTTCTTGAGACTGCGCAGCAGGCGATAGGCCTGGTGACGATCACCTTCAAACTGTAACACGGTGTCAACCAAATGTTCCAGGACTTTAGGCCCTGCCAAAGAACCATCCTTGGTGACATGACCAACCAGGATGACGGGAACCTGATACTGCTTGGCGTATTGCATAAATTCTCCGGCGACTTGGCGAATTTGCGCCACTGTTCCCGGGGCAGAGTCCATTTCGCGTTGAAAAAGCGTTTGAATGGAATCCACCAAAATAAGTTGCGGCTGTAAACGTGCAATCGCTTGAAAGATCGCGGTGGTTTCCGTTTCGCATAACAACAGACAATTGGAGTGCAACGCCCCCAGCCTTTCGGCTCTCAAGCGAATTTGTTGCTGACTTTCTTCGCCCGATATATAAAGGGTGGTGAGGTTGGTGAGGCGAAGGGCCAATTGAAGCAACAAGGTTGATTTGCCGATGCCGGGCTCTCCACCCAACAAGGTTAACCCCCCGGGTACCAGGCCTCCGCCCAATACCCGATGCAATTCCCCGTCAGGGACGGGAATGCGCCATTGCTCCACCAATTCAATTCGATCGATGGGCAAGACCTCACCTTGTCCGTGGATCAAATCCCCCGAAGCCTTGCGTCGATCCGGTTTGTCCTCTTTGGTCGAGGCATCCAGAGCCTCCTCCAAGGTGTTCCATTCTTGGCAGGACGGGCATTGCCCGGACCATTTGGGGCTTTGAACCCCACAATTCCGGCAACGAAAAACGCGTTTGGCTTTGGACATGAATTGCGAATTTACGGCATCCCTCAGGCCTCCCCTTGGATTATCATTGCAATGATGAAATTCTTGCTTCAATTCAGCATATTTCTGGCATGTTTGGGCCCGATCCCCCTGCAGGCACAGCCCCTTCAGCCCGCTGAGATTCAGATTGGAATCCAGCATTTCCAAAAGCAGGAATACGAGTCCTGCCTCAGGGTCTTCGAGCCCTTTCTGAACGATGCAGCCTGGTCAGGCACCGCGTATGCCTACGTCTATGTATCCCGAATACAGCTCAAACAGTTCGAGGAAGCCGAAAAGCTGGCACAGCGCCTAGGGCGTAAATTCAAAGGCCAGGTGCAATACGAAGTCGATCGCGGGTATGCGATGCGCCTGCGCGGCAAGGTGGATGATGCTTTGAAGGTTTTCGGTGAGCTCCTCAAGAATTGCAAAGGGGATCCTAACGAGATCGCAGTTTTGGCGGGGGCATTCAGGGTGAGGGCTGAATGGGAATGGGCGGTTCAGGTTTACCTCCAAGGACGATCATTGCAAGCAAACCCTGCGGCGTATGCTTTGGAATTGGCAGACCTGGCCCATCAATCCGGGCAGCGAGCCCGCATGGTCGAACATTATTTGGAGCATTTGGAGGATCAGCCTCAGCAATTGGAGGCCGTACAATATGCCTTGCAACAGAAATTGGATGCGGACGAGATGGATGAAATCCGGGTGGCCGTTCTCAAACGTTTGAGGATCAAGCCTGATGCGGCGGCGCTGAACGAATTGCTGATTTGGTACCTTGTTCAACAAAAGGATTTTGGCGGCGCATTTCAGCAGGCCAAGGCCTTGGATATGCGCATGAATCAACAGGGACAGCGGGTCCTGACCTTGGCCAGGATTGCGATCGAAAACGAGGATTGGAAGGCAACACTCCCCATGCTTGATTTTGTCGTGCAGCAGTCCAGGTTACCCAACTTACAAAACGAGGCCCGCATGGAGATTTTGAGGGTCAAATACCGGTTGATCCAGGCGGGTAACGGGGGTGGCAGGGATTCGTTGGAGAGTCTGGCGACGCAGTACCAAACCCTGTTGACCGCAGGGCTGCAATCACGCCTACGCTTGCAGGCCTCGGCGGGTTATGCTGAATTGCTGGCTTTTGATTTGGGTCGAATGGAAGAGGCCATGGATATGCTGGAACAAATCATAGCCCAAGGTGGGGAGAGCCAGGCCTTGGCAGAAATCAAATTATTGTTAGGAGACCTTTATGTTCTCAGCGAAATTTTTTGGGAAGCGGCCTTGGTCTATGGGCAGGTAGAGCGAGATTTCTCGAATCAGCCTTTGGGGCATCAGGCCAAATACCGCAATGCGCGCCTGTCGTTTTTTCAATACGAATTTTCGTGGGCCAAAGCCCAATTGGACGTGCTCAAAGCCAGCACCACAACGCGTATGGCCAACGATGCGATGGAATTGGCCTTGACTATTCATGACAACTATGACCTGGACACCAGCGCCTTGCCCATGCAGGGTTTGGCCATGTTGGAACAGGCCAGGTACCGGCGGCAATTGGATCGTGCGATGGTCTTGGTAGACAGTTTGTTGGATACCTTGCGGCAACATCCCTTGGGGGATGACTTGTGGCTGCGCAAAGCGGCGGTATTGGAGCAAATGGGGCGTTATTCCGAAGCAGATACTGCGTACGGTTCATTGTTAAGCGCGTATGCTGACGAGGTTCTTGCCGATGACGCCTTGTTTCGAAGGGGAATGTTATGGGAACTGCGTTTGGCTAACAAAGAGCGGGCCATGGATTTTTATAATCAGCTCATGATGAAATTTCCGGATTCTGCCTATCTGCCCGAAGCACGACGGAAAATTCGCAGACTTCGCGGGGACCAAAATCCAGAGCTTTAATCCGATCCCTGGGATCCTTTTCACCGTATAGAAAACCTAGAAATTCGATGATATTGTATAATGTTACAGTAATGGTCGAGGCCGACGTGGCTTCGGATTGGGTGGAGTGGATGCGGATGCACCACATCCCGGAAGTGATGAACAGCGGGTATTTTGTATCGCATCGCTTATGCAGGCTTTTGCAGCCAGAACCTGAGGAGAACACGGTTACCTATGCTGTACAATATTTCTGTACGAGCCAGGATAAATTGACCGAGTACATCGTGAAGGTGGCGCCTGCCCTGAGGGATCAACATAACCACAGGTATGGTCACAAGGCTCAGGCCTTTCGAACCGTTTTGGAAATTATTTCGGACGACCCTGCCCTGATCCGGGAACCCCTGGGTTAAGAGGTCAGGCTTGCCAAATGCTTCAGGGTGGCTTGGCAGTCATCCCACAGGGATTTGGTGAGTGGCCCAGCCGGCACAATTTGTCGGATCATCGCGGAGACCTGCCCAATTTCCAATTCGCCCTCCACCAAGTCCCCTTCGAACATCCCTTTTTTGGCACGTCCGCGGCCCAGGATTTCTGCTAAGGCCTGCGGTCCGGCTCCTCTCCGTTCCGCTTGATGGACCTGCCTAGCAAAGTCGTTGTCCAAGAGCCTGACGGGGGTCAGGTCCTTGAGTGCGAGACGAGTATCGCCTTCGACCGCGCTTGCAATGCGCGCTTTGAAGGCATGATGGGCACTGGATTCGGTGGTAGCGGCATAGAGGGATCCGATTTGAACACCGTCTGCCCCCAGGGCCAAGGCTGCAGCGATTGCTGCACCGCTACCGATACCACCTGCGGCGACCAAGGGGAGGTCGATGGCTTGCCGAACGGCCGGTACAAGGCAAAGTGTGGTGGTTTCTTCCCTGCCGTTATGGCCTCCGGCTTCGAAGCCCTCTGCAATGACGGCGTCAACGCCGGCCTCTTGGGCTTTGACCGCAAAGCGGGTGCTGGATACCACATGGAGCACTTTGCATCCTGCATTTTGGAGCCTGGAGGTGAATTTGGAGGGATTGCCTGCGGAACAAATGACCACGGGAACCTGGTAGGCTTCTATGAGCCGAAGATGATCCTCAACCTGGGGGTATAGCAGGGGTAAATTCACCGCAAAAGGCTTTTTGGGTTGACCATCGATCTCCAAGGCGTTGAGCAGCTGCTTCAATTGACCTTCGAGTTGCTCGGGGTACATGGACCCTGCGCCCAAGGTCCCCAATCCCCCTGCATTGGAAACAGCGGCCGCCAATTCCCAGCCTGAGCACCAAATCATGCCGGCTTGAATGATTGGAATTTGGGTATGGAGGAGGCGACTTAGGGGGGTGAACATGGGCTAAAGCGGTTGCTTGATGGGGTATGTACGGAAACCTGAATATTGCCTTTTTGTTAAAATTACAGAGGCATTTGTGCAAAAAAACCTCGAATTATGCCTAAGTTCGTCACTTGAATCCGATTGAAGTCGGGGAAGGTATGCTTTGCCAAAGTTTAACGTCCTTGATGTCAATCCATTTTAATTGTTGTTCAGCCTTTATTCTCAAGTCCTTTAATCACCAATTATGCAGCTAAAAAGGTACCTCATCGTTTTGATTTGCACCCTTTATGCCGCCTCCTCTTGGGGGCAGGCCGGAACCGGCTCGGTTCAAGGCAAAGTGGTTGATGCCCTGAAGCCCAAAGAGGGCATTCCCTTCGCCAACGTGGTGATCGAACGCGATGGCGTTCAAAAGGGCGGAACGACCACCGATATCGATGGTAAATACAAATTTGGGGCCCTTACCCCCGGTAAATACGATATCAAGGTCAGCTACGTCGGCTACAACACCGAGGTCGTCAAAGGCGTAATCATCACCGCAGACAAAAGCCAATTCTTGGATATCAAAATGTCTTCGGGGGTTAATTTGAGCGAGATCAATGTGGTGGATTACGAGGTTCCCCTCATTTCCAAGGACGAAACCTCTACGGGGGGTACCGTGACCAGGGAGGAAATTGCGGCATTGCCCACCAGGGATGTCAATTCGATTGCGGCCACCACCGCAGGTGTATTCCAAGCAGACGAGGGCGGTGCACTCAATATTCGCGGCTCCAGGTCCTCCAGTACCGAATATTTCATTGACGGGATACGCGTACGCGGTTCCACCAACTTGCCGAATGCGGCCATTGAACAAACCACGGTCATCACCGGTGGTATTCCTGCCCAATACGGTGATGCAACAGGCGGTATCATCAACATCACCACCAGGGGCCCATCCAGCACCTATTACGGTGGTGCCGAGGTTTTGAGTTCTTTGTCTTTCTTAGGTAAAGCAGGGTTGGAGCCCTACGGCTACAATCTCTACGCCTTGAATCTTTCCGGCCCGCTGATTACCAAACAATTGGAGGGCAATACCAAAAAGTCGATCATGGGCTTTTTCTTGTCCGGAGAAATGGAGAACCAATTGGACGCCTCCCCCTCGGCCATTGGGGTTTGGACCATGAAGGAGGCTGACTTGAACCGACTCAAAAACGATCCTTATCGACCTTCAATTTTCGGATCCGGTATTCAACGGAATTCAGAGTTCGTGACCGCTGACCAGTATGAGTCGGTACGTGTTCGTCCCAATGCCAACCGCAACCGCATTTCATTGGCCGGTAAAGTTGATTTCCAACCAAGTCCTACCATTTCCTTTACCGTAGGCGGTAATTACGACCGTACTTGGGGTAAGTCCTATACCAGAGCCTATTCCATGATGAACCCTGACAATATGGGGAATTCAGAGAACCAAACAATGCGTGGCTATGCACGTTTTCGTCAGAATTTCACGGCTGCCGACCAGAAGCAGGAGGGCTTGATTCGCAATGCCTACTACCAAATCCAATTCGATTATACCAAAGCGACTGGAGCATCAGATGGTGGCGATAATCTGGGCCGCAACCCTTTTCGCTACGGCTTTGTCGGTAATTTCAAATACGATTTGGTTCCGGCATTTGGAACAGAATCCGTACCCTTTGTGATTGCCGGCGATACGGTTGAATTTGAATTAACCTCTTTGCAGGGCTTTCGTGAAACCAATTTGGTGTACAACAAGGACAGGGCCAATCAAATTGACCCCCTCCTTGCGGCATGGGGTATTGACTTTTTTAACACCATCGGTGGAGGAGCGAATGCTGCTGGGCTTTATTCGGCGACCAACGTGGGGATTAATGGTTTATCGGATGTGCGCCTCAACGGTGGATTAACCAACGGCTTACGTCCAGGTTCTGCCTACGGAATTTTTAATGAATCCGGTCGGCAAATTGGAGGGTACAGTTTCAATGATAACGATGCTTACCGCATGACCCTGTTCTCATCGGCCGATATTGGTGGTCATTCGTTGAAGTTTGGTTTTGAATACGACCAACGCATTGATCGTTCGTACAGCCTAAGTCCTTTTGCAACAACGATCGGCCTTTGGGGACAAGCCAGGGCTCTCACCAACCAACACATTTTGGATTTTGATAAACCATGGAATCCTATTGTTGATGTGGATTCCTTCGGTTTCCCATTGAGCGATACGGTGTTGTGGAATCGTTTGATTGCATCCAATCAATCAACTTTTGATAAAAACCTGCGTGCCACTTTGGGTAAAGGCCCTACCGACTTTATTCAGGTGGATGACCTCGACCCTGATCAACTCAAATTGAGTTATTTCTCTGCCGATGAATTGCTCAATACCGGGAATTCTTTTGTCGGCTATTTCGGTTACGATTACCTTGGCAATAAATTGGCCAATCAGCCGGGTCGCCTGGATTTCTTCACAGACTCCTTGAATCGGCCTATCGCTGCATTTGCTCCTGTTTATGCGGCCGGTTACATCGAAGACAAATTCGATTTTGATGATTTGGTTTTCCGTGTTGGCCTAAGGGTGGACCGCTTTGATGCCAATCAGCCTGTGCTCAAAGACCCCTTCCTCTTGTACACCGCCAAAACCATTGAGGATCTCAAAGCAGACCCCAATACCTCAGGGCTCAGTCATCCATCGGTGGTGCCCGGTTCTGCTGTCGTTTACATCAACGATAACAATGCCACCAGCAAGGCTATTTTGGGTTACCGTGACGGTAACCGTTGGTACAATGCCCAAGGCGCTGAAATTCGTAATGCATCGGGTATCGCTGCAGCCTCTGCAACCGGCACGGTCATTCCTTGGCTCAAGGATCCCAACCAAACAGCGGTGCGCGCCGATGCCTTCACCGATTATACGCCTCAAATCAACTGGATGCCAAGGGTTGCCTTCTCCTTCCCTATCTCCGATGAAGCGCAATTTTTTGCTCACTACGATGTCTTGACTCAACGACCAAGTGGTTTCAGTCGCTTTGACCCCAGGCAGTATTATTTCTTGAGGCAGGTTGGAGGCACAATCAACAACCCCAACCTGAAGCCTGAGCGGACCATTGATTATCAATTAGGTTTCAAACAAAAGCTTAACAAAACCTCCGCGCTGACCATTGCCGCCTTTTATCGCGAGCTGAGGAACATGATTCAAATCATCAATGTGCCCTTTGCCTTCCCGGCGGATTACCAAACTTATGGGAACATTGACTTTGGAACCGTGAAAGGATTGACCCTGACTTACGATCTACGTCGTACCGGAAATGTTCGTTTGAATGCGAGTTATACCTTGCAATTTGCCGATGGAACCGGTTCTGCTCCTGACCAGGCTGCGAACATTATCCAAGCAGGTATAGACAACCTTAGGACACCAATACCTTTGAGTTTTGATGCGCGGCATCGTTTGGTGGCTAACCTTGATTTCCGTTTTGGTTCAGGGAAAGCCTATGATGGCCCACGAATTGCGGGTCTCCCCATCATGGAAGGCATAGGATTCAACTTCGTGGCCAATGCAATTTCCGGAACACCCTATTCACGTCAAACCATTGTAACCCCAGACGGTGATGTTGCGGGTGGATTGACGGGTAGAACCACGCTCAAGGGTGGAATCAACGGTTCTCGTTTGCCATGGCAGTTCCGTATGAATTTCAGGGTTGACAAGGATTTCAGTTTTGCAATGGGCCGTAAGGCGGATGGAAAACCGAAGGAAGCTTCCATCAATGTGTTTCTTCAAGTGGTTAACCTCTTCGACAACCGTAACGTAATCGGAGTTTACCAATTCACGGGCGACCCTGAAGATGATGGATACCTAACTTCCAATCTGGGTGCCCAGCAATTAGCATCGGTGATCAACAGACAGGCTTTTTATGATCTATATCGTGCATCCATGGCGGATCCAGGTAATTTCTCTTTACCCCGTCGAACAAGATTGGGCGTGCGCCTGAATTTCTAATCTCATTATTTACGTAGAACAGTTCTATTCCCCGAAATTATTCCTTTATGAAGCGTTTACTTTTTATTGTTTGGTTAGGTGCCATTGCTCTGAGTGCCCATGCCAGGGAGGCTTTGAATGTTCCAGCTCGTTCCGATGGAGAGGCCAGGAAATTTATTGCTAGAGTCGCAGCGACTTGTAACCCACCTGCCTCCAGGGTTAACCTGGATATCAACAATGTTAGGGCGATGATCCTACGTGGTAACGATTATTGGTGGGATCAAGGGGGAAGTGGGAATGCACGCTATGAAATTCCCAAATTGGAGGACCCTACGGCACCCAAAAAACATTCCTTGTTTGCGGGTTCGGTTTGGGTCGGGGGAATCGATGCCAATGGATTGCTTAAAATTGCTGCCCAGACCTACAGGCAGGCCACCGTCTTGGGTGCAGGCTGGTGGGCCGGTCCCTTATCCTTGGTTGACGCGACCATTACCAATGATCAATGTAAAATTTGGGATAAACATTGGAAGCTTAACCGTCGACAAATTCAAGACCATATCACAGCGATCTCCACGGCAGACCCGAATTATGTAATTCCGCAAGTGATCCGGGAATGGCCCGTTTCGGGGGATTTGACGGCAGGTCAAGACCCGAATATGGCTCCATACGTCGACGCTGACGGCAACGGCACCTATTCACCCGATGGGGGGGATTATCCTTTCATCTATGGGGACCAGAGCATTTGGTTTGTGACCAATGACAAAGGCAATACCCCCGGCTCAGGTTCCACACCGATCGGTATGGAAATTCAGACTCAAGCCTTTGGATATCAATCCAATGATGAGCTGAACAATATGACTTTTTATTACAACAAAATCATCAATCGTTCAACTATCCGATTGGATTCTTGTTTTATGGCCCAATGGGTAGATCCAGATTTGGGTAACTACACCGACGACTTTG
Source organism: Sphingobacteriia bacterium (assembly GCA_009927485.1). Taxonomy (GTDB): domain Bacteria; phylum Bacteroidota; class Bacteroidia; order UBA7662; family UBA7662; genus SYHX01. The sequence continues at coordinate 10,379 of RFMW01000110.1, forward strand.
TGGGCTGTGATGTACCAAGAGGGTTGGGGATTTGTTACAACGGGGATGATGATGACGAAGGGATTCAGGGATACGGAGCCAACCCTCCTTCGGTGGGCATTGACTTTTTTGAAGGCCCATTCGCAGATCCGAACGATGGCGTGGATAATGACCGCGATTGCACGGTGGATGAATTTGTGGCAGGCGGTTGCGATCCTGAGCCCAGAACAGAACGGATCATCATGGCCAAATTCCTGTATTTCAACAACGATGGTCAACCGAACGGAAATCCGACCACCGCTGAAAATGCGTACAATTACATGGTAGGACGTTGGAGAGACAACACCAGAATGGTATATGGGGGCAACGGTTATCCCGGTTCCGGTGGAGCGGTTCCCTCCATCAACAGCGGACTCATGTTTCCTGGAGCAACTGACCGTCAATACGGCTGGGGTGTAGGTGGATCTTGCCAAAACCCCATCGCGACGCCTTTTGACTGGAGTGAATTCGCCCCTGGGCCTGGAGCAAATCCCAATGTACCGGCCGACCGACGCTTTGTCCAATCAGCAGGCCCCTTTACCTTACAGCCAGGAGCCGTAAATTATGTGACCATCGGCGTCGTATGGGCAAGGGCTTCATCGGGCGGTGCCCGCGGATCGTTCAACTTGTTGTTGAAGGCCGACTCCAAGTCGCAAGCCCTCTTCGACAATTGTTTTAAAACGATCGATGGCCCTGATGCCCCCGATGTGGATATCACAGAGCTTGATCAAGAATTGATCCTGACATTCTCTTATTTACCCACCAGCAACAACTACAGATTGGGCTACAGAGAACTTGATCCTGTCATTAAGGCCCTTAACGAGAA
>RFMW01000068.1 GCA_009927485.1 Sphingobacteriia bacterium
CGATTAAGAGAGTGTGATCTCGAGGATTTCCAGCCTCATTAGGCCCGAAGGTACCTGGATTTCGGCGACATCACCCACCTTCAGTCCTACCAAACCTTTACCAATGGGAGAACCCACCGATATTTTACCTGCCTTAAAATCTGCTTCCTTTTCGGCGACCAAGGTGTATTTCATTTCCATTCCGTTGGCCAAATTCTTGATTCTGACGGTGGTCAAGGGTTGAACTTTGCTCAAATCAATTTGAGATTCATCCATGACCCTCGCAGTCGCCAAGGTTTGCTCTAAGCGCGCAATTTGCATTTCGAGCATGCCCTGAGCGTCCTTGGCGGCATCGTACTCCGCATTCTCCGACAAATCCCCCTTATCCCTTGCCTCTTGAATTTGCTTCGCCATATCGGCACGCCCTTTGGTTTTGAGCTGATGCAATTCTTCTTTCAGCTTCTCAAATCCATCCTTGGTAAAATATGAAATCGTGTTACTCATGGCCTTTCAATAAAGAACGCCCCATAAAGGGGCGTTATGAGAAATTCTTAGAAAATTAAAGTCCGTAACGAACGCCAATTAGGTGTGTTCCGCCAAATGGACTGGTCGCACGATATGCGTAATCGAATCCGAAGTTAGAACCTGCAAAAGGCGCATCCACACTCGCACCAAGACTCAGTCCTGAATAAACATTCTGGGTAAATTCAGGATCCGACCCTGCATCTTCAAATTGATAACCCGCACGGGCGGCAAACATTTTACCAAAGGCATATTCTGCCCCAAATCCATACTGATCGTTGGTAAATGAGTTGGAGGTAAAATTACCTGCCACCGTGAGGCGATTCGTTTTATTCTCGTCCAAATAGAAATCGTAAGAAGCCCCTATGTTCATCAAGGATGGCATCTCCAGGGTCTGAGAACGCTGCGAAAGGGTCAAGGGAACAGTGCTTCCCTGCATAACACCGCGTGCAGCAAGGCCATCCCCCGAAAAACTAATGGGGGTCCCCACGTTGCGCAATGAAATACCGAATTTAATACGGTCATCTGGACCTGTAATGTATTGAATTCCTGCGTCAAAGGCAACACCGGAAGCATTGACATCCGATGTTCCCTCGGTCACAATACGAATAGTGGCACCCCCATGAATGCGGTTCGAGAAAGATTTGGCATAGGACAAACCCAGGTTGGCGATGGTAGGCTTGTAGGTACCCAATCCACCGTCGGGATTGTTCACGGTCGTGATATCAATGGTTCCCATGTCCACGGACATGACACTAAGCGCCAAAACACTCGATTCATCAACACGTTGGGCAATCCCGAAGGCGTTCATGTAAATATCGGATCCAACCAACCAATTCGTCCTGGAGAAATACAACTCCGTTTTGCCACCCAACGCAAGTCCGGCCACGTTGAGACGTTCGGCTTCAAGGCCGCGCACATTGGCTGAATTCACGCCGTACCATCCAGCCTGCCTTGCCCAAGGCAT
>RFMW01000222.1 GCA_009927485.1 Sphingobacteriia bacterium
GGCATCGCCGTTATTGGTTTGGAAGTACCGCATGCCCATGTTCATTTGGTTCCCTTGCAAAATGTTGCAGATTTGAATTTTGCCCGCCCCAAGCTAAAGCCGGATCAAGCTGAATTAGAGCGTAATGCGGGATTAATCCGAAGCTTGCTTTAGGCAATGGCCATCAAAGTTGCCTGCCAGGGTTGGTTCTAAGGAATTGTGTCCAGGCCTCGGATTTTTTGGATCGTGTAGAACGGGTTTTTCGTGTGTTTTGGAATAGATCCTATGGATTTGGAATGGGGTTGATGGCGAAGAAAATGGCAATAGGCGACCCCCAACGCATCGGTTGCGTCCAAGGACAAGTCGGAAACGTTGGTTTGTAACAGCGTATGCAACATCGCGGCAACTTGTTGTTTGGAGGCGTTGCCGTTACCGGTGACGGCTTGTTTCACTTTTTTGGGAAAGTATTCAAAAACAGGAATTTCTTGGCTAAGTGCAGCAGCAATGGCTGCACCTTGGGCGCGTCCGAGTTTGAGCAAAGACTGCACATTGAGTGCAAAGAACGGGGCCTCTATGGCCAATTCATCGGGTTTGAATTCGTGGATGAGTTCCTGGGTTTTTTGAAAAATTTGGCTTAATCGTAGTAAATGTGAATCGGTAGCCTTCATGCGAAGATGTCCAGCTTGGAGCATTCGGACGAGCGGGCCGCTTGTTTGCAAAATCCCAAAGCCCATATGGATCGTGCCAGGGTCTATGCCCAAGATGATTTTGTCAACGGGTCTGGCAATGGAGCTCAAGGGATACTTAATTTGCAGGGGATGACCAAAAGTACGCTTAAACCTGCTTGGACTTCGGCATGGGAAAGCCGCTTTGTGCGTGTTTTGGAACATAAACTATGGGGTCTAGGATTGCGCTTACTCCCTTGGGTTGGATTGGCCTTTTTGCTTTGGCAGGTGCGTCAGCGATTGGGGGATCTAACCGTTTATTCATGGGAAAAAAGCCTTTGGAAGGATATTGGACTCTTGCCCAAAGGTGAATTTTGGATTCAATTTTGGGTTCTTTGGATAGGTATCCCCGCGTTGTCCCTATGGGTGGATTCCCTTAAGTGGATTATTTTGATGCATCCTCTGACGCATTGGAGAGCCGCAATGAAAATGGCATGGCGTCAATGCCCTCAGGTGGCTTACAGCATGTTGGGATCGATCGCGATACCCGGACGGCTTAGCGAATTCGCAGGGCGCTGTCGCTTTTACCCCGTGGAGCAGCATCCTAGGGTGATGGCTTCCACGTTGATGGCCTCATCAACCCAATGGGTTTGGGTTTTGGCATTGCCGGCGATCTGGATCTTGGTTTTTTCGACGTTCTCTTCTGACCTTTTCTCCGTTGGCGCATCTTCCAAGGCCTTTCTTCATGGTTTACCCGAGGAACTGGGGCAAGGGTTAAGCCATTCTGGGTGGGGATTGGCCTTGTTGGCCATGGCCGCTGTAGCCGTAACGGTATGGTGGAGAATTTACAGGCGTTTGCAAGGGCAAGGCTGGTCAACTCGCTCTTTCCTACAGACCTACCTCTGGTCGTTGATTCGCTACGGGTTGTTGGTATTACAGTGGGTGTTGTGGTTAGCCATGGCGGGATTAGCCATCAATCCATGGCTACTGCTGGGTGTAGTCGGCGCGATGCTTGCCTTGCAGTGGTTTATGCCTTTGGGTTTGTTCATGGATTTGGGTTTTAAGGGCGCGCTGTCCTTTTGGATCTGGGGTAGTGTTCTGGTCAATCCAGTGGATGCCTTGTGGATTCCATTGATAATATGGATCACGAATTTGGCGGTACCCGCTCTGTTGGGAGGACTGTGGTGGTGGACGATTGGCCATAAATCCAAGGTGTTATGATCATGATGTGGGGGATCTTGATCTCCGTTTTGATGGGCCTCTATGGTTTGATGATCCTACGGTTTATGCGTGGTTGGCGATTGTTTTCCCAAGGCCCTTCGTTGCAGATTAGCTCAAGGATGGACCATGAGAAGCCGGGCCTTCTTTTGACGGTGGTGGTGGCTGCGCGCAATGAGGCCCTGCGGATGAGGCCCTTGTTGGATGCTCTAGCGGCGCAAGATTTTGGATTAACGTACAAGGGGCGTTGGGAAGTGGTCTGGGTGGATGATGAGTCCACGGATGGGTCTGCGGAGCTTGTGGAGGATTTTGCGATAGAGCATCCTGATTTGTTATGGCGGGTGTTGCGGCGGGACGGCTCGGATTCTTATCCATCGCATAAGAAAGGCGCGGTGGCGATGGGAATTGCGGCAGCCCAAGGCGAATGGATTATGGTTACGGATGCTGATTGTGTTCCGGGACTTGGTTGGTGCAGCGCCATGACCGCAGCGTTGGCAGGGAATCCTACTGTAGAATTTGTTGCGGGACCGGTACGCTTAGCCCCTTGTGGATCACTTTGGCAAAAAAGTCAGGCTGTAGAATTCATGAGCCTGAATGCAATTGCCGCTTCCTCCATAGCCTTGGGTCAGCCCATTATTTCCAACGGGGGGAATATGGCCTTTCGACGCAGTACGGTTCTTGCCTTGAATCCGTATGCCGATAACATGAATCACCCTGGGGGTGATGATGATTTGTTGATGCACCGAATCGTATTGGCCTTCGGTCCTGCTGCGGTGGTCTTCTGTTCAGACCCACGGGCCATGGTGGATACCCCGCCGGTGGGTGCCTTACGCAATTTTCTCCAACAACGTATTCGTTGGGTTTCCAAACAAAGCGCATACCCGGATCCATGGGTTAGCGGTATACTCAAGGCCGTTTGGTTGATGCAGGCCCTGATAGCGGTGGGTCTTCTAGCCAGTTTCAGGGGAGGGAGTGGCCTGGTTATCTCTTGGATTTGCCTTGGGGCTTGGTGCATCAAAGGCTGGCTGGATGGAATTTTTACACGAAGGGCCGCCGGGTTTTATAGGATCAGGGCAGATTGGAGCCTGTTGGTCTTGACCCAGTTGTGGTATTTGCCGTACACCCTGTATGCGGGGTTCATGGGGTACAGGGGTCAATTTGAATGGAAAGGCAGAGCCTACAAGACATGAAGCGTACATTGCAGGGATGAAAAAGCGATATGGACAACCATGGGCCATGACTTTGAGCGGGATTTATCTCCTGCTGTGTTTGGTGTTCGCATGGGTTGGGGTTGATTTTTTGCCAGATTCCACCTTGTATGCGAATCAGCAAAACCCCGATGCAGCGGCTATGCCCATGTTCAGCCAAGGGGTAACCAACCATTGGCTTGGAACGGATTCCATGGGGAGGGATTTATGGAGCCGCTTGGTCTGGGGTATTCGTGTTTCGATGGGTACGGGCTTGGTGGCCATGGCGCTTTCGATTGCTCTGGGGACTATAGTAGGCCTTGCGGCAGGCTATTACCGATCTTGGGTGGACCGGGTTCTCTCGTGGTTCATGCAGGTTTTGTGGTCTCTGCCATCGGTGATGTTGGTATTGGCCTTTTCGCTTGCTTTGGGCAAAGGTTGGTGGCAAGTTATGCTAGCCATTGGGCTGACCATGTGGGTGGACGTGGCCCGAATGGTGCGTGGCCAAGTGATGGCGCTCAGGGAAAGGGAGTTCATGCTTGCCGCCCGGATGCTGGGTTTATCCGATTGGAACCAAATGTTCAAGCAGCTGCTACCCAATTTGTACAAGCCGTTGATGGTGATGGCATCCTCCGTCTTTGGTTCAGCCATTTTGTTGGAATCAGGATTGGGTTTTCTGGGGTTAGGCGTACAGCCCCCCGTCCCATCCCTCGGCATGATGCTCAAAGAGCATGTTCCTTACCTTTTGATGGGCTCCCCTCATTTGGCTTTGGCGCCGGGTTTGCTCATATTCAGTCTTGTGTTTGGATTCAATATCTTGGGGGCGGCTTTATCGTCCTATTGGGATACGCCTCGTTGATCGGAGGGGTAACGCGCATCCATTGCGGTAATCAATCCAAGGCTTGACCAAAACAGCAAGGCTGTTTTGTCCATATCCAAATAATTGTTAAGAAAACCATGGGTATAGTAGGTCACCAAACCCAGCATGGCGCAGAGGAGAAGGAGGCGGTCTCGTTGCTGATTCGGCTCTTTGAGCCTGTACCATAACGACATACCACGCTGAAGGGAGGCAAGGAGAATGCCCACAAAACAAAGAAAACCGGGAATCCCGGATTCGACCAAAGGGCCAAAATACTCCGAATGAATACCCCCCACATCGGCATTGTTGGTGCTTATAATGGTTTTTTCATAGGGATTTTGGAAGGGGGCGTATTCCATCATGTAGGTTCCGGGTCCCCATCCCAGCCAAGGTCTTTCCGAAAACATCCGTAATCCGGAAGCCCAACGGTTGAGCCTTTCGAGATTGGAGGCATCGCTGCGCACGTTGGAGATGGATTCCAAATGTTTGTCAAGTCGATCTTGCGAATCGGTTTTGTTCCGCATCAGGTACATGAGCAAAGGGCCGCTGTTCAAGGCGATCAGGGTACTGACAATGACCGCCAGCAACATCAACCATCGAAACTGAATCTTAATCCGTAACAATACATAAAAGGCGAGGGCCGCCGCAAGGCTTACCCAGGCCGCGCGGGTATAACTCATAATCACTGCGATGACCAAGACCACAAGCAGAGCCAAAAGGAGCGGACGAATCCAGACCAGACGTAGGAAGACCTGGGGACGAACGAGGTGTAAGGTCACCAAGGGGATCAAGAAGCCCAGCATCGCCCCATAAATTCCATGATTGATCACAAAGGGTTCCGATGCCCAGTAGCTCGCTTCTTTGGTAAATCCATCCTCTGCATGGTGCCACAGGCTCCACACGGCCACAAAGGTGAGCGGTAAGAGATAGAGCCACCAGAAGCGCAGCGCACGATCGCCTACCCGAAAAAGCATGATCGCCCCGAAATAGCAAGGGATGATTTTCCAGGCATTGGAAAGGACAAATTTGAACGAAACCAAGGGTTGTGAAGAGGCCGGAATGATATAGACCATCCACAACATCCACAAAAGGATGCATACCGTGATGGGGTTTCGTAGAATCACCAATGAAGGGGGTTCAAGGAGTATCCAACGTGCAAGCAAGGCCCCACTGATCAGAATCATCAAGGGGTCCGTGGGTATTTGAATGGCAAAACCCAGGGAAGGGTCGTCAATCAGAACGCTCAGAGGAGTGAGCATGGACAACACGTAAGTGCCCAATCCATTCGGTACACCACAAGCACCACCAATCCCAACCCAAAGGGCAATAGCAAAACCCACCATTGTTCAGCATACAGGCCTACGGCCAAAGCCAAGGCCCAAACAACGCCCACGATGGCCGTGATGAGCAGCGGGGTCTTTCCCGCATTGTGCAAAAGGCCTGGATCCGGATTCTTCAACGATAGCAAGGATGGGTCAACCGCGAAATGCCCGAATATTCTGCAGAACAACCATGGACAAAGCGGCAAGAAGCAAGGATCCTGTGCCGGAGAGAACCACCACCAGCCATCGAATAGGGTACACCTTCTTTTCGGCGGGTCTCGCTGAATTTACCAAGAACTTGACCGGCAAGACTTCTTCGAGGTCAACCCTAGAACGATCGTAACGCATTCTGATTTTGACCAATTCTTCGTTTTCTTTTTCGAGCTGTTCTTTGACGGAATTGTAGGCCCCGCCGTAGCGTTCGAGGCTTTTCAGTTGGCGATTCAAATCCAGGAGCGAGGCCTCACTGCCCTTCAGGCGGGCCATGTTGTTGATAATCGCGGTGTCGCTTTCGGAGACTTTCAGTTGCCGAAGGATATTCAATTTACCTTGAGCCTCCGCTTTGGCTGACGAGGATTGTACTTGCAGCTCTGTGAGATGATCCGTCTGCAAATCATAATCAAAAATGCCTTGGGAACGAAAGAAATTCAAGGAATCGTTCAAACGCTCTATCCAGGCCTTCTTGGATTCGTATTGTGTTTGAACAATTTGAAAAGACTTCTCCGCTTGTTCGCGTTGAATTTTATTTTTGGTGAGGTCCAGCAGGGAGGCGATGGTGTTGGCAATATCGGCCGCCATGCGGGGGTCTTTGTCGCGAACCGTGATTTCTACGGACATGTATTCGGTTCTTTTGAACTGAATCAGCTTGTCGTATTTCTTGTTCAAACGGGTGTTTCGAAAGGCTGCGTCTTCGGGGATTTCATAATGTTCCATGAGGCGAAAGCGTCGAATCACGCTGTCCCGAATTTCATCGGAATACAAAATTTGAATCAGCTGATCGCTTTGTTCCTCAGCCCCAAATTCCATAACATCGGTTTTGTCCGATGGGTTATCCGAAAGCAGGGCCTTGGAAATGGAATTCACAGTGGCCGGATAGAAGACCACCTTGGACTCATAAAGTGGCGTAATAAACCAGGAGGAGGAGAAAACAATGCCCAAAACCGAACCGCTTAAACCGGCGATTAACAAGAGGACGCGGAACTGCCACACGAAGGCAAAAACACCGGAAGAATCAAATTCGGATTGGGATTGGTTCATAAACAGGTTCAAAGGGTTAAAATTAGGCCAAACGTCCGTTTTTCGTGAAGATCCAGCCCCAGCCCAAAGCCATGCCTAAGCCGGTCACAAGGCCTTCTTGCCATATCCCCCAGGGGGAACTCATGAAGGCAAAGGCGCTAACAGCCGTAAAGCCAATGCCTACCAAGGCGATGATGGGTTTCCATAAATACTTCCAGGGCTTCCATTGGTATTCCATGCTGACCAGGGCCCATTGGGCGATCATGACCAAAGTATGGGTGACAGCGCAGGCTTTGGCGGCACCAACGGCCCCCGATTCCGTTACCCAAAGGCGCAACAAGACGATATGAAGCAAAAGAGCGAGCAAGTGGAGGGGAATCAATCGGCCGAAGGCTCGGTGAGCGGTGAGCAAGGATCCCAACAGCACATTGAGCCCCATCGGTAGGAAGGCGAGGAGGTGCCAGCCCAGAATAAAGTGAACCTGTTTCGAAGAGACCGATGCCGGGTACCACCAGGCCATCCATTCTTGGAGGTGGGGCCAAACAATAAAGATCCCCGCCAAACCGATACCCATCAAAAGGGAGGCGGACTGGTTCAGCAAATGATGAATTTGCTCCAAATTGCGCTCAAGAAAGGCAAACCGGCCAACCCACATGGAACCCAACAGCAAAGGGAGCATCAAGCCCGCATCCAACAAGCGATACGATGCGGCATACCAGCCTTGATCGATGGCTCCCCCCGGACCCCACATGCGTAAGACCACGACATCCAAGCGGAAATAGGCCGTCATGATCAAACCCAATACCCCAAAGGGAAGCCAGGTTTGCCACCATAATTTTTCGGTAACGGGTCCTGTCTCTTCGGCCACAGACGAAGGTGGGGATGAATTGCCCGTTGGTTTCGTTTTGGAGCGGTAAATGAAGGCAGAAATTATTGTAATGATCAATGCACCAATGATTTGAATAATCACAAAATCATGAAGGATATTGCCGGTCCCATACGCTTTGCCTTGCAGCAAGGGAAGAGAGAGCAGGATCATAATCGCCTTGTCACCCGCGCTTAAAATTCCTTCCAAGACGAATTTTTGTTGACCGGCAAGGCCGGCTCTCCACAATAATTAAGGAACATGAGTCCTTGGAGTACACCGAGCAGCGCTATCCATAACAATGAACTGCTTTCATAACCAAGACCCGCCGCAATAACCATCGTGCCCACCATGTACAGGCCCCACAAAGCCCCTTTGAGCCGTAGCAACTGGAGCATTTCCCCTTGCCTGAAAGTTCCCGAAGCAATTCGTTGATTCCAATAATTGGCCATGCCCCCATCCAGCAAAACAGCAAGCAACAAAGTGAGGTTGAACCACTGGTAATAGCTGCCGTAGGCTTCAGGGCCTACTTGGTTTTGGATGCTTCGATCAATCCACAGGACCCACAAGGGTTTCACCAAGGCATTGGATAGCCAGATGGCAAGGGAGTTGCGGTAAAAGGAGTAAGCCACGTCCTCAAAATTAGGGGTATTCCGCAGAAGCGTGGTTTATGCTCAGATTTGCAGTACCATGCGCTATGAAAGACTGTACTTCGTGGTTTCTGCCCTTGCAGGGGTCTTATGGGGCTTGGCCTCTTGGATCCGCCGACTCCCAACATGGAGGAGGCGAGGCCAAAAAGGCGCCTCAGCAGGGGTTTTTACCCGAATTTTGGTCATTCGGATGGATGAATTGGGGGATATGGTCACCACCTTGCCCCTGCTTCATGCGATCCGGCAGGAGAACCCGCTTGCCGTGGTGGACCTGTGGTGCAAACCCCTCCACAAGGATTGGTTGGCGCCGCAGGGCTTGGTGAACACCTTTTGGACCGGGGATGCGCCTGCACCCAAGGAGCGTTACCATTGGGTACTGGAATGCAGGGGGAATTGGCTAACCCTCCTCTATGCCCTGAGGACATGGCCCCAAGGTCGCCGTGATCGTGGGAGCATACGCCTGTGGCGGCGTCTCAGCGGCCAAGCTCAACTCCACGAATGGGATATTAACCTAAGGATCGCGGCCCCCTTGCTGAATGGACGCATGGAAGCCATCACGCAATTCAAAACAAAAGGCCAACCTGAGACCCCAGAAGGCTCGGGCGCTCTCTTGCATGGAGACGATCCGCAAGCGGTGGCCGAAATTAATTTGTTCAAACAACGATTGGACCTAGGGAAATATGTGGTCTTTCATGCCGGGGCAAGGAAATTGTTACGGAGATGGTCTCTTCAGGGTTGGGCAGATTTGGCTCAACGGCTGCACGAGGAATTTCACTTGGATATTGTTTTTGTAGGGACTCCCGATGAGCGGATGGATGTGGATCGTATCCAAGAAAAGTTAAATTTCGAAACCTTTACCTACATGGAGGGCCGCCCAATTCGTTATTTGATCCCCCTGCTGGCACAGGCCTCGCTGATGTTGGGTAACGAAAGCGGCCCCATGCATTTGGCCTCGGCCACCGGCTGTCCTACCGTGGGGCTTTTTGGGCCGGGAGAGCCTGAAATCTTTTCACCCAAAGCCCATAATTTCAGGGCATTGCACATCAAGTTACCCTGCAATCCCTGCGGTCAAATCCGATGCGTTCACCCGGATAATCCCTGCATGAATCGAATTACAGTGGATGAAGTCATGAAGGCTGTGCATGATTTGTTTTTATTGATTGAAAAATGAAAAACTTTTCCTTACCCCAACAATCTTATGTTCAATGGATTTTGGCTGCATGCTTAGCCTTGTTCGCTGGCTGGGTTTACCGCGATGTTCCCAGCCAAAGGTTAACTCGCTTGGATGATTCTATTTTCATCGAAGAAAATTATCCCGTCAACAAAGATAAATCCGCATATTCCAAAGCAATGACCCGTGGAGTCTTTCGCGAGAAAGGGGACAGCTATTACCGCCCACTTTTGTTATGGAGTTTTGCGGCCGATGCCCGTTCGCATCAACTGAAGTTGGAGGGGTATTTGCGAACCAATATCCGTTTGCACCTGGTTTGTTGCGTTTTGCTTTTTGTGGCCTTATGCTCCCTGGGACTTCCAACGTGGAGCGCCTGGGTTCTTGGGTTGCTCTATGCGGTTCATCCTGCCCTGAGCCAGGCTGTGGCGTGGATTCCAGGTCGGAACGACACTTTGCTGGGTGTGGCAACCTTCTCAGGTCTATTGGCCTTGGTTCAATATTGGCGTCAAGGTAAATGGGTCATGTTGCTCTTGTGGGGTGTCTGCGGTTTGGCGGCCATGCTGACCAAAGAAACAGGGGTACTGGTCATGCCGGCTACGGTGGTTTTGGTTTGGGCCTTCAAGGGACTCCCTCAATCCTACAGAAACTGGCTCGCTTTGGGCTTGGTTTGGTTCGCCGCCCTTGGGCTTTGGGCCTGGGGTCGTCATGAGGCTCAAACAACAGGGGCAGGTCTGGATCTTGCCAATTTGTGGGTTTTGTTTTGTGAAAGGACCCCAATTCTTTTGCAGTATTTAGGCAAAACTTTTTTGCCGTTGAATCTGTCGGTTTTTCCAATGCAGGCAGATACAGAATGGCAGTGGGGAATAATTGCCTTGGGTTTTCTTGGCTTTTTGATTTGGTGGACGCCTGCTCAAGATCGACTACGATGGGTCGGGGGCTTGGCCTTTTGGTTGCTTTTGTTGTTACCAGCGATGGTGGTTCCCCGAGGCTTGAACGATCAAGTCTTTGAGCACAGGCTCTATGTCCCTACGCTGGGGTTATGGGCGGCATTGGGCTCTTCGAATTTGTTCCGTCCACAATTTCCAAAGGTTTGGGGGACAGTGATTGCATGTTTGGCCCTCCTTTGGTTTTTGCAAATCAATGTTAAACGTAAAGGAATCTTTGCTGATGAGTTGGCATTCTGGAAGGATGCTGTGGATCATTCTCCTTCCTCGGCCTACGCCCACGTCATGTACGCGATTCGTTGCAATACCGTGGAGGGACTGCCCAGGCCAGGACTGGAGGAGGCACGCAAGTATGTGAACAAAGCCTACGCCATCGACTCCAACGAAAAATATGTCAATCATTACATGGGCCTTTTGGCGATGGAAGACGGAAAATTTCAGGAGGCCAATCGGTTTTTTGAACGGGAAATTTCCATTACCGGGTTATCAGACAGCTATTTTAACCGAGCCAGGGCTTTGTTTGAGTTAGGCGACAAAAGAGGTTCTGCCCGCAGTCTCGAAGAATTCTTACGCCTTAAGCCAGGTGATCCAATGGCAACCAATAACCTTAACCTCCTTTATCAAGAACTTGGGAATACATCCCCATGACTTGGGGCAGATCTGTGTTTTTGCCATTAAGTTTACAAGACTATAAAATGCCATGTTTATGATTTTATACAATATGCACCATTTCAAAACGTTTAGGGGCTCATTGATAGGGCTTGTTGGATTGCTGGGGATCTTGATGCTGGCCCCACAGGCCAAGGCCCAGGATGATGCCTTGGCTATTCTTGCCGGAGGCACGGAGGATGCCAACAAGCTTCTTGGTGCGTACATGTCCCCGATGGGCCAAGGTTTTTCGATGGCCTTGGGGCAAAATTGGTTCAATACCGCGAATGCCCTCAAGACCCTACGCTTCAACGTCCAAGCAGGGGTGACGATGATTCAAATACCGGATCAACACAAATTCTTTGACCCGGCCACGCTGCAGTTAACCACCCTCAAAGCCGTTGGAGGCAATACCAATGCAGTCCCTACTATCGCAGGAGATCGCAGTGCGATTTCCCCACAATGGGTTGTTACGGGTACCATTCAGGATCCCTTGAGTCCAGGAGGTGTGAGGCCGATTGAATATCCCGCCTTGGGTGATATTTTCCAAGGTTTGGGTTTGTCTATGGCCTTTGCCCCTTATGTACAGGCCAATGTTGGCTTGGTCAAGAACACCGAACTGAGTATTCGTTACGCCCCAACCCTCGATTTGTCCACTTTGGGGAATGGTATTATTCCCGAGAATATACTTTCCGGTAAGATTAACTTTTGGGGTGTTGGCCTAAAGCATGAATTGTTGCAATGGATTCCGGTGGTCAAGGTACTCCCCTTCAGTCTGAGTCTGTATGCCAATCATTCAAGGATGAGTTATGAACTGGATACGCGCATAGAACCCTCTGCGTTTGCAGCCTACAATGTTGCGCCAGGTATCCAAGTGACCAACCGTACGATTAGCGGTTCACAAGATTTTTCCAAGCAACAATTGTTTATGGAAGGCAGGGCCACCGGTTTGGGTATTGTGCTCTCCAAGAAAATATTGGCCTTCACCCCTTATGCCAGCATTGGTCTTCAGAACTCCTCCTTCTCGCTGGCTGCCAAAGGAAATTATGCTGTGCGTTCCGGATTAACCCCAAGCCCTAACAACCCCGCCAACCTCACCGAAGAATGGACCAGCCTTAGCAATCCCCTGGATATTAAGATCGACAGCGAGCAACAATTGCGGATGGGACTGGGCTTACGATTCAAATTGGTTTTGATCGCCTTCCATGCGGAGGCATTTACCCTGGGGGATTTCAAAGGGTATTCCGCAGGGCTGTCCCTTGGATTCTAACCCTTCGACCTTGGGGAAGGAATCTTGCGGTTGTCCCACCAAACCTGTCGGGTTGGCTTGAAGATCAAGTCGTAGGCGCCCAACACCAAGGCCACATTCATCAGCCCAAAATGCTCGAGCCATTGAACCTTGGTTTGGAAGGACTTCCACCCATGCAAAGGAAGGCTCAGTAATTTGAACCCAAGGGGCAAGAGCAAAGAAAGGGTAAGCCAATTCAAGGTGAATCCGAAAGTTTCAAGCATCGTCCACTGCATGGTGATGAGGGCTGTGCATGAACCATAGCAGGCGATCAGGAGCCAAGGACTTAACCACCGAAGCACTTTGTGGGATATATAACAATAGGCTGTCTTGGGGTGTATAGCGAGGGATCTAAAATTCCATAAGTTCTGGAGATTACCCTTGCCAAGGCGACGTTTTCGCCGAAATTGAATCGCCCGGCTTCCCTCCAAGGGCATGCGGGCCACGGCCTTCTCGGCAAAGACGACTTGAGCTTCGGGCTTAAGAAGCAAACGGGCAAACCAAAAGAAATCGTCCACCAGCAGTCCATCCGGCGAAGGCTCAAACCGATCCCATCGCATCGCCATCAGGGCGCCATAGCCCCCAATAACCGTCCCCCTTCTGGATTCGCCTTGTTTGGACAACATTTCTCCCTCCATATAACGCAATTCTTGGGCAACCACGTTTCCAGATAGGGTGTCAGTCGTGGCAAGTGTGGGTTGGGTATCAAGATTGGGTTTAATATTGGCCTGTACCCCGGCCACGTTGGGACTTGAGAAGGGCAGAACGAGCTCAGCCAGGGTACGCTCTTCGAAGATTGCATCCACATCCGTCAAAACCAGGATCGTGGAATCAGCCGCTTCGCTTGGATATTCTCGGTAAAGTTGGTTGATGATTCCCGGTTTACCTGTCCTTACCGGAAATTTTCGGTGCTGCAATCCGGGGTATTCCTGGCACATTTGTTCCAGCAGCTTATCCGTGCCGTCTGTGCAGGCATCTGTTCCAACAACCACCGTCAAACGCGATTTGGGATAATGATTTCTGAATATGGATTGAATTTTGGCCTGAATCATGGCCTCTTCGTTGTAAGCCGCCATGAGGAGAATCACCTTCGGAAATTCCTCCAGAGGTTCCCAATCCTGGGGCCGTTTGGCCAGCCTGCGCATATGCCAAGGATAAATCCCGTAGGTATGCACAAGACCCAAGCCTGCAATACACCCCGTCAAGGCGATAAGCGAGAGCATCATGCGGTTGAAGTTTTTGTCTTTGGGGTTGTTGCCTTGTCGCCGGAGGAGAGAGAAGATCGCAGAAGATTGTTCAAGGCGGCCACTTGTTCCAACTGCTCAGTATTGTTACGAAATTTAAGCAAGGCATGTTCGGATAATCGAGGCAATAGGTTCGGAGAATCCAAAACTTCCCTCACGGTTTGTGCAAATTGCTCAGCATTTTCGGCATGCAGGTAATGTTCTCCAGGAGTCAAGCCCATGCCTTGTACGCCTTGGGCCGTGGAGATCACCGGGATACCCAAAGCCATGGCCTCCAAAACTTTGATCTTGAGACCGCTGCCCATTCTCAAGGGAAAGACCATCGCATCGCAAGACGACATGAAGCCCTGAGCATCTTCCACCTCGCCATGAAAAAAGTAGGCTGGCCTTTTCTGTGCAAAAAAGGCGGGAGCTTTTCGGCCTGCAACATGAAATTCCGGCCGGTTCGGCCAACTTTCGGTGGCGGGAATCCACTCGTGAAGCAGCCACTGAACAGCATCTTGGTTAGGCAACCAATCCATGGTCCCAATGAAACCCAACTTGAGAGGCCTTTCTCCGTGCCAAACCCTTGCTTTGGCCTTGGTATGGGGCTCTGCAGGACTTTCTATGACGGGCCAGTACCCCAAATGCAGCATCGTTTCCTTGTGTTCAGGGGCCATGGCCTGCAGCTGATTCAGGTCATGGGGGCTGATGGCCAAAACGGCATCCACCGCGCCTGCGGTTTGACGTTCGAAGGCTTTCATTTTACGGTACTCACCCTGCATCCAAAGTTTAAAAGGATTCCATGGTGAAAGGGATGCCGCCTTTTGTTGGATAATATCACTTTCAATGTTATGGGAACGGTACCAGATTTTGCAGTTATAAGGCCTGAGTGCCTCAAGGTAGATCGCCATAGGCAATCCCTCAAGGAGGACCAGGTCAGGGCGGTAGGACCCGATGACATGGCCTAACCTCTTGGCGGCTATCGAGGACTCGAATCGCAAGAGATGGTAAGGCAAACGAGCCGTCAAGGTTGCCAAAGCCCTCAAAATCCTTATTTCGCTATCGATCTCCACAATTTCTTTCCCATAATGGCCTCGCATAGTTTCCGGAAGGGTTGACGGATCCACCCAATTTCGACTGGGATTCAAAAAGAAACCTTTCACCTCGCATCCCAAATCTTCAAAAACCTGACGTGTATGCCAAACCGCTTTCACGCCTCCATCCCTGGGGGGAAAAGGAATCCGGTTGTACACTTGCAATATCCGCAGAGGGTGGGGCATGGAATCGCGATTCGGAAGGGATCTAAAGCTTTAATGTTAATTTCCTGTCCAAGTTCACTCGGTACAACAACCAGGTTGCCAACGGCAACAAGAAGAAACTCGAAATCCACATTGCCCAACGAGGATCAAGGCTGCCATCGCGCCCCAATTTCTCGCTGCTCATCGATATAACATGGTACACGAGAAAGCAACCTATAGCCCATACGGTAGGCAAGCCTAAACCGCCTTTGCGAATGACGGCCCCCAGGGGCGCTCCGACCATGAACAGCAAAAGGCAGGCAAAGGACAAGGAGAATTTTCGATGAAACTCAATAATGTACCTGGCCAGAAGCTCTCGCCGATTACGCATTTCGCGGTTTTTCATATCCGTATAGGATTTCACCGTTTGTATTTGGCGTAAGGCCTCTTGAATGAGGGCAGGATCGTTAGCCGACCATTCGACCCCCACGGGGCCAGCGGTCTTCAGCGTAACCCCCAAAGGTTCAGAAGATTCTACTGCGGTTTTCCTGCCAAAATGATACTGCCCAAGGATGAGGTCATTCAGGGAGGAGTCTCGGCTCTGGTTATCACGACGCAGGGAGTCAATCGCTTTGGCAAGCTGTCTTGTGTTAAGCATGGAGTAATAATCCTTGAAAAGACTCTCGTCGCTACGGCGAAGCTTCAGTTGACTCAGGTCCAGGTGAATCTCTTGTTTGCGAAACAAAATCCGGGATTCACCGTTCATGGTCGTAGCGGCCTCGCTGGCTCCTTGTTCGGTGTAGCTGAAACCGTCTTCAAGCCGAACGGTGAGAAATCGTTGGTCCTGGCTATGAATGAATTTGCCACGACGTGCTACGGTAACACGAGGATAGGCACCGCCGGAACTTCGATCGTAGATGATGATGTCATGCACCGTTTGTTGGTCTGCATCCCTGCGACGGACCATAAGGCTGTAACCCTCGATGTCTTTGTAGAATACGCCCGGTTTGATGGCCAAAGCAGGTTTTTTCTGCTGAACATCGTACAGCAGGGAGCCGAACTTGAGCCTCGAATTGGGCAAGACCGTATCCGAGAAATAAAAGGCCAAAAGGCAAATCAAAAACACCAATCCAAACAGGGGCCGCAGAAATCGTAACAAAGAAATGCCGGAAGATTTGACCGCGGTCAGCTCGCCATGTTCCGAAAGTGCGCCCATGGTCATAATGGAGGCCAAGAGAATCGCCAAGGGAAGGGCCAGGGGCACAAAGCTGGCCGAGGCATAAAAGATGAGTTCAGTTATGATCCACCATTCCAGCCCTTTGCCGACCAAATCGTCTATGTAGAGCCAGAGGAACTGCATGACGAGAATAAACTGTACAATCAAAAAGGTCACCACCAAAGGCAAGGCGAAGGCCTTGATGAGCATGGCGGATAAACGATTCATGGGCTTGGACAAAGGGGCGATCCTTGCCTCAAAAATCGCCCCAAAAGACTCGGAATCAAAACGAAGCGAAGGCAGAAGCGTTATGCAAGGTATGGGATTGTATCAGATTTACGAAAAGCAATGGTTGCCGGCGTCCGCCGAAACCCTCTGGGACTTTGTGGCGACTCCCCGAAACTTGGCCCGAATCACCCCACCGCGCATGGGTTTTCAGATTCAAACCCCCGATTTGCCCCCGGTCATGCATTCCGGGATGATTATTGCCTACCGTGTTCGCCCCCTTCCGGGATGGACCACTACCTGGGTGACCCGTATTTCGGAGATTATTCCCGGGGAGTATTTTGTGGATGAACAAATTTTGGGTCCTTACCGCTTTTGGCATCACGAGCACCGGCTTACCCCCGGGGATGGCGGAACGTGGATGGAAGATCGGGTTTCGTATATCCCTCCATTGGGCATTTTGGGGGATTTGGCGCAGCATCTGCTGATTCGAGGCCAGCTCCAAGAAATTTTTGAGTACCGCAAAAAGGCCATGGAGGCCCTGTTTCCTCACCCCTAGCCTCGTGGCCACCAGCTACCGCAAACCATTTTTGCCCACCAAAGTCTGTCCAGTCTGTGGACGTAGCTTTGCGTGGCGCCGCAAATGGATCTTGAATTGGGAGCAGGTGCGATACTGTAGCAAGAAATGCAGTTCCAAGGCTCCTTGATGTATATTTGCCGCCCATCAACCGCCCAAAGCGGTCCACTTGTTCATGATGGCGGGGTAGCTCAGATGGTTAGAGCGTAGGATTCATAACCCTAAGGTCGGCAGTTCGATTCTGCTCCCCGCTACCATTTTTCGCTTAAATTCGGGTATGAAAAAATCCATAACCCGCGTTGTCTTGGGCGCCTCGCTGCTCTTTGTTTGGCAGTTTATGAGTTGGGCCGCTCTCAATTTTCACGAAAAGGCTCAGCAACACACCCCCCAACAGGACTCGATCCTGGCCTATATCCAAGGGCTTGGGTTGGAGGAGGGTCAGTACCTCTTGCCACAGCCAGGACCTGGAGCCACTGCAGAGATGCAACAAGCCTTCATGAAGGAACAACAAGGCAAGCCCTGGGCCATGTTAGCCATCCATCGTCGCAATCAAACCAGCATGTGGATGCCTATGCTGCGCGGTTTCTTGGTGGACTTGTTGATTGTTTGGATGCTCTTTGCCTTGCTGGACGTGATGCTCAAGGGCCGCCCTGTATCCAAGCGTTGGACCATGGGCATCCTCTACAGCATGACGATCGGTCTTATCGGCTACTTCGCGATCGATTACACCAATTTTATTTGGTATCAATCGTTTGACATTCTGGCCTCGCTGATGGACGGGGTCGTGCCATGGGCCATCCTCGGGGGATTGCACGGGGCTTTTGAGGGGCGCAAGGCCTGAATGAATTTCGAGACCTAAAAATCCCGACTTCCGTTGGGCTGGAAGGTGTAACGGAAGGTGTAATAGCGCTGCAACTTGTACTTGACCGAATCGGGTTCGGTGACTGCTGGAGTGACCCCGCCTTTGTAATAATTGAGAATTTCGACTTTGGCAAATTTACCGGAGGCGGTACGAATCACCAGGACTTTGCCGGGGATTGGACGCACCAACTGTTCGGCCTGGGAGTAGGAGTACCAGCCCCGGCCACTTCCAACCGGTATAGCGTAATTCGGGGCGGCGTCTACTCGGAACGCAGAATCTGCCGAAATGGATTTGAGGTCTGCAAAAAGCCCGGTCCAAACGAATGCTCCACCCTGCCCTGGCCCGCTGCTGCCTGAATTGGTGATGATCGTGGTACCGCGGAAGCCCAAATCCCAACGATTGCTCGCGGAGTCAGCGGAAGGGATGATGGCATTGGTCTCCAAACTGTAGAAGGTGAATTTACCCGCACCGTACGGCATCCCACCGGCCGGGGGCACCCCGGGGGTAATCCCAATGATGGTATCCGCAATGAGGTTCTGAACCGTCACGGCCTGCAGACCCACCGGTGGAACTGTGGAATTGTCATCGCAGGATACGGCGACTGTTGCCAGGCAAAGAAGCAATGCAAGGGCATGGTGGGATGGAAACGTTGGGAGGTTAATTTTCATATATGGGTTGGTTAATTGGTGGAGTGAACTTAAGCGGAAGGTTGCCATTCAATTTGAATAAACAACGACCGTGGATTTAGGTTTGGTACAAAAAACGCATCGCGATAATTT
>RFMW01000103.1 GCA_009927485.1 Sphingobacteriia bacterium
AAAATATTTTCTACCCCAATTTGGACTTGAAGTAAAACCCCGGCCTTGTTCCAACAGATGGGCCCTCCCCCTACCAAGCGATGCACCGCATAGCCAGAGGCCCGCAAATCCTGACGATTGTACAAGCCGTTACCGTCGGTATCCGCCGTTAACCACGATGAACGGTAGGTGGACTGCCAGCGCGCATAAAAGTCTCCACGAAAATGTCGGGTCCAACCCAACTGGACTTGCTGATTCGATCGAAAGGGTAAGCCCCGATAATCCGAAGCCTGCATGAGCCGGCTGAAGCCTTCGTCATCGCGGGTATACACTTCTTTGTTACGAATACGGCGCCAGTCTTCGGGTCGCCCGGTCCATAACATTTGCCAGCCTAAGGTAGCAGACCAACGTGGATGCTCCAAGGTGAGTTTATTTTCGATGCCTGTGGTATAGGCCTGGTTAATGTTTAGGTACGAAAAGATTTGGGAACCGTCGGTTTGGATAGCGACCGGTCGGCTATCAATCATGTTTTGGAGAAGGTGGGCAAAACCGTGGATTTCCCATCGCCAATCGATTTTTTGGGTTCTACCATACCTGGTTCGCCCCAACTGCAGGGAGGTGGAATACTCCGGCCTCAACGCCTGGAGGAGGCTGTATTCCGGGGTGAGCGAAGACAGGAGTCCTGCTGAATCCAAAGCGGCAATCACGGCCTGTGCATTCAGGCTCCCCAATACCCGGTAATTGCCCGCCGCAGGGTTGATAAAGTTGAGGTACAATTGCCTGAAATCCGGGGTTTTAAAACCTCGGGCTACCGACGCCTTCCAATTGACTTGGGGATTTTGCCACCATTGCAAGGCCACCTTGGGGCTCCACGCTGAACCAAAGAGTTGGTAGCGGTCAAAGCGAACTGCCGCAAGCATAGAAGCCCGATCGCTCAGGCGATGATCCCATTGTTGGAACACATACCACACCGGATTAACCCTCTCCGAGGAAGGACCACCGTACCGTTCACTGCGGACCGCATCCCTGACGGTTCCCATGCCGTAAACCCATTCCGATCGGGGCGATGAGGTCCAAATCCCTTGCCATTCGGCCTTGAGGTATGCTTGCTGAAATCCGTCGCTGTAGAGCGGGCCGTTATTGTTTTCCAAGCTTTGGGTTTTGTCAAAACGACTCCCGTAGAGCCGTAAACGTCCCTTGTAGTTTTGGAGGTTTCGTGTTGGCTGATGGACCCAATCGATCCGAAAGTTATGTTCTCCGTTTTCTTCGGAGCCCCGCGTTTCAACCCGTTGCCCGTTGGTGACGGCCGACAAAAGACTTTCGCTTTGGTCATGGTTGCTGCGCCATTGGATCAATATCCGGTGATCGGGATGGGGCGACCAACGCATTTTTTGTTGCTGCGAAAACCTTTTCAGCGGACTGAGTAGAGGGGATTGGGTGAACGGACGCAGGCTGTATTGGTCAGTTTGAAAAAAATTAACACCCCCATCCCAAAAGATTTGGTGTTGGGGATGATGTTTACCCTGGCCCTGCAAGGCCAAGTCCAGGGTATTCAGGCTCCCTACCCGTTGAGAGGCAGACCAGGTGTTGGTACTGTCCTCGGCATCGTCGGTCACCAGGTTCACCACCCCGCCCAAGGCTTCGCTGCCGTAGAGGGCGGAGGAAGGCCCTTTGACTATTTCTACACGGCGTACGCGGTTGAGCCCCAGTCGCTGAAGCTCAAGGGTCCCCGCACTCCGTCCTATCAGCGGCTCACCGTCCAAAAGAATGAGGTTGTACTCGGGCCCCAATCCTTGAATTTGGACACCGGTTCCAAAGCCTTGTTGAAGAATCAATCCGCTTTGTTCCTGCAACAGGTCGCTAAGCCTCAGCGTTGCCGATCGCCGAATTTGTTCTTGGGAAATGACCGTCGCTGGGAGGGGAAGGCTGACCGTGCTTTTGCGATTTCGGGTGCCCGCAACCAAAACTTCCCGCAACCATGGCGCGTGAATTAAGGTATCCGGGGCAGACTTGGAAGGATTTTGGGCCTGCAGGCTATCGGGCGAGGCGGCCAAAACCCCGAGCAACACCCGCAGGACTAAACCGAAAAGAGGGCGAGCGGTGCGTTGGCGGAACATTGCGGGCGCGAAATTAGCCAAGGCCCGCCCGAACCGCGCAGGATTGTTGCAAGAATCAAGGGCAGAATGAAGGGCAAAATCAAGGGCGGCGGACCAAGCGGAGCTCAGCTCTGCGTCCATCCTGGTTGCTCACCTTCAAAAAGTAAAGACCGGGGGAGGCGGTGGTCATGTCCACAGAAAGCGGTTCCAGGGGATTCTGCCATAGACCCTGGGAAACAATGCGACCGAAAGCATCGTTGACCTGAATGGTTAACCCTTGGGGGAATGTTGAAGACTCGGCCCATTCGCCCGTAAGTGTCAAGCGAATTTGGTCGGAGCAGGGGTTGGGGTAGGCGTGGAGGTGGAAGGGGTTCTTGGCCAATTCTTGGGTTGCCGTGAGGGTGGTATAAAAAAACTCTGCTGTTTTTTGGATAATAAAATTGGTGCTCACGGTATCGGTCAAATCATGACCGAGCGTGGGAAAGCTGTGCAATTCGGAGCGGGCCCCCAGGCGTTGAATCCGGGCGTGCAACAGGGACGACCCGTCCAGTTGAATGATGGGACTCCCAACGAAGGTGGCATAACCCCTGGCAAAGGGAACGACGTCGTCCTGCATTCCGTGAAAATGGACGGTGGGATGCACCGGGGCTTGCAACAGGATCGAGTCCAGCAGGGCTCCGGCCATATTAAAGACACCATGAACACGGGAGGAATAAGCGGGGTTGCCGGATACGCCTTCCAGACCCCCTCCCACAACTCGTAACATGTTGCGAACCAACGGAGTGGCCAAAGCCGTATCCCTAAAGTACGCTGCATGCAAAGCCGTGATGGCCCCGGCAGAATAACCCCCGATAAAAATCCGGTTGGTATCAATCCCAAAAGGGTTAAGCCCGCTTTGACCCGTAACGCCTTCGACCACGCTACGTCGCAAAAAGCGTACGGCGGCTTTGGCGTCTTGGGTTGCGCGAATAGCGGCTTTGGCAAATTCGGCGTCCAATGGGTTGGTTATACCGATACTAACCCCAAGGCGATAGGATGCGGTTGCCGTAACATAACCTCGGCGAGCAAATTCCTGACACAAACGGGTCATCACCGCATCGTTGCGCGTTCCACCCACAAAGGACCCCCCATGAAAAAACACCATCACCGGCCGAGGCGCTGTATTGGATTCCACGGGTACATAGAGGTCCATGGCCAAGGATTGGCTGGCTCCTGTATTCGTGGTGGCCTGACCGTAAACGACCCCGTTGACGGTTTGGACCTGGGCGATAACCGGCTGCAAGTACCGCTGAGCCCATGATGTATAAGAAAAAACGAGGGCCAAGGCCACCAAGGCCATCCACTTGGGTAAGGTATGAGGAGCGCGCATAAGCTTTTTGAATTTAATTTGGAACGAAGTTAACCGAATCCCGCATGAATCAAGCCTCGCTCAAGGAACCACCCCACCCCATGCCTTCCAACAAAGGCGTTATGCAGGCGGTGCTGGTGGCCGCGCTGGGGTATTTCGTGGATATTTATGACCTGGTGCTCTTTAGCATTGTTCGGGTGAGTAGCCTACGAGATTTGGGGATCGCCCCATCGCAAATGGAGGCGGATGGGGTTTATATCCTCAATATGCAGATGGTAGGGATGTTGCTGGGAGGAATTGCATGGGGGATCATGGGGGATAAGGTTGGCCGACGTTCGGTTTTGTTCGGGTCTATTTTGTTGTATTCCATGGCCAATTTGGCCAATGCCTGGGTGGAGACGGTGGAGCAATATGCCTGGATTCGGTTGATTGCTGGTTTTGGGTTGGCGGGTGAATTGGGTGCCGGGATTACTTTGGTCAGTGAGTTAATGACTCCGGAACGGAGGGGTCACGGGACGACGGTCGTGGCCACGGTGGGTGCGGCCGGGGCGATATTGGCCGGGGTGGTTGCTTCCAATTTTGCCTGGCAAACGGCGTATGTGGTGGGCGGTGTTTTGGGATTTTCGCTTCTGTTGTTACGGTTTGGTGCTTTGGAATCCGGAATGTTTCAACAGGTGCTCAAGACCGATGTTAGACGAGGTGCATTTTGGAAATTATTCACGCCCGGGACGCGGGCTCTTTTGTTTTTGAATAGCATCCTTATCGGGGTTCCCATTTGGTTCTGTGTCGGGATTTTGATCACCTTCTCGCCGGAATTGGCCCAGGAATTGGGGATTCAAGGGGTGGTCAATCCGGCCTATGCGGTCATGGCTACCTATGCCGGTTTGACGCTGGGGGATTTCCTCAGCGGGGCGCTGAGTCAGTGGTTTCAAACCCGCAAAAAAATCGTTCGAGGCTTCCTTTACCT
>RFMW01000245.1 GCA_009927485.1 Sphingobacteriia bacterium
GGCTAAAAAAAGCCCTGAACAGCCGTTTGGACTATAACTACCGAGGGAGATTAGGCGGTTTTCGCCAAGGCTGGAAGGATGTCCTCAAAATGAACCTGAACAAGGCCGTTCACCCTTTGTTGCTTCGAATGGTGGCCGCCTATTTGGATCAGGGTATTTCATCTTGGAAGTTTCCTTTTGTTGAATCAGGATTGCTGGAGAACCTCCGTCAATTGGATCGTTCAACCGGTGGCGTGATTTTTGGTAAGCGCAGGGCCCATCATTTACTACATAATGCCCAAACAAGCCTGGAAGATTTGCTTGGAATTTTGGTAGGGGATCCCCGGTTTTTTGAGGCGTATTTGTGGGACCAACAATTGGAGCATCCCGGCTGGTCCGGCATGGTAGCCACCTTAGAATTTCAGGAAGGCGCCCTCTTGGACACGCGAAAGATTTCCATTTATGATTGGGTTTGGTTCGAATGTTTACTGGAGATTGATGCCCTGGACCAGAAGTTCCCCAAGGGCTGGGAGCCATTATCAAAACATGTTACGCCACCTTATCCCCATTTATTCAATGATTTAGAGTATTCCGGCGATTGGTTCATCCTTCGTTGTTGGCAAGAGGCCTATGAATGGACTTATTATCGGCAGGTTTTGAACAAATTGGCCGCAAATTTCTCATCGGATCGTCGGCTCCAAAAACCCGCTTCCGCTGAGGTTCAGGCACTTTTTTGCATCGATGACCGAGAACATTCCTTGAGGCGGCATTTGGAGTTTGTAATCCCATCGTGTTCAACGTATGGAACGCCGGGGTTCTTTGGGGTTGCCTTTTATTTCAGGCCAGAGCATGGGCAATTTGTGACCAAATGTTGCCCTTTTCCCATTCATCCAGGGCATGTGATTTTTGAGACCGAACGCAAAAAACGATCGGGCCGAGACTATTCCATGGAATCTCACCGCCAATCGTTGTTACGGGGCATGCTAACCGCGGGTCAACTCAGCCTTTCATCAACGGCAAGGTTGCTTTTGAATCTGGTCAGGCCTTCCCCATCGCCGGTGATGGCTGATTCCGGGGCTCATATGGATGCCGATTCTTTGTTGGAAATAGAATTCAAAGGCGACTATTTTGAAGGGTTGCAACGAGGGTTCACTGTTCAAGAAATGGGGGTTCGCGTGAGCCAAACCCTCAAGAGCATCGGTTTAACCCGTGAGTTTGCACCGTTGGTGTACGTCATTGGGCACGGAGCTTCTTCAGCAAACAATCCTTATTATGCCGGATACGATTGCGGGGCTTGTTGCGGTCGTCCAGGCTCGGTGAATGCCCGTATTCTGGCCATGATGGCGAATCGGTCGGATGTTCGACTTCTCTTGGAACAAGAACACGGGATTCGGATACCGGATGATACACACTTTGTGGCAGGTTTGCACGATACGACCCTTGATTCGGTGGTTTTTTATGACACGGCAGGCCTTCAAGCCCCGGATACCTGGGCCAAACACCTGGATTTTGTGGATGGAATTCACAACGCTTTGCGCCTAAACAAATTGGAACGGACTTCTCGTTTCGATAACATTGATCCGCAATGGTCCGACTCCAAAAAAATTGAAGCCATTCGTCAAAGAGCCTATGCTTTCTACGAGCCAAGACCTGAATGGAATCATACCGATAATGCCTTGGTGCTCATTGGTTCATCTCACTTGTACCGAGGTCAGAACTGGGATAAAAGGCCTTTTATTAACAATTACGATTACAGCCAAGACCCCGACGGGGTCTTCCTTCAGTCAATCTTGTCGGCTGCCATTCCTGTCTGTGGTGGTATTAACCTGGAATATTATTTTTCGAGGGTCGATCCCCATCGTTTGGGTGCCGGCACCAAACTGCCGCACAATGTCGTGGGTCTGTTCGCCGTCAACAACGGGGTGGATGGTGACCTGAGGCCGGGGCTACCATCCCAAATGGTGGAAATACACGAACCGATTCGCTTGCTTTATGTCGTGGAGCATCATCCTCACGTTGTTCAAAAACTTTTGAACAACAACCCTGCCTTGGCCCAGTGGGTGTACAACGGGTGGGTATGGTTGGCCGTTCTTGACCCAACCGACGGACAGTTTTATCTGGCCAACTCTCTTGAAGCTGATTTCTTACCCCTAACGACCCAATGATGCAATCTCTCCATTTATTATTTACGGCGCTGGTGGTTTGGCCCTTTTTGGGTTTTGGTTTAAGCCTTATGGTTCCCGAACGTTTTGAAGGCTTGTTGCGCCGGATTTCCTTTGGGACTGTTTTGATGCATGGCTTCCTGCTATTGCTCTTTGCCCAAAGGTGGCTGCAATCCGGAGCGTCCATGGTGAACCTTCCCGAAATGGTCCTGTACAGGCATGCTGATTATGTCTTTTTAATCGATTTGTTTTTCGACCGTATTACCTTGGTTTACTTGGTTGTAGGTTCGTTTATTGCAGCCCTGGTTTTGTTTTATTCGGGACGGTATATGCATCGCGAAACCGGGTACAAGCGATTCTTTAACACTTTATTGTTTTTTTATGCCGGGTATGTTTTTTTGTTATGCGCAGGCAATTTTGAAACCCTCTTTATTGGATGGGAATTTATCGGATTGGCATCTTTTTTGCTCGTAGCTTTTTATCGTTTGCGTTATCAGCCCGTTCGCAATGCCGTCAAAGTCTATACTGTTTATCGCATAGGCGATGTTGGATTGTTGTTGGCCATGTGGCTAAGCCACCATTTTTGGCATGCCAACATAACTTTTTGGGATTTGAGTCAACACCGATGGAGCGATGTGTATTTTGAACATCATGCCGGATTGGCTACGATGGTATCGATTATGGTTTTGGTGGCCGCTCTCGCCAAATCTGCCCAATTCCCTTTCTCGTCTTGGTTGCCAAGGGCCATGGAGGGGCCAACGCCTTCCTCCGCCGTCTTTTACGGTTCCTTATCGGTCCACCTCGGGGTTTATTTGCTGCTAAGGACCCATACCTTTTGGGAAATGCTTCCGTGGTTTCGATGGGTCATTGCGGGTTTTGGCTTGTTGACCGCCCTTGTATCCTCTCTGATTGCGAGGGTCCAATCCACCATCAAGGGCCAGATTGCGTACAGCTCATCGGCTCAAATTGGCTTGATTTTTGTCGAAGTAGCTGCTGGTTTGGAGGGGCTGGCTTTGGTTCATTTTGCACTTAATGCTTTGTTACGGACCTACCAGTTATTGATTTCTCCTTCGGTGGTTGGTTATTTGATTCGGGATCAGTTCTATCGATTCAAACCTCGTTCCTCGAAAATGTCCCGCCCTGAATGGTTGGAGCGCCTCCAAAACCGCTTGTACTGGTGGAGCTTGATGGAGTGGCATTTGGATCAGGTGGTTTTTAGGGGAATTTTATGGCCTGTGAAGCAAGGAAACCGGCTTCGTCAATGGATTAATACAAAGGCCTTTTTGATGGCAGGAGCCGCTTGGTTTGCCGGAACGATCCTGTATACGGGTTTGGGTTTTTCAGGTTCGAACGATGCTGTTTTGAGGGTTTTCTTTTCGATAACCAGTGGGGTATGGGCTGTTTTGGCCGTTATGTGGGCCTACAACGAAAGAGGTAATGCTCTGCACGCTTGGTTGCTTTTGGGTTTGGCAAATCTGCTCATGTTGCCCTTGGTAGGTCTTAACCAGGAACTTACGGTGAAAGAAATAGGAATATACCTCGGCGGCTTGATTCCTGC
>RFMW01000123.1 GCA_009927485.1 Sphingobacteriia bacterium
GTGCGCGACGCTTTTCCCAATCATCACTGATGCTCATTGCACAGGTAAGCGCTTCTTGCATAACTGATTCCGCTTCTTCTACTTTGCCGTTTTTAGCCAGTTCAGTGGATAGTTCCTTTAGAAAGCTAATCTTATCTACTTTTTTACTGATGCTCATTGCGCAGGTAAGCGCTTCTTGTATAGCCGATGCGGCTTCTTCTACCTTGCCCTGTTTCGCTAGTTCGATGAAGAGCTTCTGTAGAGCACTAATCTTATCTGACACATTACTGATGCCTATCGCAAAGGCAATGGATTCTTCAATCTGACCCAGCTTAGCCAACTCAGTGGAAATGTCTTTCAGTGCGAGACTCTTTTCTCTGGCATCACTGATTCCAATTACGCAGGTCAGTGCTCCTTGCATGGCCGTTGTGGCTTCATCCAACTTGCCCTGTTTGGACAGTTCAGTGGATATGTCCTTCAGTGCACGTCCCTTTTCACTATCAGAATGGGTGTCCCATGTACATTCCAATAAAATCTTAAATTGCGAATCGCTGAAAGGGCCTTTTTCTGACAGCCAAGCTGTTTCCCAAGTATCGGTTCGTTTATAAACAATCAAATAATCTAACCCCATTTCCGCCCAATCGCAGGCCATCAAAAACATGGTATAGCTCGGGAAGAAATCATTCCAATTCAACATCGAATGATCTACACGGAGGTTATCATCCAAATGCCTCAACAGCTTTTCAATTGCCTCCCTCCGAAAAGGCTTGTCCTTACTGTCAAGAAGTGTCAGCTCCATTAGACAAAGCATATAGAGGATAAACTTTCGCTGCAGGCCTTCTTTATCATTGCCGCCGAAAGACTCTATCCGCTGCAAAGCGGTTTCAATGTCATTTTGAGCCACAAGCTCCACGATCCGCGGAGCGTCGTTTTGCTCCATGTGGTACAAATCGACCTTGTTAAGCGCACACTCAATGACCTCATCATCATCGTATTTCGAGGCCCAGAGCATCATATCGTTGAGCATGCGCTTGCTCCACTCAAAGCCCTTGCTGATTTCGATTTGACGGTTCCAGTGAGCTGTACTATAGGCCAATGCTTTTAATTCAGAGGCATCTTTGCTCCCCATAGCTGCAGTAAGCAGATGGGTGCTGAGATGTTCCAAAGCATAACGTTCCCACTCATCACCGGATTTGCTTTGCAATGCCAAGCTACTTTGTTGGATTAGAGCATGATTGCAGCATGATAGTTGGTCTTGGGAAATTTTTTGCAGGACAAAAGTCCGCAGACGTTCGTGGTAAAGCACATACATCCCACTCACCGGGCTATTGAACCACTTGCTGTACTGAGCGATGTAGCCGATGACTTGATCTTCCGTCCAACCCGCCAGCAGAGGAACCATAAACGCTGCACTCACCTCCTTCTTCAACAAGGCCCATACTGCAAAGAATTCATTAAACTTCTGCCGATCGGCGGCAAGGCTTAAAGGCGGCAACGCTTCTTCATACACCCCCACGAGACCATAGGGCAAGGAGGAGGCGTTGTCCTTATTCACAGAACCGGTCACCAAACCATCGTGGATGGTGCGCAGGTAGGTGGGGTCGATGATTTTCATAACACCAACCCCCCTTTCCAGGACAGTTTGAACGAACTCCTCCGACACCTCAAACTTTCGAAGGGCATCGCGGACCGCAGTTTCGGTGAGTCCTTGCAGGGGTTGGAGGAGCAGGATTTCTTCGATCGAAAATCTGCCGTCGAGACGGAAACCCTGTTTGCTTTTGTCGGGAAGGGAGCGGTAGGTAAAAATCCATTTCACATAGTTGGGTGATTGCCAATCTTCCTCAGGTTCGTCTTGGTCATTGTAGGTATAGAACCAATCGGATATTTTCAATTGGCTATTGGCTACAGCGGCTTCATCGAGTCCATCGATGACGATTAACAGTGGTTGATTCTGATACTTTTTGGGCGGGGCATAACATTCGGAAAGTAGCCTTTGGAACAAATGAATGGCATCATGGTAGCGCGATGGGAGGCGGTCCATTTTGCGTTTCAAATTTTCGTCTTTAACCCCCCATAGCCCAGCTCCGTTCCAGCCGGGCATATTCTTGCCCTGAAGAATGAAATGATACAAAACTGCATGCAGGCTATTGGCCATGCCCGACCCACAGAAATGGTACATCACCGGGATTGGCGGCACGCCTGAGGCGGAATCCCCTGAAGACAAACGATCAATAACACCTGCCGTCAAGGCCCCTTTGCCCATGCCCGCTTCGGAATAAATGGGCAATACCTTCTTAGTTGATTTGCTCGTTACCCAGTCCACAACGGACTCAACCTCTCGTTCCCGACCCACAAAGCAATCAAGGTAGTATTTCATGCGCTCGCTGTGATCAAACACTTGCCCGGCACCCCCGCTCAGAGCCAGCTGCATGGGCTCAAACTTCTCATCAAGAGGGAGGTTCACGTGGGGTGATGTCTCGTCACCGTACAGGGTGTTTATGAACTTGGCCTTGGACTTGTTTTCATAGAGACCTTGAAACAAATACGGTTCAGAGCCTTCGCCCTCTAACTCCTCACTGATCATGGCCCGCTGCACAAAGGGATGTAATTCCAAATCCGCGCCACCCTGCTTCCAATGGTATTTATCGTCTATCAAGACCACTTCGCCTCCTTCAAACAAATGAAATAATCCCGCCATCTCATCAAGAACTTTCAAGCCCTTGGTGATCTCATGAATTTGCTCAGGTATCAAGCGCACCTTTTGATGCACATAGTGGTTTCGGAATGTCACAAAGCGATCAAGCATACTGTTCTTGTTGCTGTCGCGAGGAATCGCCTTGTCCCATTTGCTATCGGCCAGCATCGAAGCGTACCAAAGGTTCTTCCAATTGGTATCGCTCGGAAGAGTTTCGCGCAGATTGTCAATGACTTGCTTCATGAACAACGCGTCGTTGTTGCTGTCGCCATCGTGCAGTTTGTGACTCATTTGAATGACCGCACCCATTCGCAGAAACAAGGTGCCCATGCCCAGACCGGCCATAAACAAATTGTTGAGCCAGGCCGGATCTGTTTCGATATGGTCGAGGATTTTGCTGTAATCTAGGGCCCTGCGGAATTCAAGGTAACGGCTGTGGTATTGATGGAAGGGGTTCATAAACTCAGTGTTTTATGTTGGTATTCCAGTTTGAG
>RFMW01000209.1 GCA_009927485.1 Sphingobacteriia bacterium
ACTTCAATCTGCTGCACTTGACCCTCCCAGGTTTTCCTCAATTTAGCAAAAAAAGCAATGGGGTCATCCTCTTCTCCCGTTTCAGTTTGAGTTGTTATTCCACTTCCTTGGATGTTTGAGATAAAACTTTTTGCCGCCTCTACGGCATCCTTTGCATTTGTAAAAACTGGGTTATTCAAGGGCCGAATTCCATTGGATACTTTTTCTATAGAACTGGACCCAGTCATTACTTGTTCTACAAATTCCACATCCCTACAATAAAACCCCAATTTGATGGTGTCTTTAGCGGTGTTAAAGTACAAATGACTTCCTTTTGCAGAATGTATTCCAGGAAGGTGGATATCGAGAAAATTGTCTACATCGACTTTTTTAACCCGCGCATCCTTGTAGGTTTCTGTTATTTGTTTAGCTAATTCTTGCTGGATGCTCATAAATATTAATTAAAGATGATTTAAATATAGTATATAAATGATATAATCAAATATAGCATCAAATACAGTCTAGTTCAATTGGGATGTTTGACAAATAAGGTCAATGTGGCCATTTTGGTCCATTTTTATTGATTGCTGTCTTCAACTAAATAAGAACATTTCAGACAAATCTATGGCAAAAACGCCCTTTTCGCCCATTCTATCAAACAAGGGGTACTACATGATCTACAAATCTTTTTTTTGTATCTTTAGAAGGTTATTTTGGAATCGAGTCTCAAACGACCTCGGTCCTGAAACCAGAAAAAGTTAGAAATATTGATATTCTTAATTTAAATAAATTATCAATGAAAAAATGCAAATTTAATTACCGTCCAACATTTATTTACCTTTACTCTTGTGATAGTATTGAAGACTTAAAAGCCCAAAAATTTGAATATTTTGGGGAATCAGACTATAATTCTACAGGCACAATAGAATACAATATCACTGTTCGAAAAAAAGTTATTTTTAAGTACAGAATTCCTGTAAATCATATTGAAGAAGAAGATCTTAAAATTGATGAATTAGAAGGTAAAATTTTGATAAGAGAGATAAATGTTTATAGTCATCAATCAATTGATGCTTTTTATGATGAAGAGGAAACAAATTTTGAGCCCTGTTCAGTTTATTTTGGATTGGCATATAATTTTAATGGCGTTACCTTTAATGATGAGGAAGATGAGTTCGAAAACGATGAACTTGAAGAGTATGTGCCAAGAGATGGAGAAGTAGCAGAACAATATTTTGAGTATTTTTTAATAAACAATGGTAATCCCAAGGAAATTTATATCGAATAATGTAAATACCCCTAAAATGTAGACTTTTGAAAGCGGAAAAATTCCTTTAATTTCAATTACCATGAAAAACTTAACACTATAAACCTGTTTGGAAATAGGGTTACTTACACTATGAATTATGATATAATTGGAGACGTTCACGGTCATGCATACGAACTTATTGTACTCCTGAATAAAATGGGATACACCTTATCCCCCAAAGGACACTATCACTATCCAGGCAGAATGGCCATTTTTGTGGGTGATTATATTGATAGAGGCCCACAATCAAGAGATGTTTGCCGTATAGTAAGGCGTATGGTTGAAAATGAATCTGCGATTGCGTTAATGGGCAATCATGAATATAATGCAATTTGTTTTCATACTTTAAATACCTCAAGTAACGAATCAAATCAAGGGTACTTGAGAGAACATACTCTAAAAAATATAAAGCAACATTATGAAACCTTAGAATCTTATAATCATCAAGAGGAACTTGAACTAGATATTGAATGGTTTAAGAAGCTACCTCTTTATTATGAAAATGAATCATTTAGAGTGGTTCATGCCTGCTGGCATGCCGAAAAGATTGACTATTTGAAATCAGTTAATAACGATGAGAGTTTCAATAAACTTGGGATGTCATATGGTTTTTTGGAGAAATCGGTAGACAAAAAGTCAAAGGAATATGAAGCTGTCGAAATCTTGTTGAAAGGACTTGAGTCACCCACGCCAGGTGATATACCTTTTAAAGATAAGGATGGGAATGAGCGAAATGCTTTTCGTGTAAAATGGTGGGTGACCCCGGTTAACGCCACATATAAATCGATAAGTGCGCCACCAAATAATCATTTGCCAGAAATAACTATAGAATTAGACGTTCTTTCGTCAATTGACTTTTATAACCAGAACGACAAAATTATATTCTTTGGACACTATTGGCTAGACGGCGAGCCGAAAATTCAATCTTCTAATATTTGTTGCTTGGATTACAGCGTCGCCAAGAAGGGCAAACTCGTTGCGTATCGCTACGATGGAGAAGACTCGCTGAATAATAGCAAGCTTATTTGGTAAATTGGCTCAATTATGAAGAAGAAGTTCTATTTACTTAAAAGATCTCCGGATTTCACAAAAAATGGAATTATAGTAAAACGTAATGAAGTAAATAAATTATTCTCTGAAAGTAGAATTAACGGAATCCCCTTATCTCAAAAGCTTTGCGCTGAAGACGAATTATTTGTTGTAGAGTCGGATTATGGGATTTATGCACGTGGTATTGTTACT
Source organism: Sphingobacteriia bacterium (assembly GCA_009927485.1). Lineage (GTDB taxonomy): Bacteria > Bacteroidota > Bacteroidia > UBA7662 > UBA7662 > SYHX01. The sequence continues at coordinate 2,531 of RFMW01000209.1, forward strand.
AAAAAGTCAGACATCATTCAGTTTTCCAATTTGTCTGAAATAATTGATTATTATACATCCAGGCGTCTTAATGACGAACCATATTGGTTTAGTTTAATAGAGAGGTTATTTAAAGCGCAAAAAGGAAATAAGAATGCCGTACTTAGTTTCCAGGAATATAGCGTCAATCTGTCATTACTGGATCAAGTGGTACGTCTAACCGGGAATTTAGGGCATCTAAAGAAAGTACAGAGCTCTCTTAGCCAAATTAGTAAAGATTTAGTTCATATAATTAATAATCCAAGACCTGAAGAAGCCATAGAGCTGTCGACGAAAATACCTAATTCACTTAGATTTGATTTATTCTCTTTATTTAGTAAGGAATATAAAGTTTCGCATTGGATAGATATCGATCATTTCGTGCCACAATCCATAGGAGGTCCGGGTAACATTATAGAAAATTTGGTTCCAGTTAGTTTTAGTTTAAATCGATATAAGAGCGATTCTATTCCTAAGGGGTTGTTTGAGCACGCCAAAAATCTCACGGAAACTCAAGATTATGTTAGTAAGGATATTTTGGACGAGAAAAGCGATTTTTTAAAGTCTCAGAAAGCAAAGGATAGCGCTATAAAAATAGTCAATATCGTTAACAATTTTCAATCAATAAAAAGAACTAAAGAATTTTATAAAGCGGTTTTAAATTATCACCATCCTGAATATGTTAATCTATTAGATACATCGCATTCTCCTGACCATTCGCGTTCTGTATAGGGGGGATTTTTCGAGAAAGGTTCTAATTTTTATGTTTTTTCCTTTATGATTTCGCTTACTTTTGGATATGGTTATTGGGGATGTAAATTCACAACTATTGTTCATTATTTTAAATAACATTATTATTTATTTGTATGGCAACAGCTCACTCCAAAGTCGTTTGAATTCAATTCCATATTGTTGCACCACAGGCGCCTCGAACAGTAGCAGGACGTTTTCCTGATTGAAGCGCTCTGCTGAACGCGTCCAATTGTAGGACCCTGTGAGGACCGCCTGTTTGTCGCGGATCATGAATTTATGATGCATATGATTCTCGGTTTGGTCAACCCGAACCTGAATCCCCTCATCGACCAGCTGCTGAATATCAGACCCGGCGTCGAAGGATTTGTCATTGTCGGTGAGTACACGTACACAAACACCCTTTCTGTGGGCTGCTAAGATGTCCTTTGTTATTTCATCGTCGCTGATCGTAAACACGCAGAGATCGAGTGTCTTCGTGGCTTTATTAAGCTCGCGAAGAATCAGGTTTTTGCAATCGCGGCCTGGACTAAAAGCCCATTCCGAAGCCTTAGAATCGCCCTGGGAGTCTGACTCTATACTTTCTGCCATTTGAATGAGACCAAACAATACTTGCAAAACCTCTTCTGAGGCTTTTCCCGCTGCAATTTGTTCCTGCGCCCGATCGAAACAGTGTCTTTGCCAAACCGAATAGGATTGCACTCCCCCTGCTTTGGTGAGCCCTATTTCCGCACGAAGCTCGCGGCGCATCTCCTTGGGGATACGGCCCAATTGGAAGACCCCATCTGTTAAACTATACATGCACCTTGCGTTTATGGGTTGAATATAATGCATCTCGCAACAATTGATGTTGCCCGAGTTTGCTTATATTACCCTTCAAAATTGAGTTCAATGAAAAAACAAACTTTGCGGTCACCCCGCCTGGAGGCGGCGCTGAACCTTTATCCCAATAACCATCGCCTTCAAAGGGCCATTAGGGCGGTATTGGAAGAACAAGAGGCCTATGCGGCCGATGAATTGGTGGTTTTGGCCGAGGAAGTCCTCATGCAGATTGCTTCGGTAGGAATTGCGCATTATTTGGCGCATGGTGATCTCCACAAAGAAGTTTACAACGACTACCTTGTTCAGTTATTCACTTCGGCGGGTCATGATCATAATGCGGGGCCTGTTTACCGTTGGGCGGCCAATATGGTCAAGGATTGCCCTGTATTAACGAAGAGCCCAAGCTACGCTTTCTTTTGGGAAACGAAGGAAGTCACCGAAAAGGAGGTTCTATCTTCGCGAGTCAATTGCCTCGGTGAATTACGAAACCGGGTCATGCATGGCTTTTTTGTTTTGCCACCGGAAGAAAACCGTAAGGAAGCGGAATTGTTGGGCGAATTGCTTGAAGATGCCCATCAAGTTGGATTGTGGCTGCGACCTCCGAATGAAAACGTTCATTTTATTCAAGATTTCCAATTCACTGGATCTTTTGTCCTGCCGGACTCCAATCAATGGCGGCTATATGCCCAGGCACCCACGCGATTCGGTCGCCTTGCCCAGCGTATTGTAGAGGAACAGGACCCAGGCTTCTGGGCTCAGGAAGAGGCTGCGCTACAACATGCTTACAACGAGGCTGTGGCCCCGCGAATGAACGAGGCTGTGAATGCTCTATTGAACTTTGTGAACAACAGGGAGCAGGGCGCCTTTGCGGTGTGGGTCCATCCGCAAGATCCTGATGCCGACGCTTATTGCGCACAAATCAGACAGTGCATACTGGAAAGGCCACAAACAAGGCTATTGGCTTACGGTCTCCATGATCAAGGGATTAGTTATACCGGTGATTTTCTGATGCATCGATTGATTGCCTTACTCAATCCAAATAACAATCCAGGGAAATCCGATAAGAAAAAGCCGGCGGATTTACTTAAAGCTGCTCGATCCACAACCAAGATCGGGTCATTGTGCTCGTAAATCGCGTGCACCTTGCTTTGTTCAGTCCGCAACATATTACGATCCTTCATAACATACTCTACGAGAATCGTATCCTCCTGGTAGCTGTTGGCCATCATTACGAACATTTCAATAGAATTTTTCATGCCGCTCATCAAGTGGAGCATCGCGCGGTCTTACCAACCGAGACGGAATCCAGAGCTGCATTACGCAATTACCTCCGCTTCAAGGGGCCATCGCACGAACGGGATGAAGACCGTGTGGCGGTCAACCTCTTGGAAGAAATTCTTGATAAACTTCTGAAA
>RFMW01000010.1 GCA_009927485.1 Sphingobacteriia bacterium
GACATGGGGCAATCACACGGGGAATAATCACACGGGGAACGGTGAGGCCCGACAGGCCTTGTTGGAGGAAAGAGGCAAGGCCCAATTGATGGTTTTGGCCCGCGAATGGGCGCAGCGTCGCGTTCAGGACAGTCTGAGCCGCTATTTGAAAGGCCTGTCCGGCCTCTGGCCTGCCAAGGTTGCAGGTTCGGAATCGTATTCCGAATTCAAATCCATGAGGGCAGGGGGACTACCCGCTTTGTACTACACCACCCACAACCTTGGGGCAGCCCAAACCAGCCTTACAACCCGCTTGTGGCCGGGCGGAGGACGAGGTTGGGATTTGTACGGGCAGCGTTTGACCCTGTGTTGTTTTCAGGGTCCTACCGGAACACAGCCCTTTTACTACGACACCAAGCTGGGCATCTGGGATGGGGGCGCGGTTCGGGCCACTCATCAGGAACTCAACGGGCGGGTCCTGCAACCCGACGGTGCCAGCACCCTTAGCAACCATGCAACCCATGTGGCAGGAACCATGATTGCTTCCGGAGTGGAACCCAATGCCCGTGGTATGGCGTACGCAGCCAAATTGGATGCCTACGACTGGAACAACGACGAAAGTGAAATGGCTGCTGCCGGGGCCCAGGGTTTGCTCCTGTCCAATCATTCCTACGGTTTGATTACCGGTTGGCAATGGGGGGACTACGACCAGTCCGGCACAGACCGGTGGTTTTGGTGGGGAGGGGAAACCGATACCATCTGTGTGGATTTTGGTTTGTATTCCCAGCAAGCCAGAGATTGGGATTTGATAGGGCAGAACGCGCCGAATTACCTTATCGTCAAAGCTGCAGGGAACGACAGGGGCCAGGGCCCAGCCCTTGGAACCACCCATAGGGTTTGGAGCAACAGTTTGGGCAATTGGACCAACAGCACCACGGTACGGCAAAAGGACGGAGGCCCCCTGGGTTACGATTGTATTTCGCATGCCGGAGTTGCCAAAAATGTCCTGACCGTAGGCGCGGTTTATGCCTTGAACGGCCCCTACACCGATCCTTCCCAAGTCGTTCCCAGTACTTTTCACGGATGGGGTCCTACCGATGACGGGCGTATCAAGCCCGATATCGTGGCCAAAGGAGTTTCGTTGTACTCTTCCATCGCGGGGAATAACCAGGATTACGCCACCTACAGCGGTACTTCCATGGCTTCGCCCACGGTGACAGGAACCCTGGCTTTGTTGCAACAAAGGGCCATTCAAGTGCGCAACCTCCTCAGTTCAGGCCCCGTTCAGCCCCTGACTTCGGCTCAGTTGAAGGCCTTGGTCTGCCATACGGCCATGGAGGCAGGCCTCCCCGGACCCGATCCGGTGTACGGCTGGGGTTTGCTCAATGCGGAGGCCGCGGCGGACCTAATTCAGGCCGCGGGAGATTCCGCCCTCCTTGAATCCACCAACCTCGCCAACGGGGCAACCTTCAGCCGCACGGTGTATTCGGACGGGCTATCCCCGCTGAAGGTGACGGTGGCATGGACTGATCCTGCGGCTTCCGTATCGACCTACCAATTGAATAATCCTGCCCCGGTTTTGGTCAACGATCTTGATCTGAGGCTGATCCGACAAAGCGACGGGGTAGTGTTTGAACCGTACAGGCTTGTTGCGGGCCAACCTGCTTCTCCGGCCCAGACCGGGGACAATGCCAGGGACAATATCGAACAAGTCCGAATTACTGCCCCTGTCCCCGGCCTTTATACCGTGCAACTCACCCACAAAGGTGCACTCAGCGGCAATCTGCCTCAGGCCTTTGCTTTGGTGGGTTCGGGAATGCGCGTCAAATCCACCCTCAGCGGTCAGCTGCGTTATGCCGGCACCCAAGGGAATGGGGTGAGTGGCCTGATCGGGGTGTACCGTGAAAGCGACGGTCAGTTGGTGGCCACTTGTTCCACCAACGCTCAGGGTGCCTACCAAATCACCGGCCTTGAACAGGGAACCTACAAAGTCAGGCCGGCGGCATGGATCCAGCCTTCCGGGGTGAACGGAACGGATGCTTTGCAGGTTGCCCGTCATTTTGCCAGAACCATCACCTTGACCGGCTTGGCTTTGGAAGCGGCCGATGTCAACGCCAGTCAGGTGGCCAACAGTACCGATGCCTTGCAGATTGCTTTGCGCTTTGTTCAAAGCTGGACCAACAGCCAACCCATGACCCTGACCTACAAAGCACCTTCAGGTTCGGCACTGTTCGCCGCGAGTACGGCCGTGGTCCGGTTGGCCGCAGGCAACGACAGCGCCGGTCCGGCCACCTACACCGTAGGTACTTGGGGCAGTCCTTCCGCTCCTACGGGTTCCCAGGTTCTGGGTGGCGGTCGGTTTAGGGTGCAACTACACCCTTTGTCCTATTTCGGCCAGGCCAGTCCCCAGCCGTTTCCCGCCGGTCAATTGCCAACGCGCATGGAGTTTCTTC
>RFMW01000009.1 GCA_009927485.1 Sphingobacteriia bacterium
ATGTTCAATTGGAGAGGTGGAATTAAGGGATGCTTGGCAGATTGGGTGACTTATTTTAACGATACTGATTTTGCCCCAATTTTAAATGAAAGTCAAGTTGAAGCAATAGCGAACAATCTTCGAGAGCACAAGGCAATTCCAATTCTATTGAATGCACCTGAAGAAGCACGCGGGGTGATGAAACGGGTTTGGTGGGCCGTTCCACTTTGTTTTTGGAATGAAATAGCTTCACCTATCCTAATCAATAAAAATGGAATCTTTAGTCTGCACACGGAAAATTTCCCTGAGGACATAGGGCTAACTGCAATTGCAGGCTGGGACGATATTAAGGAAGTTAGTTTTGAGCGAATGGGTAGTGGCTCATCTGGTTTTGATGACGAAGGAAATGTAAATTGCTTAACCTTAGAGTACGAAAATGGTGGAAGCCTGGATTTTTTTGAACTAGTTAGGCGTGATCAGAATCAAGGCAGTTACCTAGAAATTATTGAAGTTATTTGGAGAAATCGTTATAAGACCATCCAAGAATCGAAAGGATTACCTATGTGGAAGGAGGGGGCTGGTGGAGAAGGATTTATTGAGGTTGAAGAAATAATTCAATTGATAAATCCTGATACATATGAAGATATAAACAGGCCAGAAGGGTTTTAATCTTATTTATTATCTATCCGTCCCTAAATGTCTCTCAGGGTTTTTTTTACGCAAACTCTTAATTATATTTGAAATAATACTACATCTTTAACCGTTTAACCAATTTTAAAAAATTTACTTTATGTCTAGACCAAAAAATCTTTCGCCGCTGGATTGTCTCAGCTTTCTTTACTTTACAGCAATATCCCATGATGGGGAAATCACAGAATCAGAAATTGATGTTTTCATTGAAAAGCTACTCGAGTGGGTACCCAACCAAATTGACGAAGTGAAGAAATCAATGGCACAAGCCATAGATTGGTATACGAAATCAAACGAGCAAGGTGGCCTTGATGCGATCGCTGGAGAATTTGGCTTTTGCCTTGGTGTCGTAAAGGAAAACTTTGAAAATAAAAGAGCTGTAATGAATGATCTGGCAGCAATTTTTGAGGCAGATGAAAAAGTTACAAAAGGAGAACAGGCCTTGTATGACCTTATTCGTAGTGAGTTAATGTCGTAATATTTTGATCCGACTCCAATAATTTTATTTGTGGTCGGACCTAAGAGCCATGGCCTAATGGAGGCCTGGTCTTAATCTGAAAAAAGCAGAAAACCCTTTTGCTATAAAGCAGGCACTTCCTACCATACTACCTACTTAAGTGGGTGGTATGGTTTGCTTTATATTCGGGAATTGGAACAATAAAAAAATAATGAATAGGATCCTTCCCAAACAACTAGCCTCCCCTATGAGGGAGCTAGATGCGATTACGGACCCTGCTTTACGGCATAAAAAGCTGGTGGATATCAGCGAAACGCTGTTGATTTACTTGGTTGGAATCTTGTTTGGGGAGTACAAGAAAGCTGGTTCTCCTATTGAAGAGATAGAAGCTGAATTCTATCGATATTCTTCGCGTAAACCCAGTTATGGTGTTTGGCAAAGCTTCCTGAGAATGCTCGCGGGTCACACCAACGAATCCACTCTCAAGGTGATCCTAGACAAATCGGCTCGACATTCCTCTGTTGGCTATCTAAAGGCAATCTTCGAAGCCCTACGCCAAGTGGTGAATGAAGGGCTCGATGAAGGCTTTGAATCATCCATACAAGCCATAATGAAAGGCCGTACCACCCCACTCGGTCACCTAGTGGATTACTTTGATACGATGGTGGTAATTCGCAACATATATGCGCATCCCGAGGATAAAGCGGGCAAAGAAGTGAAGCGTAAATGGCCGCTCAATAATGATTATTTTAATCAGATTAATGGTTCTATTGAGCAGGCTTTGAGGGACATCCTTGATTGTTTGGATTTATTTGATCGATATGCGCCGATTACTATTGACAAGATTGATCATGAAAGCAAGAAGACACAACTGAGCAGGGATATCGAAGAACAGGACGATCTACTGGAACTAGAATTAGATGACGAAGAACTCACGTGGGTTTTTACAAATTACAAGTACCTGCTTGGTCCCGATAAACGGTTGTTTATTCAACATTACACGGAAATACCCTCTATAAATCCGTCAGTTGCTCAAAAAATCATTGAAAAAACAAAAGCCAAGGAGCGCAAGCCGATCTTATTGGAAATGATCCGCGAAAAACTAAACGACGATCAACAAATTGACCAATTGGAGCTTTTAATTCTACGAGATAACGCACGCTCTAGCTATATTTCTGAAGATGAATTATTTGGCCTTATCGAACAAGTTCGCCGGGAGCTGAATATCGAAGCGACTTTAGGATCGCCTTCGTCGCCTGGAACATTGTTCGTACAAACTAAAAGCGGCGAGGACAAGCGCAGTTATTTTAACCCTGAATGGATCAAGTACTTCTCACTGGTGAATCGCTTGGACGCAAAGATTATTGACAAAGAGAACAAAGAGAATACTGAATTGCTGAATAAAATCAAAATAACACAAAAGGCTCTTAAATCTTCACCATTTACCAAAAAACTCGAAGAGATTGATGCCAATATCAAGGAATTAAAAGCCAAACGTAAAGAGGTTTTGGGGAAATTAGACATCCGAATACGCGACGCCAAATCCAGGTCCAAATCCGCCAAAACAACGGAGAAAATCGCATCGTTTAAAGAGCTGGTCGCAACATTGTTTGTTCAACGCGAAGAAAAGGAAACTCAATACAACCTTAAATTAAGCGAGATTCTTGCTAAGCGAGAGGAGCTAATGGCAAAGGCCGGAGAGAAATTTTCTGAAATGCAGGAGTTATTGGATCATTTAATGGACCAACAGCGCGCTCACTATGCCCATAGCGTCTGGGGCATGCACAAGGGCCTTTGGTCAGAGTTAAACCGCTATGTTGATCAATTGCTCTCAGTAAATCTCAATGCTGAAACGGAAAGCCAAAGTGACTCAGATCCCCAAACCGGAACTTGGGTAAACAAACCCAATTCCTGGCAACAAGGAAAACTTTCTTATACCTATTGGGCAAGAATTTACCCAAATAAGGCACCGCTTGGCAAACTCCTACATTTGGGACTTGCCTTATCCAATAAATTCCCTTGGGTACCCAAAAATATCGCCAAGTCCTTACAAACAAGAATGAGTAAACCCGGTCTTATTCTGTGGACCAGCTGCGACGATCGTATGATGGATCGATTGCAATTGACTCAATTTGGAAATGAAAACGGTTTTTATGCCAAAATTGCACGAGACTATACCGAAGAACTAATCAAAATGAATGTTTTGGTAAAGGCCCGTCCGTTGGATGCCGATGTAGAGGATTTTGACAAAGTTGACCTACTTATACCGATTTCCGAATACCAGGCAATAAAAACCACTTATTTTGTTGTGCAACTCTATTCGCCGTATTGGACCTTACAGGAATTATGTCCCAACGGTACAATAGATCATGATACTATTTACAAAATGGAGTTGGAATTGCTCGCATTGATGCAGTTGTTTGTAAATGCCATCCAATCAGCGAATGATTATGCATTGACCCAGGGTATTGATGAACAGTTTTTTACAGTTAGAGAGCAGAGAAATAAGGATTTGATCGCCTTTCTCATGAAGGAATTTCAAGCTATACGTTCCAGCGGCCAAGAAATAAGTCTAAAAAACCCTGAAATCATTAGATTGTCGGAGGTCGCCTTATCACGATTTGCCTGCGGGGCACGCTTGTTTAAGTCGTTGCTATATCAATTCTCAGCAGGAAAGTTGACGACTGACGAAAAGGTAGATGAGAATGCGGTGACGAATGAATAAATTTACATGACTTTACTTAATGAGTCATTAATTTGTTCAGAAATACGCAAATTCCGAAACTTTATTCGACTTTTATTCTCCCACGCCCCCTAGTTCTGATCGTGTTTTTGGCCATCGGATGCCGGACAGAGGGCAACAACGATGCGCCGGCCTCCGATGCAATGGAGCGCAATGATGCTAAAGGGGATGGGCAGTCGTTCGAAGGCATAAAAGCCGGCACTTCGG
>RFMW01000178.1 GCA_009927485.1 Sphingobacteriia bacterium
GCGTTCTTTCCCCAAAAGCCTTGCTCACCCCCTCAATCTCGATCACCGTATTACCCAAACGGGGTCCGGACGGAATAAAGAGCTCCAAACGAGCCTCTTTCTCTTTGATATCCTCGTCCAGCAATTTGTGGTAAGCCGTCAAACGGGCCTTGGATTTGGCATGACGGGCTTTGGGCGCCATGCGCACCCAGTCCAGTTCTCGCTGCAGGGTTTTTTGGCGCTTGCTTTCGCTTTTTTCTTCTTGGGCCAGGCGCTTGGATTTTTGTTCCAACCAACCCGAATAATTCCCTTGGTAAGGAATGCCTTCGCCCCGATCCAATTCCAAAATCCATCCCGCCACATTGTCCAAGAAATAGCGATCGTGGGTGACCGCAATGACGGTTCCTTTGTAACGACGCAAATGTTGTTCCAACCAATCGATGCTTTCGGCATCCAGATGGTTGGTGGGTTCGTCCAACAACAGAATTTCGGGTTCCTGTAACAACAGACGACATAGAGCAACGCGACGGCGCTCCCCCCCCGAAAGGCGTTCGATGAGAGCATCCGCCGGCGGGCATTGAAGGGCCTCCATGGCCATGTTCAGGCGGGTGTCGATATTCCAGGCATCCGATGCATCCAGGGCTTCTTGGATTTCGGATTGGCGCTTGAGCAATGCATCAAAATCCGCATCGGGTTCCCCAAAGGCGGCCGATACGGCATCAAATTCTGTGAGGAGGGCCATGGTTTCGCCCACCCCTTCCTCGACGATTTGCCGTACGGTCTTGGTCGGATCCAGTTCCGGTTCCTGCGATAGGTAACCCACCTTGTAACCCGGAGAAAAAACGACTTCACCTTGGTAGTTCTTGTCCAACCCGGCAATGATTTTGAGCAAAGTGGATTTGCCCGCACCGTTCAAACCGAGGACCCCGATTTTGGCCCCGTAAAAAAAAGAAAGGTAAATATCCTTGAGAATGGTCTTGCCGGTGGGGAGGGTTTTGGTCACCCCGGCCATCGAAAAAATTACTTGGCGATCTGTCATGCCGCAAATATCGTTATCCTTGGGCTGCCGATATTTGTCCTTGAACAATTTTTGCAGCATGAACAAGTCCATTCAACCGTATCGTCTCACCCTGAACATGCAGTGCCTGATGCTGGGGATGGGCCTGCTCTGGAGCCTGGTGGTCCCTTCGGCTGTGGCCCAGCAACGCCAAGCAAAGCAAGCCACCCCGCAGATCCTGGCCAAAATCCCTGCCGAGCCCGGCACCAAGGTGGTCCTTGCCACGGTTCGCCTGCATCAATCCGATACCGTGGCGGTCGCGCAAACGGACAGCAACGGGGTGGTGCGTTTCGAGATGCCGGTCGCCGCTTACCACGGTTTCTACCAAATGGTTTGGCCCGGCGGCCAAAATGCGGTGTTATGGGACGGCAAAGGGCTGGATTTTGAGGCCTTGGGTCCTGATTCGGTCCTGATTCGTCGCGGCGCTTCCTGGAAGATCTACCGCGATACCCGCAACGAACTGGTCCGTTTGCGCAATCAACTCCAATTGCTGGACCAATTGACCGTCGAATTTCCACAAGCCAAGGCCATGTTGGAAGGCGCCCAAAGCGAAATGCAACGCATCGAGACCGCCGAGGGCTTGCTTGTACGGATGATTCAAGCTCCGGATTCGGATTTGGGCCTGCGCCTCTTGGGTTTGGAAGCCCCTTTCGTCGGTAATCGCCCGGAACGCTTACGTCAAGAGCTCAAGCCGGGGCGTTACCTGAACTTGATGGACCTCAGCGACACCGTTCACTTGTACCACAATGTGTTGCCCAAGATGGTTGTGGAATATTATCGGCTTTTTGAGCCTGATTCCGTGTTTCCGAGGAAATTCAAGCCATGCGTTTTGTGGAATCCCTGATGAACCACCTCAAGAGCAGTCCCCGTTATGTGGTCCCCGTGGCTGATTTCTTGCGCCTTGGTCTTCAGCAGATGCAACAACCCAAAGCCCTCCAATTGCTTTCCCAGCTCTTGTCCGAGAACAATTCATGCACCGATCCGGAATTGGAACGCAAATTGCGGGAAAACCTCCGGCATTACGCCCCCATCAGCCAAGGCGCCAAGGCGCCCCGTCTGGATAGCCTGGTCAATGCAGCTGGAGAGAGGGTTCGTTTGCAACCGACCGAAGGGATTTACGTGTTCTGGGCGGCTGATTGCGGGCATTGTTTGGAACAATTGCCCAAACTTTACCGTTGGTGGTCCTCCAAGCATCCCGATTGGGCCGTAACAACGATATCCGTGGGGGGTTCTGCCCAGGATTGGGCTTCCACCATCGCCACCCTGCCGGCCTGGACCCATTTGCAAGACCCCCTGGGCCGCCAAGGTCCTACTGTGGAAGCCTATGTGCTTTATGCCACGCCCCTCTTTGTCAAGGTGGACCGCGACGGACTTATCGTGGATGTGTTCCGCGCCGAAAGCTCCCTGGAATTGACCTATTGAGGGATTTTTAGCGGCTTTGTATCATTTTTTGGTTGTTAATAAATAACAATCCGTGTCCATTTTTGTCCATTTTTGAATATATATCGTACACATTTTGTTCGTTTTTCGTTCAATTATGTCTATTTTTGCGAAGCGATCAAAAAATTCATGGGATTCAAACTCGAACAGCTACTTCCATTCCTTCAAGGAAAGAAGCCCAAGGACTTTCCTCGTTCCAAAGATTCCAAATTCATTAACAAATTAATTCTTGCCAACCGCCCCGATTTCGGAATGTTTGCGAGACTCATTGAAGGTCAAAGTCCCTGAATTTAACTTTTGCACAAGCCTTCGTGACGCTTATTCGGAAACTCTGAAGCCCTACGAAACCTATACCTACGACCCACAAAGCCTGGTCCATTCCATCCCAGGATTAATTGACGGTTTCCGTGTGGCTTTTACCCGGCATCCGCTATTGGTGCAGAGCGCCAAGTACCATCAATTGTTGTACTACAAGAACGAGCTGTGGATGGTGGATGCGCGGATTAGA
>RFMW01000058.1 GCA_009927485.1 Sphingobacteriia bacterium
TCCTTCAAATCGCCCGAAGACTCAATACATCTGGTTAGGATTTTAGAGGATTGTTCCAACAATGTATTAATGAAATTGGCCCCCATGGCGTCCGCGGTTTCAAAACGGAAATCCAATTGGAAATACCCCGCCTCTTCATGGGTTTTGTCTACCAATTCAATGGAACGAATTCCTCCACCTCGTTGCCTCATGTTGGAGGTGAAGCTTGCTGTCTCGTCAAGAATTTGTTGACGCAAGCCGGGCAGTTCAGCCCTAAGCCATTCGGAGGGGCCTTCCCATAGAAAATGAACTTGACCCACCTTGGTTGTCGAAAGAACCTCCGCTTTGAACCCCCCTCGCTGGGCCCAGAATGCAGCACTTTTGGAGGCGGCCGCTACCACAGAGCTCTCTTCGATGACCATAGGTATGGCGTAGGGACGCTGGTTTATCAGGAAATTCGGAGCAAGCCCGTAGGGCATGTAGAAATTGGTGAGGGTATTTTCAATAAACTCATCGTGGACTTTCTGTACCGCTGAATCCAGGTGCCAATAGCCCGAGAGGACATGGTAGGCTTGTTCAGGGTCCGCAAAAAAGCGGCTGCACAGCCATTCTATTTTGGCTTCTTTGGACAGTTTCGAAAAACCGGATACAGGCTGGGGTTTGTTTATCATACAATGGGCTCAAAGATAATTTATTAACTTAAATCGTAACCTCTTGTTTCATTCCATGGCTTCAAGTGGGGAACTTGCCAAATTCAAGATAATTTTGAGGGCCGTGCACCAACGCTCCCCATTAAACCTTCAAAGACACCAGGAGTTATCACCCTATGAATTTCCTCCAAACATGAGCCACCACGTTGTTGTACGGGATGATCAGGAGCCCGCATTGATCTTTGCGAATGGGCTTGCATGCAGTAGGGAATTGGTAGGCCAGCTGTTGGAGTGGAGTCCCAAAGTCATAGCATTGGACGGCGCATTCGATCGTTTGGCGGATTGGCGGATCAAGGTGGATGTGGTCCTTGGTGATATGGATAGCTTGAATCAAGGGGCTTTGGGGACCAGGCTCGATGGTAGGGGCACTTCAGAGTCAGAACACCGCGAAGGCGCGCAGGCCTACCTTAGCCACAGGCAAGACGGGGTCCACTGGGTATATGCCCCTGACCAGGAGTACACGGATCTCGAAAAGGCCTTGAGTTGGGCCTACGAACAGGGTCATCGTGCAGCCCATGTTCTTTGGGCCAACGGCCTTGATGCCGATCATTTCATAGGGAATTTGCATGCATTGGCTGCTGTGCCCAGGGATTTTGCGGTTACGATGATCCAGGATCAATCGCGAATCTTCCGCTTACCGAATCAATTCAGCAAAGGATACATTGCCGGGACGAGACTCTCTTTGTGGCCCTTTCCCACGGCCTACCGGGTAAGAACTGAAAACCTGGTGTATGCGTTACATAGTGAAGATCTTCACCTTGGCAAACGCATAGGGATCAGGAACCAGGTGGAACGAACAGCCATCGTGCGCATTGAGCACCAAGAAGGCTGCCTTATGTTACAAGAACCTCTTTCAACCAATATATGATGAAGACGTTGATTTCTAAAATCCGAAGACCCTATAAAGGAAGCTTGTTTTGGATAATATTAATATCAGCAATTTCTATGTTCGGAAATGTGTTGGCACAAACGCAACACAGCGCAACCTGGAACGATGGCGTAGCCTGTATCGTGTATTCCCATTGCACCCCTTGTCATAATAACCAAGGTATAGGTCCCTTCCCGTTAACCAATTACAGCGAGGTTTACGCTAACCGCTATTCCATCGCTGCTTCGGTACAGGCCCGGTCCATGCCGCCTTTTCCGGCAGAGCAGGTGCGTCGGCGCTATGCCCATGCCAATACCTTGGAGCCCCACGAAATCAACGAAATCGTGGACTGGGTCAACAACTTTGCCCCTTTGGGCAATCCTGCTCAGACCCCCACCCCACCGGTTTACAACAGCGCCTTTCAGATACCGAACCCCGATACAATTTACAAAATACCGAACTATACCGTCAACACGACCAGCGATTTGTACCGGGTTTTTGTGATGCCCATGGGGAATAACATTTCTCGTAACATTACAGGAATTGAGGTAGTTCCCGGTAACCGTGAAATAGTGCATCATGTGTTGATTTTCCAGGACACATCCCGCATCCCCATATTAAGGGATCTGGCGGATCCTTTGCCTGGTTACACAGCCTTTGGGGGAACGGGTTCCAATTCATCCAAAATGATAACGGGTTATGTACCCGGGCAGGGTTCCCTAGTCTATCCTGCGGGTTTTGGTGAATCGGTTTTGCCCAACAGTTACTTATGTATTCAGGTTCATTATCCAGGCGGCATCAGCGGTCAGACCGATAGCACCTCGGTGCGGATTAAATACGGACCCAACACCGGCCTGCGCACTATGCTGACCCTCCCCATTTTGAATCATGGTCCCGCCCTTATCAACGGGCCCTTGAGTATTCCAGCCAATACCATACGGACTTTCCGATCGGAGTACACCCTGCCGGTAGGCGTAACTTTGTTGGGCGTACTTCCCCACATGCATTTGGTGGGTCAATCCATGC
>RFMW01000161.1 GCA_009927485.1 Sphingobacteriia bacterium
CACGGCAATGCAAAAAGCTATGAGAAGAACATCATTAACAGATTCAAAAATCAGAAAGATCCAGAGATTATCATTGTAGTAGATAAATTATTGACTGGGTTTGATGAGCCCAAGAATACAGTGCTTTACTTAACCCGTAATCTTCAAGGTCATAAATTATTGCAGGCAATTGCCAGGGTAAATCGTTTGTATCCGGATAAAGAATTTGGCTATATTATCGATTATTATGGCGTAATAGAGAATTTGGGAGATGCATTACAAGTTTATTCTTCATTCGAAGAGTTTGATAAGGAAGATTTAGCAGGTACACTTACTAATATCAATGAGGAAGTGAATAAACTTCCACAGAAACATGCTGAAGTTTGGGACATATTTAAGACTGTTGCCAATAAACGTGATGCGGAAGCATATCAGCTCATTTTGAAAGATGAAGCTGTTCGTGTGATTTTCTATGACAAGCTTGCATCATTTGCAAAATGTCTTAAAATGGCTTTATCATCTATTCAGTTTCACAAAACGACTGATGAAAAGACTATGAATAGATATAAAGATGACCTTACCATGTTCCTGAAATTACGCCTAGCGGTGGTAGAGCGTTATAGCGATGAGGTAGATTACAAACAGTATGAAGGACAGATTCAAAAGTTGATTGATACACATATCACCACTGAAAAAATTGAAACAATCACACAACTAGTCAACATATTTGATCGTGAAAAGTTTCAAGAAGAGTTAGAGCACACAACAGGTAAAGCGGCAAAAGCAGATAAAATCGCCAGCAGAACATCAAAGCACATTACAGAGAGAATGGATGAGGATCCTGCTTTCTATAAGAAGTTCTCTCAATTGCTTAAAGAGACCATTGCAGATTACGAAGCAAAGCGAATCACTGAAGCACAGTATTTATCAAAAGTTCAAGACATCATGGATAATGTTCTTACACGAACTGACAATGAAGTGCCTGATGTATTAAAAGAAAAAGAAGAAGCAAAAGCATTTTATGGAATTTCTAAAGAACTACTTTCGGAAAAAATACAAGATGAAATAATACTCAAAGAAGTTTCTGTTCAGACAGCATTGAACATTGATGAGCTTATTCGAAAATCAGTCCTAGATAATGGAAAGCCTGTGATAGATTGGCAAAACAAATCTAATATCACCGGGAAACTCTTAATTGAAATAGGAGATTACCTAATTGATGAAGTACGCGATAAATACAATATCGATTTATCATTTGGCGAAATGGACAAGCTAGCAGAAGATTGTATTGAGGTCGCTAAAATTCGATACAAATGAGTAAGCAATCATTTCAATTTGGATCTGCAATAATTGATTATGAACTTCAGTTCTCAGACAGAAGATCATTGGGGATTACTGTTACTCCAGAAATGCAAGTAATTGTTACTGCACCTGCCGGAACTGAAATCCACAAAATTGAAACGAAGTTAATCAAGCGTGCTCCCTGGATAATTCGAAGTATTAGTTACTTTTTGTCTTTTCATCCCAAAACGCCTAAAAGGAGATTTATTAGTGGGGAAACTCACTTATACCTCGGCAGACAGTATTTATTAAAAGTAATCTCAGGACAGGAAGAATCAGTCAAACTTAAAGGGAAGCATTTGGTTGTCGTTGCCAAGAAATCTAATAATGCAAAAAAACTACTTGAAGACTGGTATCATGGACAGGCTAAAAACAAATTACAATCTATAGCCTTACCCTTAATCGAGAAATTTAAAAAACATAAGGTTGCTCCAACTGCCATAGAACTTCGCTCAATGCCTAAACGCTGGGGAAGCTGCACTGCAAAGGGAAAAATTATCT
>RFMW01000020.1 GCA_009927485.1 Sphingobacteriia bacterium
GCAAACTAATTATCAAAAAAGCAACCGATTTGTACCTTGATTTGAAAGTTGGTAAAACTAGTCGAACCATAGGGGTATTGGAAAGCAGGCTCGATTCGGTTAAGAGAACACTTGATGGCCTTATAAGCGCTGCAGCTGTAGAAACCGATCAAAGTAAGGCTTTGGTAAGTATGCAGTCAAGGGTACCAGCCGCAAAAAAACAAATGCAAATACAAATTCTTTCGGCCATGCAGGTTGAATTGGTTAAGACCTTAGAATTAAACAAGTTTGCCTTGCAAAGGGAAGAGCCAGTGATTCAGGTTATAGATACACCGATAATGCCCCTCAAAAAAACAGGTCAAAAGCGGATATTAACCGCAGTACTGGGGGCTTTTTTAGTTACAACTCTTGTATCTGCATGGTTGTTGGCCAAGAAATGGTGGGTAGAAGTTCATTGAATTGTAATGGACTACAACTCATAATTCAAACTTATGAACTGGCATTTTATCAAGACCCACCCTTTGAGCATTAACGCCCACATCTTTTAAGTTAATGTTTGTCTTTATCGTATTAGCTGTCTTTTGTGTTTTTTTTACTTGGCTTCAGCAAATAGGAGCTATCGAAAATGGCCTTAAGATTTCCTATTTTCTAATATTTCTATTCTTGTCACTGAGGTATGATTTTGGGAATGATTACATGCCATATTTGGACGGTTATCTAGAACTTCAAACGCTAGATAGATCAGAGCTATATTTTAGAGGCAATGAAGTTGGTTGGCTGTTTTTGAATTACTTATACAAAAGTATTTTTGGAGATTTAGGTTTTCATATTATGCTTACAGGCATGGCAGCATTTACATGTTTTGTGCTATATCGATTTACTGTAAAATACATATCACCAGAATACTATGCTTTAAGTATCGCTTTATTGTTGTTGGAGCCCAATAATATTTTAGTTATAAGTTCAGCCATGCGGCAATCAATCGCCGTGGGAATATTTCTGTTGAATATTGATTCTTTGATCGAAAAAAGATATGTTCAATACACCGCAGGAATTTTATTGGCTTCTTTATTTCACTCTTCGGCCTTGTTTTTTTTAGTTCTTGTTTTGGTAAATTTTGTAAATTGGAAAATTCATATTCCTTTTATTTTTTTTACATTCGCTTTGTTTTTGGTGTTTATAAGCAATGCTGACGAATTTTTTAAATTGATTAATCTATTGCTAGAATCACAAGAGGTTGTATATTATTCAGATTATACAGAAACCGGATTTGAAAAACCAAAAATGGGATTTGGTTTCGCGCTAAATATTTTTATGTATTTAATTGTATTAATTATCAATAGGAAGTCTTATGATGACATGGATCGGTATAGTATAATAAAAATGACCATTTTTGCGCTTTTTTTGGTAAGTATTTCCATAGCAGTACCATTGGCCTCAAGGTTAAGCTTTTATATTTTTCCATGTGTCGTCTGCGCATACACGTATACACTTAACAAAATTAAAGAAATGGATGACGAATCCTCCGTCATATACTCTAACTTTTTGACACTTTTTATTGGGGCCTACTTTATATATCAAAACGTTATATTTTGGCAATCCAAGGTTTATTCTCCATATTTTTTAGAATATAAATCCATAATTAGTTCGCCTCTGTTGAACTGAATTAAGCTAAAAATGGTAAGCATAGTTTATTAAAATAGTTAATTATTTTTTCCCTGTTATGTATAGATGTAGAAAAATATCCCTTGGAACAGAGCAATAAATTGATAGCGAAGAACAGCATAATTCTGTTCGTTAGGTTTTTTGTTACATCCATATTTGGATTAATTTCGATGCGCCTCGTCATTCAAAGTTTGGGCACATCCGATTATGGTTTGTACACCGTAATTGGGGGGATCGTTCTAATGCTTGTTTTCTTGAATAATGTAATGATGGCTTCCACGTATCGATTTATTGCGTTTGAGCTAGGTGCCAAAAACCTTGAAGGGGTTAATAAAGTCTTTAATATAAGCCTACTTATACATTTGTGTATTGGTTTATTTATATTTATTCTTGCCGAAAGTTTTGGGGTTTATTACGTTATGAGGCAACTTGTTTTAGAACCTGAAAAAATAAATGATGCTCTTTTTATTCTTAGACTTTCAGCATATGCAACCATAGCCAATGTTGTGAGTGTCCCTTATCAAGGCTTATTGGTAGCAAAAGAAAATTTTAGCACTACTGCCAAAATTGAGGTTTTGCGTAGTTTTTTAGGCCTAATAGTTGCATTAATTATTTTTTACTATGGGGGAAATAAACTGCGACTCTATGCCATACTAATATCGTTTATCAATAT
>RFMW01000008.1 GCA_009927485.1 Sphingobacteriia bacterium
TCAAGGTGTTCCTGGTAATGATGGAGCGGTTGGTCCACAAGGACCAATTGGATTGACGGGTCCTGCGGGTCCTCAAGGTTCATTTCCACCAGGTACACAACCCGGTGAGATGAATTATTGGAATGGAACCGCTTGGGTTTCAGTTCCTCCCGGAATTAACGGTCAAGTTTTGACATTTTGTAATGGGGTTCCAAGTTGGAATGGATGTTTCCCTTCCGTTACAACGACTCCAATATCAAATATCACGCTAAATAGTGCGATTACTGGTGGAAATGTTGTCAGTCCAGGAATTTCTTCTGTAACGGCAAGAGGAGTTGCATATAACACGGTAACAAATCCAACTACTTCAAATAACACAACGAGTAATGGAGCTGGTGTTGGAGTGTTCACAACAAATCTGATTGGTTTAACACATTCCACAACCTACTATGTAAGAGCCTATGCCACGAACTCAGTAGGCACAGCATATGGTAATGAGGTGAATTTTATGACCACCGAAATTCCAAGTTTTACTTGCGGCGCATCTTCGGTAACAGACATTGATGGAAATACATACAATACGGTACAGATTGGAACCCAATGCTGGACTCAGAGTAATTTGAAGGTGACTAAGTACAGAAATGGGGATAGTATTCCAACGGGGCTTTCAAATAATCAATGGGATTCAACTACATCTGGGGCGTATGCCATTTACAACAGCGACCCAGTATATGACGCTTTGTACGGCAAGCTCTACAACTGGTATGCGGTCGCGGATAGCAGGGGATTATGTCCTACGGGCTGGCATGTTCCATCGGATGGGGAGTGGACGACGCTCACCACCTTCTTAGGCGGAGAATATGTAGCAGGCGGAGCGATGAAGAGCACGGTCACGCAACCCACACCGGGCGGTTGGTATGCGCCAAACAGCGCCACGAATTCGAGCGGTTTCACGGGCCTGCCTGGTGGCACCTGGGGCCCTGGTGGCTGGCACGGTAATTCGCCGCGTAACTTCGGAGGCTGGTGGAGTTCTTCGGATGCTGGGTCGGGCTATGCCTGGATCCGAGGCCTGAGCTACGCCAGCAGCGACATCCTCCGCCTCTACTTCAG
>RFMW01000204.1 GCA_009927485.1 Sphingobacteriia bacterium
AATAAGGTTACGGGCAGGGTCTTTGTACAACAAATCCTGAGCCAACACATAATAAATCCTTCGCAAGCCGTGGTCCCAATCGAATTTCTCGTTCAATCCTTCGACCAAGGCGATCCGCAGCGGGAAATCGGTCACCGAAGGAAGACCGGGGCCGGCCAAACGCAGCGAATCCGCCTCCTTGACCAAAGGGCAATCATCGGTCCAGTAGGCAGACTCTGCAACCGTATGCACCCATACCTCCCCCACCAACGCCGCCTTGGGATATTCCCTGAGCATGGCAGCGGTCCAACGGCGCATAAAACGCGTATCGGGATAGGCGTAGGTATCGATTCGGTAGCCTGCAATACCCGCCCACTCCATCCACCACCAATTGTTCTGGATCATGTAGCGTTCCAAATCCGCATTGGTTTGGTCCAAATCCGGCATGGGATGATCAAACCACCCTTTGCGCATCATTTCACGGTCTTCCGGCTGGGCATAGGGGTCCAATTGGGTCGCCGCCCTGTAATTGGATCGGGTAAAAGCAGGCCATCGATGAACCCAACCGCTGTCCACAGGCTTGGCCAATAACGGATGGGTAATCCCCCAATGGTTATGCACCACATCCATGATGACCTTGATGCCCTTGGAGGCGCAAGCCCTGACCAAGTCTCTGTACTCCAAATTGTTACCAAGGCGAGCATCCACTCGGTACAAATCGGTGGCCGCGTATCCATGGTATGATTCTTTGGCTACATCGTTTTCTAACACCGGATTTAACCACAGCGCCGTAACCCCCAATTCCTGGAGATAATCCAAATGCTGCCCTATACCCTTCAAATCACCCCCATGCCTCGCGATATCCGAGCCTCGGTTCACCAAAGAATCCCGCATGCCGGGCATCTTGTCGTTGGCCGGGTTCCCGTTCGCAAAACGATCGGGCATCACGAGGTACACTAAGTCCTGAGGAGTTAATCCGGCTCCTTTGAAACCCGTTCCTTGATCGCTGTGGCGTGGGTGTATTGGGTATTGGATAGCCAGCTTCCACGGGTACGAGGAATCGATGCGGCATTCGATGTTCAGCCACCGCGTGGATGACGACTTGGTCCAGGCCTCCCGTTCAAAAGCCAGGTTCAGCCAAAAATACGGCGCGTCCTTGGACCCCGCTGATCGTGAAGAAAGCAGCCGTACGTCTTCGAGTGGACTGTTCAAACGCCATTGCACTGCGGACATCCCGTTACCACTCTTCTGCTGCTCTTGGGTCATTGCTTTCCAATAGACCAGCAATTGCAGGGAACTGTCCTGCATCCCTGACCACCAGCAGGGTGGATCTATCCGATGCACAGCCCCTGAACACCTGGCCTCAAGGGTTACCGAATCCGATCCCTTCTCCAAGGCCAAATCGGGTATCATCCGGTCATGGGCGTTCGCCATGACCCCTCCCTGAATTCCCAAGATCCACAATATGGCCATCCCAATGCCCCACAAATTAATCGATGGCTTGCTTGTCATAAACAGATTTGTATGTTGTGGCGATCTAATTCGAGAAGATCAACAGGTGATAGTTCTTTTTGCCTTTTTGGACCAAAACCAAGCGGCCTGCAAACAAATCTTTTTCGGAGGCCTGGGCATGCACGTCTTCGCATTTCTCTTTGTTGAGGCTGACCCCCCCGCCTGTTATCATGGTTCTCGCCTCGGAACGGGACGAAAAAATCCCTGAATGATCACTTAGGATTTGTACCCAATCGCAGGCCTCGCTGAGCAGCGAACGAGAAACCGTATGCACCGGAACCCCGTCGAGTGCTTGCAGTAACACATTTTCTTCAAGGGCCATCATCTGTTCCCGGCTCACCTTCCCAAAGAGCAAATCCGAAGCAGCCTGGGCCTGCCCCAAGGCCACGGCCCCGTGGACCCTCCCCGTCACATCTTCGGCCAATCGTCGCTGGGCCAATCGCTTATGAGGGGCCTGCGCATGTTCCAAGGCAATTGCCGCAATCTCCTCCATGGGAAGGAGGGTATAAACGGGCAAATAACGAAGGGCATCTTCGTCGCTGATGTTGAGCCAAAATTGGTAAAAATGATAAGGGCTGGTTTTGAGCGGATCCAACCAGACATTCCCCCCCTCCGATTTCCCGAACTTGCTTCCGTCCGCCTTTTTGGTCAGGGGGGCCGTCAAGGCCCAGGCCTCGCCACCGGTCATTCGACGAATCAACTCGGTACCGGTGGTAATATTCCCCCACTGGTCCGAGCCACCTACCTGAACCAAACAGTCGTGGTGCTTGTAAAGGTGTACAAAGTCATACCCTTGCACCAATTGGTAACAAAACTCCATGAAGGACATTCCGTTCTCCAATCGCAACTTGACCGAATCCTTGGCAAGCATATAATTGATGGGCACATGCTTGCCCACATCGGCAATGAAATCCAAGAAACCCCAGGACCCGAACCAATCGTTGTTGTTGACCATCAATGCCGCGGAGGGCCTGCCGGAATCAAAATCCAGAAACTGCCGTAGCTGTGCCTTTTGGCAAGCGATATGGTGTTCTATTTGCTCCAAAGGCATCACGGATCGCTCTGCGCTTCGCCCGGTGGGGTCTCCTACGCGTCCTGTAGCCCCTCCCACCAATGCAATGGGGCGATGACCGGCTTGCTGAAAATGGACCAGCAGCATGATGGGCACCAAATTACCGATATGCAGAGAATCTGCGGTGGGATCAAACCCCGCATAGACCGACACCTTTTGGCGGTTCAACAATTCATCCAGGCCCGGCACAAAATCCTGCACCAAACCCCGCTCTTGCAGCGACAAGAATAGGCCTTTGTTCATACGGGGTCAAAAATACTCATGTAACTTTGCTACCCTCCCTATGAACCAACTATGAAAATTCACAATTTCAGTGCCGGCCCTGCCATCTTACCCCGTTCGGTCATCGAGCAAGCCGCCTCGGCCTTGCTGGACTTCCAAGGATCCGGGCTCTCCCTGATCGAAGTATCCCACCGCGACCGGGATTTTGAGGGCGTGATGCACGAAGCAAGGGCCGCTGTCAAGCGTTTGCTTGGATTGGGAGATGAATACGAGGTCTTGTACCTTCAGGGAGGGGCCTCCCTGCAATTTGCCATGGTCCCTATGAATCTGTTGCGGCCTGAAGGCAAGGCGGCTTACCTGAATACCGGAACCTGGGCGACCAAGGCGATTGAGGATGCCCGCAAGTTGGGGCAGGTGGAGGTCGTCGCTTCCTCTGAGGACAAGAACTTCTCCTACATCCCTACCTCTTATCGCATCCCCACCGATGCGGACTATTTCCACCTTACCTCCAACAACACCATCTTTGGGACCCAAATCCAAACCTTTCCTGACAGCCCTGTGCCCATGGTTTGCGATATGTCTTCGGATATCTTTAGCAGGCCTGTCCCCGCAAATTCCTTTGGACTGATATATGCAGGGGCACAGAAAAACATGGGGCCCGCCGGGACTACCTTGGTCATCGTTCGCAAGGACTTGCTTGGTCGCAGCGGTCGCACCCTCAACGCCATGTTGGATTACGGAGTTCATATCAAGGGAGAGAGCATGTACAATACGCCCCCGGTCTTTGCGGTCTATGTGAGTATGCTCACCTTGCAATGGATCGAAGCTCAAGGCGGCCTTCAAGCCATGGAGGAACGCAACCGCAAGAAAGCGCAGTTGCTCTACCACGAAATCCATCGCAATGCTTTGTTCCGCCCCACCGTCACCGACGATTCAGGCTCTTTCATGAACATCACCTTCGTCTTGAACCAAAGCGAACATGAGGAGACTTTGGGCAAAATGCTCCAAGAAGCCGGGATCTCCGGGCTCAAAGGGCATCGATCGGTGGGCGGTTATAGAGCAAGCATGTACAATGCCATGCCCATCGAAAGTGTGCAAGTCTTGGTGGACGTCATGCAGGCCCTTGAAAACCGCCTGGCCTAGATTCACCCTTCCTTCTCAAAGACGCTCCACCTTCCTTCTCAAAGACGCTCTATGAAAATTTTAGCCAACGACGGAATCGATCAAGCCGGCCAAGACATGCTCGAAAAGGTCGGTCATCAGGTAGTGACCACCAAGATCCCTCAGGATCAACTTCATCATGAATTACCCGAGTTCGACGGTATTGTGGTACGATCGGCCACCAAGGTTCGTTCGGACTTGATCGATGCCTGCCCCAATCTCCGGTTCATCGCCAGAGCAGGGGTTGGCATGGACAATATCGACGTAGATTACGCAAGATCCAAGGGTATTCCAGTGATCAATACCCCGGCGGCATCCTCCATCGCGGTGGCTGAATTGGTCTTTGCCCATATGCTCAGCCTGTGCAGGTTCCTGCACCAGGCCCATCGCGATATGCCCCATCGGGGAGGCAGCGAATTCAATGCCCTCAAAGCCTCCTATGCCGCCGGTACCGAATTGTTTGGCAAAACGCTGGGGATCGTAGGCTTTGGTCGCATTGGCCAAGAAGTCGCCCGCATTGCCCATGGTTTCCGCATGAAGGTTCTGGTCCATGACTTGATCTTTGATCAGCAACCTGAACTCGCTAAATCCGTTGTTGCCCAACACAAGGTAGAAGTACTGGACCTGGATTCCATGTTGCCGCAATGCCATTACCTCAGCCTTCATGTACCTGGGCTTCGTGAGCCTTTGATGAACGCAGAACGCATCGCGCTGATGCCCGCAGGGGCTTGCCTTGTGAATTGTTCTCGGGGTGGACTTGTCGATGAGACGGCCCTGCTCGCTGCATTGAATTCAGGTCATCTACGCTACGCGGGTTTGGATGTTTTTGTGAACGAACCAAATCCGTTGCCCGAGCTCCTCGAGCATCCCAACCTAAGCGCGACACCGCATACCGGAGCTTCTACCCTTGAGGCCCAAGAACGCATCGGCATCGAAATGGCCCAACGCATCATCGAGGCCTTCCCTGCCTGAGTGCCGTCCTTGTAAGGCCTCCATCATGCCCGGACTTTATCCATGCCCGAATTTTATCCTTTCAAAGCCCTAATTCCTCCCCATGAGGGGAAGGCCTTGAAGGGCGAAACGGGGCTGAAGGATCCGCATGCGATAAGCTCCTATCAAGCGGGAAGCGCATATCAGGTAGAAAACGCCTATATGGATTTGGTCCACAAGGCTCAGTTACCTCTGGGTAACATGGAGTCCTCTGATCCCAATTACCGAAAGGAGATGAACCAAGAGGCCAAGACTGCCATGGACGAAATATTGAATCGCAATCTTTTGCAACCTTTCGCCGAAGAGCATTCGTATATCCTGTACCAAAGCACGTATCGTGGGTTAAGCCAAACCGGCATCATAGGCCTCTGCGATGCCACCCAAATCGGCAAACATATTTTGCCTCATGAGCAGATTCGTCAAGACCGAGCGGCTACCATTACCCAATGGTTACAAACAATGCAGGTGCAATGGACGCCTGTGTTTTTGAGCTACCGCCACCAACAGCGCCTGCACACCTTGCAATCCACGGTAATCAAAAATCCCTGCGATCAGCAATTTGTTCTTGCTAATCATGTTCGAGTTTCGTTATGGTGCATTTCAGAGCCAAAGCAACGCGAAGCATTCCATGAAGCTATCGCCTCGATACCTTACCTGTATATCGCTGACGGTCACCATCGTGCAGCCGCCTGCCATGGGTTAAAGTCTTCAACATCATCGGAGATACCATCCCTTGAGCATCCATTGCCCCCATCCCCAGACCGTCCGATGCTTGCCATCCTCATGTCCGACCGAGACCTGAAAATCTATCCTTTTTACCGCCGAATACGAAATGACCAGGGGCCCATACCCTTTTGGGAAATTTTGGACAAACTCAAGGGTATTTTTCGGCTCAAACCTTGTTCCCTGGAACAAATGTTTTACCAATATCTTCCGGCCGGGCACTTTTTACTCGTTCACAAAGAAGCCTGTTGGCTATTGCAACCTCTAACAAAAACTGCGAACAATTCAAAGGCCGATTCCCCCACTCCAGCCTATTCCCCCACTCCAAAAGCAGATGAGATTTCAGATGTCCAATGGTTACAAGAACATGTGTTAGCACCAATCTGTGGGATCAACGACCCAACAACAGATCCGCGCATTGACTTTGGCACGATGAATTTGACCTTGGAACATTTCAAAGTCATTTTACAAGAAGCCGCTACCGAATTCATTCTCATTCCACGTGCACCCAGCCCCGAGGATGTCTTTCGGACAGCAGACCGCAAGGAATTTATGCCGCCCAAATCCACCTCATTCGAACCCAAAATGCCTTCAGGTCTTGTGGTTTACCAAGCCTGAGAAGAACAACCCAAAAGGTATATCAACAAAAAGCCCCGACCTGTTAGGATCGGGGCTC
>RFMW01000101.1 GCA_009927485.1 Sphingobacteriia bacterium
AAGCATGCTCAAAATCGACCTCAAAGACAACGAAGCCGTAGACAAGGCCCTCAAGCGTTTCAAGAAGAAATTCGAGAAAACAGGGGTTCTTAAGGAATTGCGTGCCCGTCAGGCTTTCGAAAAGCCATCGATCAGGTCGCGTCAACAGCGATTGCGCGCGGTATACCGCCAGCAACTCCTGCAGACCGACGTCGTCTAAGGACCAGTCCAATGGCCTAAATTTGCGGTAACCATGGATTACCGCAATTTCATGCGCTATTTGCGCATCGAAAAGAGGGTTTCGGCCCATACCCTTGCGGCGTATACCTTGGATTTGGACCAAGTCAACGAATACCTAAGTGCAGAATGGGGTCTTGGTGACCCCGAATTCCCCAAAACCCTGCACCTTCGTTCCTGGTTGATATCCCTAATGGAGAAGGGATTGCAAGCAAGGTCCATCAACCGCAAGATTTCTACGCTCAAAACCTATTTCAAATTCATGATTCGCGAGGGTTTGCACCCTGGTCCGGATCCTTGCAGGGCTCTCCAAAGACCCAAAACACCCAAAAATTTACCTCGGTCGGTCAGTATAGGCTCCATGGAGCGGCTTTTGGGGGAAGGTTTGCCTCAAGATTTCATCGAATTGAGGGATCGTTGTGTGGTGGAATTGTTGTACGGTTGCGGTCTGCGTAGAGCAGAGCTTATTCAACTACAATGGCAAGACTGGGACCGGTCGAATGCGCAGATCAAAGTCACCGGCAAACGGTCCAAAGTTAGAATTTTGCCTTTGACCAAGGAATTGACGGATATTTTGAGCCATTACCGCAGCGCTTGGGAGCAATGTGGTTCCCTAAACACGAGTCAATGCCTTTTTGTCACAAAAAAAGGGGAGACTTTGTACCCTAAATTGGTTGGTGATATCGTTCGAAAGGCCTTGAGTAGGGTGAGCACCCAGGATCAGCGCAGTCCGCATGTCCTTCGTCACAGCTTTGCTACCCATTTGCTGGACAATGGGGCCGACCTGAATGCCGTCAAAACCTTGTTGGGCCACGCAAATTTGGCAGCAACGCAGATATACACCCATCAGTCCATCGAAAAGCTCAAAGAAATCCACCGCAAGACCCATCCCAAAGGGTAGAGTTTCTGCCGCAATACGGCACGAAAAGGCGCTTATTTTTTTTGAATCTAGTGCTTTTTGAGAAGTTTTTCAGTATCTTTGCATTCCTTTTGTCAAACCCTGTCCTCTGATGGGGTTTTCTCGGGTCAAACCGAGGCATA
>RFMW01000152.1 GCA_009927485.1 Sphingobacteriia bacterium
GGGCAACCATTATGTTCAGGGTGCCAGGATTCTATTGCTCGCACTCTATGCCGGTATTGCCTACGCTGTTTATGTGGCTTACCGTCGCCGTAAAGCAAGAATTTAATTCAAATCGCTTAACTCCTTCAATCCTGAGAACAATGACTAACCTTGCTTTGATTACCTTGCTGCTATCTCAAGGAATTGTGACGGCTTTTACCGGATATTTTTTGTGGAAGGTGTTGAACAGTCCGCCTGAATCCACGGAGAATTTAACCCAAGATTCGGATGGAGATGTTGCTTGAAATCGATGAGATCGTTTTGGGTTTATTCCATAGCCCGTATTGGTAAGCAAGAGGCCTTGGGTTTGGGGTTCTTGTCCATAATGACCTGGGCGGTCCCCGCTTTCCGGGAATGGTCAAGGCCGAATGAAGGGTCGGTAGAGGTTAAGGATCCCTATCTCTTGGGGTTGATTCAGGAGGTACAGGATGAAGAAAGGCTGAACAGGAAAAATGCCCAAGAAGGCAAAGCTTTTTTGGCCAAACTTAAGCCTGGGGAATCTATCGATTTGAACAAGGCAGACACGAACGAATTGATGCGATTGCGAGGGGTAGGGCCCTCTTTGGCGCGAAGAATTTGGACCTATCGGAACAGGCTGGGTGGTTTTGTTCATGCTCATCAATTGCTGGAAGTTTACGGGATGGACAGCATCACCTTTGAAGTTGTGCAGAGGTATGTTACGTTGGAAAACTCGTCGATTCAACAAATAAGCATCAACAAAGCAGATGTGGAGGTTTTGTCTAATCACCCCTATGTGGGATGGTCGCTTGCGAAACGTATAGTGGCCTACCGTCGCCAACACGGGCCATATCCTTCGGCGAACGAACTTTTTCAGATCTTAGGAACTGATTCTTCGCATTGGCTGAGGGCCTTGCCTTACCTGAAGCCTTAAGGAAAGAGGAACTCTGCCGTTGGTGGCTTCTTGCTTTAGGCGTAGTTTTGGAACATGGATTTTATGACCTCAGAAAGCACTAGCATGATTGGCTCTTCCGTGAAGGAATTTGCCGCTCGTCGAATCAAGCCCTTCTCCATGGAATGGGATGAGAGCCAGGAATTCCCTCGTGATTTGTTCAAAGAAATGGGG
>RFMW01000183.1 GCA_009927485.1 Sphingobacteriia bacterium
TCACCGTAGAATCACATCCGTTGGATAAAGGAAACCTTACCACAAACCGACCTGTGGTATTGAAGGCATAATTGCCCACTTGATAATAGGTACCAAACGGGTAGGTAACATGAATGGTGGTATCTACAGAAGGCCTAACATGAAGAAATAAAACATGAATTGAATCGCATCCTGATACACCTGCGACAGTATCCGAGTAGATCCCGCTTTGCCTGAGGGTATCGGAGCCAAAAATATAGGGTTCATTGAAACAAACTGTATCGGACAAAGAATCTCTGAACGGAATGTGGACATTCAATTGAAGAGATAACCATAATGAATCGCAACCCAAGTAAGATCGAACCGTATCACGATAAATTCCGCTGGTAAACAAATAAACTGACCCCCACCAAACAGAATCGCCTTGGCATATCCGTTGACTTGTCTGAATCGACCTCGGGGTCACATAGTATAATTGCAAAACCAACAAAGAGTCACACCCGTTGGGGACGTTTAAGGTGTCATAATAAAGCCCAGCTTGATTTAAGACTAAACCGTTCCAAGTGTAAGATTGCCCAGGGCATAGGGTAAGATAAATATACCTTGTCGGAAAAGTGTCTACAGCAATATGATAGCCAACCAAAGAATCACACAGGCTACCAGGAATAGTATCCAAAACAGAAGTAGCAGAAAAATAAGGAGTCCCATTAATCCAAAGGGTATCTCCAGCACAAATGGATAGATTCTGAACGGAGCTCGGAAGTGGTCTAAAAAACACGTTTCTCCGAATTAAGGAATCACAGCCTGAAGAACTTCGAAGTGAATCCGTATAAAGTCCCGATTGGGTTATGGGCATATTGCCCAAGTACAAGGTATCTCCTGCACAAAGGGTGTCATGAAATACAAGAAGATAGGACGGGGCAACGGTCAAGGTAAGATAAACCAAGGAATCGCATCCCCAACGATTCACAAAAACAGAATTATAGACTCCGGCAGAGGTCAACGATAGCCCGTTGAATAGATAAGATGACCCTTGACAAATAGAAGCCGTTAAACTCGAGGTGTCACGGATCCCTCCAACCAAAGTCAATTGAACAATAGAGTCACAGCCAAATTGATTGGTCAAGGTATCGCTGTATAGGCCCGGTAAACTGATCGTTGTATTGCCAAATGAGATAGATTGCCCGGGGCAAAGGGTATCAGACAGAATGCGCCTGACTTGAGGGAGAACCGAAAGGATTAAAACTCTAAATGAATCACAACCGAATTGATTAACCAAAGTATCACGATAGACGCCCGTGGTAATAAGATTCATATTATTAAAAGTATACGTGTCCCCATCGCAAATTTCTGCCCTTGTGGTATCGGAATTCGTTGGCCAAATTCTTAAACTCATGTTCACGATAGAATCACAACCTAATCCAGACAACAAGGTATCGGAGATCAAAAACAGCCCCGGCAATGAAGTAGAAACAGGGCTTCCCCCAAAATTGAAGGGAGATCCTTGACAAACCGAGGCATTCAAATTAGTGCCCCGTACAGGAATTACATGAAGATGCAAAACCACCGTAGAATCGCAACCGTTGAATGCAGGAACAATGCGAGGATAAATTCCTGAATTCGTTATCGTATCCCCAAGGAAAATATAAATTTGGTTTGCGCACAGGGTGTCAAAGAGGTCATAGGATGAATTGGGCAAAAGGTTGACCGTCAAATGAATGATCGAGTCACAACCCGCTGCATTTACCAAGGTATCGATATAAAGCCCCGGCTGGTTTATGGTAATGCCACCCCAAAATATTGTCCCGTTGGAGCATATTCCCCTTGAAGCACGGACGACACTGTCGGATAAGACCGTTAGGCGAAGTTCGGTGATGGAGTCACAACCAAAAGTTGATTGCAGAGTATCGTAATAAGTGCCTGAAACGAAATAAGAAGTCCCCCCGAACACTGAACTATCTCCCTCGCAAATGAACCGAAGGTCTAACGTTCGAAGGACGGGATTGACGGTTAATGCGCCATTGAACCATTGCACTGCTTCATAAGGTTGACCTATGCTATCCAGGGTTACAGAGCCAGCGGTATCCCATGGGATCGACAAGTTCCCTGCTTGCTTGGGCACCAAGAGCAACTGAAGCCATGTATGAGTCCCTAATGCTACCGTATCGCCAGGGTTGGAGTGAAAAGACAAACGCAGAGGATTCCCCAACCCTACCTGAATACTTGCAGGATTAATGAAGGAATGAACTTGATTGAATCCGATCCAAACAAACAAATTGGTATCAATCAGCAGGGCCATCGACAATGAATCCAAACTGGGCGTGTTGTTGGACCTAATCGCCACAACAACGGTATCTCTTTGGCAAACTGAAGCGGAAAACATCCGATTCTGCATCGGTTGTATAGTCTGAGAAAACGCCGAATTTTGACTTATAAAGGACCAAAAAGCCCAAATAATGACAATTTTTAGTCCCAATCGGTTGGATAACATTTTCATAACTAAATAAAAAATGATATAATTGTTTGAAAGATAATGATGAATACTACCTATTAACCTTTTTTAATTAAATAATAATTAAACCTACTTTTGAGCTCAGCCAACACGAAATGGAAAATTTAAATACCCAAAG
>RFMW01000066.1 GCA_009927485.1 Sphingobacteriia bacterium
TCCTTGAGGCCCCCGGTCCTAAACCGGGTTGCAAATATACACCGATGCAGGAACGACGCAAGGCCACCCAGGCTGGCTAAGTGGTCTAAGCGTTTTACAGCGGATATTGGCTTCCTTATGGCTATTTTGCGCTAGCAATTCAGATCAACCGGGATGAAAGTACTGATTACAGGGGCTAACGGCTTGTTGGGGCAAAAGTTGCTCCACCGCTTGGCTCAAGAGCCGGGCCTCCAAATTATGGCTACGGGGCGAGGAGAGCAGCGACTTGCCAGGGGCCTTGGTTCGCATGCCTACAGGTCCCTCGATGTCACCAACCGCGAGGCGGTTAGGGATTTTATGGCAGAATACAGACCCGATTGCGTGATCCATACGGCGGCCATGACCCAGGTTGACGATTGCGAGAAAGACCCGAACGCATGCCGTTTGAACAACGTGGATGCGGTGCGTTTTGTGGCCGAGGCCTGTGAACCCTGGGGGACCCATTTGGTTCATTTGTCCACTGATTTTGTTTTTGATGGGCAAAGCGGCCCCTATCTTGAAGAAGATGTACCCAATCCCCTTAGTATTTATGGGCAATCCAAGGCCGATGCCGAACAAATAATCAGGCAATATGCGGGCCCTTGGTCCATTGTGCGTACGGTGCTGGTCTATGGTTTGGCCGCCGACATGAGTCGTTCCAATATTGTGTTGTGGGTAAAAAAGTCTTTGGAAGAAGGCCGCGTAATTCGCATCGTTTCGGATCAATTTCGAACACCCACCTTGGCAGAAGATTTGGCGGAGGGCTGCTGCCAGGTAGCCTTGCGCAAAGCCACAGGGATTTACAACATTAGCGGGGGGGAGTACATGTCGGTGCTGGAAATGGCGAGGCGTATTGCCAGGTACTTTCAATTAAACGAAAATTTAATAGAACCGACCACCACAACAGCCTTGGGACAGCCAGCGCCCCGACCACTTTTGAGCGGCTTCCTTATTGACAAAGCAAGGCGAGATTTGGATTATTCACCCCATACCTTGGAAGAAGGTATCGCCATGATTTTGGAACAATTTGGAGTTCAATCCAAGCATCATGAATCAATTTCCACTTAATAATTAATTATGAGCAGCAATCAAGAGTCATGGGGATCCCGTTTGGGTTTAATTCTCGCTATGGCGGGCAATGCAGTTGGTCTTGGTAACTTTCTTCGATTCCCCGTGCAGGCTATTCAGAACGGGGGAGGGGCCTTTATCATCCCCTATTTGGTATGTTTTCTGCTGATGGGTATTCCCTTGTTGTGGGTCGAGTGGGCCACAGGACGTTTTGGAGGGAAGAAAGGCAACCATTCAACCCCTTTCATTTTGCATGAATTGGACCCGAAGCGAGCCTTATGGAAATATGTAGGTGTCTTTGGGATATTCACCAACATTGCCGTGGCAGCCTATTATTGCTACCTGGAAAGTTGGACTTTGAATTATGTGTGGATGTTCATTCAAGGTGGATTTAATGGAATGGGCCAGGATGGGGTTGCTAATTATTTTTCCTCCTACATCACCTTGAATCAAAATTATACCGCAATCTATTTTTGGTTGTTATGTCTTTTCTTAAACACTTATATCCTTTCCAAAGGACTGTCCGGCGGGGTAGAAAAAGCAGCCAAAGTGGGCATGCCCCTGCTTCTGCTGTTCGGTTTGTTTTTGGCCTACAAGGGTATCACCCTCAAAGCGGGTGAATTTGGGGCTTTGTTGGATGGAACGGTTGGCTTGAATTTTCTGTGGACACCCAATTTTGATTCGATTTGGAATACCAAGGTATGGTTGGCTGCAGCTGGTCAGATCTTTTTTACGTTAAGTGTAGGCATGGGATCCATTCAATGTTATGCAGCTTATGTTCGCAGTAAACAAGATATTGCATTGAACGCGATGTCTGCCGGTTGGATGAATGAGTTCGTGGAGGTTGTTCTGGGTAGCTCCATCCTCATTCCGATTGCAATTGGCTACTTGGGTGTGGACCAGGTGGTTGAGCTGACCAAAAGCGGAGGTTTGGGATTAGGATTCAAAACCTTACCGTACTTATTTACCCAATGGGGGCCGTGGATGGGGGCTGTTGCAGGGATATGCTGGTTCGGCCTATTGTTTTTTGCGGGGATTACTTCATCATTGGCCATGGGGACTCCGGTCATGGCTTTTTTGCGGGATGAATTTGGATGGAAGCGTGGTGCTTCCGCGTGGACTTTTGGTTTGATTGTTTTGGTTCTGGGC
>RFMW01000213.1 GCA_009927485.1 Sphingobacteriia bacterium
GCACCGGCCTCTTCCAATTTGGATTTGAGGGCGTCAGCTTCGTCCTTCGGACACTTTTCCTTAACCGTTTTGGGTGCACCGTCAACCAATTCTTTGGCTTCTTTGAGACCGAGACCGGTCAAGTCCTTGACCAATTTCACGACGGCAAGTTTGTTGGCACCTGCATCCTTAAGGATCACATCAAACTCAGTTTGAGCAGCTGCAGCGGCAGGAGCGTCTCCACCACCAGCAGCAGGACCAGCAATAGCAACAGCAGCGGCTGCTGGTTCAATGCCGTACTCGTCCTTAAGAATTTTGGCCAATTCGTTTACCTCTTTGACCGTGAGGTTGACCAGTTGTTCAGCGAAAGCTTTGAGATCTGCCATGATATGGGGTTTTTAGGGTTTTGATTAATTTGTGTTGTTGTATAAAAAGAAATGGAAGCTATGGGAATTAGAAATTTGATTTTATGCAGCTCGGGATTCCAAGGTTTTGACAAGTCCAGCAATGGTGGATCCGCCGGATTGCAAAGCTGAGATGACATTGCGGGCAGGAGACTGCAAGAGGCCTACCAACTCTCCGATCAATTCGTTCTTGGACTTGATGTTGGTGAGCGCATCCAATTGGTTATCCCCAATGTAAATTGCGGAATCAATGTAAGCAGCTTTCAACAAAGGCTTTGGCGACTCTTTACGAAACTCTTTGAGCATACGTGCAGCCGTATTCCCTTGCTCAGCAATCAAAATTGACGTAGAGCCTTTGAGAGTAGGAAACAACTCCTCGTAACCGGTTCCAACCTGTTCCATCGCTTTGCGAAGGAGGGTGTTTTTCACTACCCGAAACTCCACGCCACGCTGGAAGCACAATCGCCTGAATTTGTTGATGGTTTCAACATTGAGGGACGAGGAGTCTGTCAAATAAAAGAAGGGGCTGGAAGCAATTTTCGAGGCCAAGCCGTCAATGGCTTCGCGTTTTTCATCTCTGGTCATAATAACTTAGGAATAACGTGAATAAAGGTTTGAGGAACGTCGAATTGAAGATTACGTACCTGCAATGGATTTAGGTTCAATACAAATACCAGGACTCATGGTCGAAGACAAATAGATACTCTTGATATATGTTCCCTTGGCAGCCGATGGCTTGAGTCGAACGATGGTTTGAATAAGCTCGGTAGCATTTTCTTCCAATTGTTTAGGAGTGAAGGAAACACGTCCTATTCCAGCATGCACGATACCAAACTTGTCAACCTTGAAATCGATTTTACCGGCTTTGACCTCATTAACTGCCTTGCCGACCTCGTCAGTCACCGTTCCGGTCTTGGGGTTAGGCATCAAGCCTCTGGGACCAAGGACACGTCCTAAGCGACCAACCTTGGCCATAATTCCCGGCTGGGTAATGATCACGTCAACATCGGTCCAACCCCCTTCAATTTTCTGAATGAACTCATCCAAACCAACATAATCAGCGCCGGCCGCTTTGGCCTCCGCTTCTTTGTCAGGATTGCAGAGAACCAAAACCCTGGCAACCTTCCCTGTACCGTGAGGTAGGGTTACAATTCCACGGACCATTTGGTTGGCTTTCCGAGGGTCCACGCCCAATCGGACATTGACATCCACAGAGGCATCGAATTTGGTGAAGGTAATTTGCTTGACCAATTCACTGGCCTCACTTAGCCTGTACGCCTTATTGGCATCAACTTGAGCCTGGGCTTTTTTCTGGTTTTTGGTTTGAGCAGACACGGAAAACGTATTTAGAGATTAGTTCAAATTTTAGGCTACGGTGGCTTCGGCTTCCCATGGGGCTTTGCCGGTGATGGTTAAACCCAGACTGCGCGCAGTTCCGGCCACCATTTTCATAGCCGATTCAATTTTAAAAGCGTTCATATCTTGAATTTTATCTTCAGCAATGGTTTTGACTTGTTCCCAAGTCACCTGACCCACCTTTTTGCGGTTAGGTTCTGCGGAACCCTTGGCAACCTTGGAAGCTTCGATCAATTGAACGGCAACCGGTGGAGCTTTAACAATAAAATCAAACGATTTATCCGCATAAACACTAATGACTACCGGCAGAACTTTACCCGCTTTGTCTTGGGTTCTGGCATTGAATTGCTTACAGAACTCCATGATATTAACCCCTTTGGAGCCCAATGCAGGTCCAACGGGTGGAGCGGGATTGGCAGAGCCGCCCTTGATTTGCAGTTTAATAAAAGCTGAAACTTCCTTAGCCATAACGATTTACTTCAATGAGGTGTGGTATGTACTGATGTTTTATGAAATTTTCTCAACTTGCATGAAATTGAGTTCTATTGGAGTTCTGCGGCCAAAGATTTTGACCATAACCTTAAGTTTCTTTTTCTCTTCGTTAATTTCCTCGATAACCCCCACAAACTCGTTGAAGGGACCATCCATAACCTTCACGGATTCACCCATGCGGTATGGATTCACCATACTTTCTGCTTGGTCAGCCACCTGATCTGCTTTACCCAGCATTCGGTTAATTTCCGATTCCCTCATGGGCGTTGGATGATCTCCTCCGAGAAATCCAATCACGTTGGGGGTTTGGGTTATCGCCGCAGCGAGGTCTGCGTTAAGCTTGGCTTCCAACAAGATGTATCCGGGCAAAATATTCCGCTCTTTGATCACCTTCTTTCCGTCCTTGAGCTGCAAGACCTTCTCCAAGGGAATAAGAATCTGGGATACAAGGTCGGTCATGCCAACATAGGCAATCTCGGATTCCATGCATTCCTTGGCCTTGCGTTCTTTGCCGCTAATGGCGCGAACTACATACCATTTCGATTCCATTGGGATTGTATTGTGGATTGGATTGAAGGAGAATATTGATTGCCCCTATTGAAAAAGGTGATAAAAACCGCTCAAAAGTGAGGAAAACCCAACATCCATCAAATAGATCAAAAGGGAAAACAACAAAGAAGCAACAATAACCACCATCAGGGAGTCTTGCAATTGTTCCCAAGTTGGCCAACTGGTCTTGTGGATCAGTTCCTCCCTGGATTCTTTGATGTAGGCGATGAATTTGTTCATGCTTGGAAATGAAAGGTTGTGATTGCAGGCGATTCAGATCGGCACGGGTGGAGAGACTCGAACTCCCAGCCTATGGTTTTGGAGACCATCGCTCTGCCAATTGAGCTACACCCGTATAGACAGCGAAATCTCCACTGAGGGATCAGGGAGATTTCGCCGCTTACGGCCCTTGGTTTAGGCAATGATTTCGGTAACCTGACCCGCACCAACGGTACGGCCACCTTCACGGATCGCGAAACGAAGACCTTTCTCCATCGCAATCGGAGAGATCAGCTTCACGACCACGGAAATGTTATCACCGGGCATTACCATTTCTGTTCCAGCAGGAAGAGCAATCTCCCCAGTAACGTCCGTGGTACGGAAATAGAACTGTGGGCGATACTTGTTAAAGAATGGGGTGTGACGGCCACCTTCTTCTTTCGACAAAACGTAAACCTCAGCCTTGAACTCGTGGTGAGGGGTTACGGAACCTGGCTTACAAATAACCATACCGCGACGGATATCGGTTTTCTCAATACCGCGGAGGAGAAGGCCTGTATTATCACCGGCTTCACCACGATCCAAAATTTTGCGGAACATTTCCACACCGGTTACGGTGGACTTAAGGTTTTCGGCGCCCATACCGATGATATCGACTGGATCACCCGAGTTGATGACACCGCGCTCGATACGACCTGTGGCGACGGTACCACGACCTGTGATCGAGAACACGTCTTCGACGGGCATCAAGAATGGGAGATCGGTCATACGAGGTGGAGTCTGGATGTAAGAATCCACTTTGTCCATCAAATCGATGACGGTTTGTACCCACTTTGGCTCCCCATTGAGGGCACCCAAAGCTGAACCCTGAATGACAGGGATATCATCCCCTGGGAATTCGTAGAAGCTTAGGAGCTCACGGATTTCCATTTCAACAAGCTCAAGAAGCTCAGGGTCGTCAACCATATCCACTTTGTTCATGAATACAACGAGGGCTGGAACACCAACCTGACGAGCAAGTAGGATGTGCTCACGGGTCTGGGGCATTGGTCCGTCTGTTGCTGCGACAACGATAATCGCACCATCCATTTGGGCAGCACCCGTAACCATGTTCTTCACATAGTCGGCGTGACCAGGACAGTCAACGTGAGCATAGTGACGATTGGCCGTGGAGTATTCTACGTGAGCCGTGTTGATGGTGATACCGCGCTCTTTCTCTTCTGGAGCAGAGTCAATGGAGTCAAAAGAACGGGCTTCTGACAAACCGGCTTCAGCCAAAACTTTGGTGATAGCGGCAGTCAATGTGGTTTTACCGTGGTCAACGTGGCCAATGGTGCCGATGTTGACGTGGGGTTTGGAGCGGTCAAATTTTTCCTTTGCCATGGTTGTAGATTTTGTTTGTTTGGGCTTGTTAAAGGGTGATGATTATTGAGGAATTGAACGAAAACATGAATAGCGGACACCGACGAATGAGCAAAAAGCAGAACAGGAATTGAGCCGTTGATGAGAATTGAACTCACGACCTCTTCCTTACCAAGGAAGTGCTCTACCCCTGAGCTACAACGGCGGGTGAATGTCTCGCTGCTGGCGTGGATGGAGCGGATTCCGAGGGAAGCGTGAATCCGAACAGAGCACCCCTGAGCAGGATATCCGAGGATTCCTGATTC
>RFMW01000181.1 GCA_009927485.1 Sphingobacteriia bacterium
GATGGGTGCTTACAATTACCGGATAGCCGTATGTTTCGGCGATGCAGTTGAGGACTTCCAGCAAACCAAAGAAAGTGCGGTCGTTGCTAATGTTTTCTTCGCGGTGGGCCGATACCACAAAGTACTTTCCCTTTTCGAGCTGCAACCTTTCCAATACATCGCTTTTTTCAATCTGTGGTAAATAATGATGCAGCACCTCGAACATAGGCGAACCCGTTTTGATAACACGATCGGGCGACAACCCTTCGCGCAACAAATACTCGCGGGCTATGTCAGAATAGGTTAGGTTGATGTCGGAAATGTGATCTACAATCTTGCGGTTGGTTTCTTCGGGCACGCGCTGGTCGAAACAACGATTACCGGCCTCCATGTGGAAAATGGGGATTTTTCGCTTTTTCGCGGGAATGGCACACAAACACGAATTGGTATCACCCAATACCAAAAAGGCATCGGGCTGCACTTCTTCCAATATGGGGTCGATGTTGATGAGTATTTGTCCGACGGTGGCCGTTGCGGTAGTCCCAGCAGCATTCAAGAAATAGTCGGGTTTGCGAATGCCTAGATCTTCGTAGAAAACCTCGTTAAGTTCGTAGTCGTAGTTTTGGCCCGTGTGTACCGTGACGTGTTCGATGGCGGGCGAGGCATCGAGGGCGGCCATTACGCGTGACAAGCGGATGATTTCGGGCCGGGTGCCGACCACTGTCATGACTTTTAATTTTTTCATTTTGTAGGTAGGGTTTGCTGAATGACCCCTTTATGATCTACACAATCTCGAAGTAAGTATCGGGATCTGCGGGGTCGAAGGGTTCGTTAATCCAGAAGTTGGTGTAGAGGGTTTCTTCACCGATGTTTTTGATGTTGTGAGTGTACCAAATGGGCATATCAACATAGGCGGGCTCATCACCGTCGATATAAAAGTTGTGTACTTCTGTTGTGCCTATGCGCCGCAACTGTATGAGTGCTTTGCCCTTAATGACTGCAAAACGTTCGATTTTGCGGGTATGGAAGTGGTTTCCGCGGGTAATTCCGGGTACCGTGGTCGAAAAGGATGTCTGTCCAGGTATGCCATGACGCGCAATTTCCACAAAAGCACCTCGGCTGTCGGTGTGTTGCACAAATTTCCGTGGGAAATAAGCAGGAATGTCCATGTAACATCGATAGGTATTGAAAAGCCTGTGCTCAAAGGGATTGTGGAGTGCTGGAAACTCACCCTTTTCTTGATATACCGCTTTGAAGTACTGGAGCAAGGCCAAAATTTCGGATACTTTGGCCTCAGCACTATGCGCCAATACTTTTTCGGCTGAATTGTCGCCTATACGAATGGCCTGCAAAATAGCTTCAACTACTTCACCTACATAAATTAGCTTGAGTTGTCCATCAATTTCAATTTTGGGGGTTTCGTTACGAGCAATTTGGTGACTAAAAGTGGTCACCACCGAGTTGTAAAAGGGTTGCCCAAAAGGCCCGTACACATTGGGGATGATGAGTCCGGTGAAAGTGCCGCCCGATTTGCTAGCCCAATCTGCAAAAGCCAAGCGACATTCTTTTTTTGACTTACCGTAAAGGTTATCTCGTTCCTCTTGCGTAGAAGAAGAGATGAGTATGTGGGCTTTGCTTGCGGTGCGCTCCAAAGAGGCAATCAATTGCTGCACTAAGCAGGTATTAGTCTGGTAAATAACCTCGGGATCGTTGTGCCGATTGAGTGCTGCCAGGTGAACAATCACGTCACATTGGGAAACAAACTCATCGAGCAACTGCTTGTTGTCAAAAAACGACCTCTCAAAATCGACTAACTCGAATTCTTCTTTGCAGAGGGAAATAGTATGGTAGAGGTGATAGCCTACAAAACCATGCTGGCCTGTGATGCCTATTTTTTTCATAAAATAAACTGCTTTTCAATCAAATTCTTGGCCTTTAAGTCAATGTCTAGAACCCCATCTTTCGTGGTGAAAGACAAAAGTTTGAATTATTGTGGATACTGTCATCAAACCAAAAAAGCATCTACAGCCTCACCCAAAACTTCTTTGCGGATGTAAGGCAGTTTCCTCAATAACTTTTCAATTCCGGAAACATCCAACTGTTCAGTGTTATGCGAATTATAATCCTGCACCTCATTCAACTCCGCTGATCCTTCCGAAAAATACTGGGCGTAATTTAAATCACGATTGTCGGCCGGCACACGGTAAAAATTACCCATATCTTCGGCCTTCATCATTTCTTCGCGTGTACACAAGGTTTCGAAGAGTTTCTCTCCATGCCGCGTACCAATGATTCTAACATCCGCGCTTTTTCCACAAACACGTTGCAAGGCATCCGCCAAATCACCGATGGTACCCGCAGGGGCTTTGTTTACGAACAGATCTCCTGGTCGGCCATGTTCAAATGCAAACAAAACCAATTCTACTGCTTCATCCAACGACATCAGGAAGCGCGTCATGTTCGGGTCAGTGATAGTGATGGGTAAACCTTGTTTAATTTGATTCACAAACAAAGGAATAACAGAGCCACGAGATGCCATAACGTTACCATAACGAGTTAAACAAACAGTTGTCTTGGGCAAATCGCGAGCTGTAGCTACTGCTACTTTTTCCATTAACGCTTTGGAAATGCCCATAGCATTAATAGGATAGGCCGCTTTGTCAGTACTCAAGCAAATAACCTTCTGTACCTCATGCGCAGCGGCTGAATCAATAACATTTTGGGTACCAAGCACATTCGTTTTGGTAGCTTCGAGTGGAAAAAACTCGCACGACGGCACCTGTTTAAGCGCTGCAGCATGAAATACGTAATCTACCCCTTTCATGGCACGGTCAATACTAGTACGATCACGTACATCACCAATGTAAAACTTCAACTTGTCGCTTTTGTATTGAATCCGCATGTCATCTTGTTTCTTTTCGTCACGTGAAAAAATTCGAATTTCTTTGAAATGATTGGAATGCAAGAAACGATTAAGGACTGCAGAACCAAAAGAGCCAGTGCCTCCAGAAAGTAGAAGGACTTTATTTTCAATTTTCATTGTATTTGTTTAATTAAATTATATATTTTTTCGCCCTGAACAAAGCTGGACTTATTGTTCAGTACAAATTGTTTTGCTCGTTCACCAAAGGCTTTTAAATCTAAAGAATTTTTTTCACATACAGTGGCTATGGTTTTGCTTAATCCTACTGGGGTTTCCTCTTCACAAAAATAAATAAATTCATGATATTCTTCTGGAATGGCGGGTAGTTTATACATTACACAAGGGGTTCCTGAAGCAAGGTACTCCATGGTTTTGGATGGAAAAGAAAACTTTGTGTATTCGCCATCAGATGACCGAGGATTAACCAAAACGGTAGCTCTAATTTGTAACCTCAAAACTTCCTCCCTGGCTATTTGACCGAAATAGACTATCCTATGATCAACCTTGGCTTGCATTTCCAAAATATCTTTGGCATCTCCATCTCCACAAACCCATAACCTGTAATTAGGGTCTTGAATTTTTGAAAACGCTTCCAACAAATTTAATATCCCATAACGCCGTGCTAAAGTACCACTATAGAGCACTGTTCTTAGGATTTCTTTTTTTAAGCCAAGATCTCTGTTAATGGACCGGGTATTAATAACGCCTTCAATTCTTACCCAAGGTCGTCTCTCTACTTTTAAGGCTGTTGCCATATGATCAGACAGCAAAATAAAAGCATCTACCTTAGGTAGATATTTTTTAAGAAAAAATATTTCTATTCTTTTGATATACTTCTTAACAAGATTGGAGTCATCATTCATGTACTCAGGTAAATCAGGAACAATTAAGCATATTTTGGCATTCCTATTATATTGCTTATAATCAATTGCTGCAACCAAGAAAGGGACATGAATTGCATAAATCATCAAAACTGCTTCGTCATTTCTATTCAAGGTGGTGTACAATTCTTTCCTTAAATTCCAATATCTTGACCACAATTTATAAATCGGAAGATTTACAAAGCCAATATTCACATCATAAGAAGAAGTGTTATGTGAAAAATTAGTTTTTTTGATTCTAACGTCCTTATATCTTGTCGGAAATGATCCAATATAAATTAAATTGAAAATCCTAAGGGCATTAACATGACGATCTAAGCCCTCAATCAATGCCCATTGCAGGGTGTCTGCAGCGTACTGAATAACTCCCAGACTTTTGGATTCTATTTCTTTCCTTAACTCTTTGGGGAAAAGCCCACCTATGAAAACTATATTCACGACTTATGACAGCAAATATCGTACACTCCTTATATTAAATCATCACCTTCAGTCCCATGTTTCAGCACAGTATCACAAGCGCTGATATTGTACCCTACAGTTAGCTCAAATTTTGAAGGCTTAAACGCTATACAAACGACTATTTCGCACATGCTAATGAATTGTAAATTTCAATTAAACGATTTAAGTTAGTTAACATATCGTGTCTCTTTTTCGCTGTTAAAATTGCATTTTGCGAAAGATGAGCTGTCAGTTCGTGATTAGTAAAGACTTCGCGAATAAAATTTGCTAACATTTCCACTTCCTCAAAGCGATAGAGCAACCCACTTTCCTTATGAATTATCATATCAGGAGTTCCTCCCACATATGATGCAACAACTGGTGTTCCTATAATTTGCGCTTCGCCAACCGAATTAGGACTATTTTCTATACTTGACGGACATAAAAAAACATTGGCACTTTGATACTCTCTTATCATTTCTTTAGCCTCAAGCGGCCCAAGAAACCTAACATTGTCATAAAGATTATATTTGCGCAGGAGGGATTTGATATACTTACCATAACCACCCATTCTAATCCTTTCTTTGATTGAAATATTTGAAATTATGTTAGATCCACCTATCCTAATAGTAATACAAGGAAATTCATCTTTCAGTAATTGAATCGCCTCCAAAACTTTATGTAAACCTTTAAGCGGTACACCCGCCTGTGACACGAAAATAGAATAATTAGTGCATAATTCAATTTTCCATTTTTCCGCTAAGTAGAACTCATTCCTTAGGCTTTCATTACAAAACTGATAATTACAGGTCTTATTTATAACTTTTGAACGAGCATAATCCCAACTAGTTCTGCCGATTATAATGTCTGCACGCTGATAATACTCTTTTTCCAACTCGCCCATCTTCTCCCATCTCTTTTGAGCAAATAACATGGTATCTCCCCTCAAGATATCGCGAAAAGTAATGTTTTTCCACTGTTCAAGGAGTGAAATACCACCGGTTACATAGCGAGAGCATGGGCCAATCATCCCTTGAATAGAAACTACATATTTTGAGTAAGGGTGAATTTTCATGCATGCTAGACCCCACGCATATTCAGTGCCATGAATGTGAACTACATCAGGAATAAAATCTTCGCAAATAAATTTCCAGTAGTGTTCAAGTTCCTTTGGATAACTATTGTGATACCTAAAGGGAATAGTGTAATAAGTTATCCCTTCAATAACATCTTTTCTGACTTCTTTACCAGAATAGCATGAAGCAACTGCAAATTCTTGGTTACACTGGCCAGCAACTTGCTCGGCAAGACCATACATCCAGCCTCCTACAACAGGTGGTTTTAAACCAA
The DNA here is from genome assembly GCA_009927485.1 of Sphingobacteriia bacterium. Lineage (GTDB taxonomy): Bacteria > Bacteroidota > Bacteroidia > UBA7662 > UBA7662 > SYHX01. Next base: position 5,572 of record RFMW01000181.1, read on the forward strand.
TTGCCAGAGAGGGGGCTGGAAAGATAGTGTTGGTGATCCAGAGAATTTTCATAAAACTATTTCCTTAACTGCTTCGAAAATTTTAATAGGAATTCACGATAGTATAAAGACACTATAACTTTTTCTCTTTGCTCCAAACCCACCATATAGATGGAAACACCTAGTATTATTAAAGAGGAAAATACCATCATCGCAAACCTCATCCAACCCTCTTCAAAATACTCTTTAACAAAAAAAAGCCATCCTACCAAAATAAATACATAGAATATTCTTTTGTGAACTAGATTTATATAATGT
>RFMW01000049.1 GCA_009927485.1 Sphingobacteriia bacterium
GTTCAGGGGAGGCCAAATTCAGCCAAGAGTCCAGCTTGCTCCATGCAGGAAACCGCCCTCGACGATGCCGTAAAGGTTGAGGCCGCATCCCGGTTGCCGGTTGCCGGTGCCAAGATGGCACGTAAAGCTGCGTACGACTCCCGCTGAGACCGCGCGCCTGGTCCGGGTTCACCGTCTGCCGATGGCAGTAATTTGATTAGATCAGCCCGAAGAACCGGTGCATTCATCTGACCCTGCAAGCGCTCGGGGATAACCTCCCTTCCCAATATCAGATTAACCAGGCTGACATAAGGGACCTTCACCAAAGCCTTACCCAAAAGGAAGGATAAGGGATTGACCTTATAGACCGCCACCATAGGGCAGTCCAATAGGGCAGCCTCCAGAGTTGCGGTCCCCGAAGCCACCAAGGCTGCGTCAGAACAAGCCAACAAATCACGGGTTCGATGGGTGAGAAGAACCCTGCCCGAGCCCTTCCCGTCCGAGATGACCCTTGTTTTCAGTATGGCTTGATACTCTGACAAATCTACTCCGGGAGCCATGGCCACAACCGCAACAACACCCTGCATTGAACTCACGGTTTCCAACAAGATGGGGAGGTGTTTACGAATCTCTTGCAAACGACTTCCAGGCAACAAGGCTACCCAAGAATAAGCCGCATTGACCGCTTCATTCTTGGCCAATCCCTGACGGTAATTTAGCTTCAGTGCAATAGGATAAGGCTTGCAATAATCTGCCAAAGGATGTCCTACATAATGCACCGAGACTCCTCGTTTAGCATACCAATCCTGCTCAAAGGGTAATATGCATAACATTTGATCAACACAGTCCCGAACTGTTTGAATACGGCGCTCTTTCCATGCCCACAATTGAGGTGATATATAATACACCACCTTAATACCCAGGCCTTTGGCAAATTTAGCCATACGCAGGTTGAAGCCTGGATAATCGATCAGGACCAGCAAATCCGGGGCAAAGGATTGTATGTCATTTTGGGCCTCTTTGAGCAGACGAAGTATGGTACGCAAATTTCGGAGTACCTCCACGAAACCCATAAACGCCGTTTCGCGGTAATGCCTAACCAGGTTCAAACCCTCAGCCTGCATCAAATCCCCTCCCCAACCCCTTACGATGGATTCGGGATATCTGCTTCGAATTTCCTTGAGCAGGGCGGCGCCGTGCAT
>RFMW01000129.1 GCA_009927485.1 Sphingobacteriia bacterium
TACTGAGCTACAGCCACCGTTTGACCTTCGGGACCTCAAAGCCCCGAATGGGCCGTCCCCGACCAAAGCAAGGAACAGCCTCAAAGATACGCCTTGTAGGTCATTCTAAAAAAGGCCATGACCCCCAAGGCATTCGCCACCAAGACCAGCGACGTCCACCAAGCAATGCCCTGGGCGCCAGCAAAGTCAAGTGCAGGCCCCAGCCCGCAAACCATAAGGACCGCGGTTCCCCAAGAAGAGAAAAACGAGACCCTAACCCTACCCAAGGCGGTGAAATGTTGGACCAAGACGTTGCTGCACGCCAAGGCCAAAATACCCGGCGACAAGGCAACCCATAATCCATGGACGGGTGTATAGGCCGATCCCAGAACCAGGCCAAGCCAAGGAATCGGTATCAAAAGCAAAACAGCAACAGGCAACAGCGTCCACAAGAAAGCCTGAAGGCACCATCCCCAGCTGCGACGAACCTGCTGCTCATCCGGTGGGCCTTGGTGTGCACTCAATGACGAGAGCAGAACGGTCGAATAGGTTTGGGTGATGACCCAGGCCCCTTCAGCCACCACCACCGCCACGGAATATATCCCCAGTTCAGCAGCACCCAGCATGGTCAACATATACAGGTACTGAAAACGATAAACCACAAATTGGCCGAGATTGGCCGATGCAGTCCATCGGTTGAAAGCCCATAAGGCTTTGCCTACATGCCCTGTCGTTTGCTTGGTTTGGAAATCCTTAAAATAAATTTCGAACCAGGACCATGCCGCCACCAAGCCCAAGGCCGCGCCCTGAATAATCAAGAACAAATCCAACGTGGGGCGTACCTGACCCCCGAATTGTTGATAAGCATACAAGGAACCCAGAACCAAGGTTGGTAACAACGGAATCATCCATCCCAATACATTATCTTCTTGCAATCTACCATTACCGAGTAACCAGCCCCTGCCTGCGGCAACCGAGGCGTGAAACCAAGTCAAAATGCCCATCATGATCGATTGCAAGGGTGTCCATTCCATGAAACCCCAGGACAGCGAACCTACCAACAGGGCCGCAGAGCAGGCCCAAACTTGGGACCAAAGCCACAAAGCCCTGGTTGAGAATCGGCTTGCGTGGTAGATCATGCCCGACCCTGCCCCAAAGCCACTGATCAAGACCCCCGCATGCGCCAAGGCCATCACCATCGAAGTCTGTCCCCTCAAAGCAGGCCCCATCCATGCCGCTGTTAACCAGAGCATTCCCATGGAAGTCCCCAATTGCAGGCTGCGCATGAGGATCGTCTTTCTAATAGCGCTCATACAACGATACCCTCCAAAGTTTTGAGGAGTTGAGTCCCCACCGCATGGGCTTGAAACTGCTCAAGGGGTGAATTCCATGAGACCCGTCCTTCAGTAGATGCCGGCAAGGAAATGGAACTGAGGTCCACGATATTGTCCTGCAAGGCAAGAGTCCAAGCCACGGGGTCCGTCACATCCAGCCCCTTGACCAAAGGATGCCCGCGATATTGTTCCAACAAAGGCGGGTACCCCAACCATACCGGGCAATGGCATAACAACGCCTCCACCGTCACAATCGAAAAGGTCTCCCTGAGACTGGGCAACAAAAGCGCCCTTGCCTCTCTAAGTTCTTTGGCCACCCCATTACTGTCCAAAACTCCCAGCCATTCGATGCCTTGGACTTCTCGAAATTCCTCATGACGATCCGCCGAATATTCCCCGGCAATGCGCAAGCGATAGCCTTGGGTGGCTAATCCGCTTTGGGCCCATGCCTCCATGAGCAATTTAGGATTTTTGACTTCGGCCAAATCCGATATATGCAAAAAGTGTTTGGAAACTTCAACGGGCACTCGCTCTTGGGCTGTCCAAAAATGCTCTTCCACCACATTGGGCAGAACCTCCACCTGCAAACCAGGGACCTTGAGGCGAATGGCCTCAGCCAGCCAGGGCGAAACGGCCAGTACCTTGGAAGCTTTACGCAGGCTATGGGTGACCAAAATGCGTTGCCACCAAGCATAGGGAGCCTTGTCTTGCAACCAACCCGACCAATGCTCCACCACCACAAAGGGCAAACCACTGATGGCGGCAATCAGCGCAGACTTCCAGGAGACCTGCGCCACAAGAATATCCGGTGGAGCGCCGTGATGCGCCTTGTAGGCAGCCCAAAGGGCACGCCATGCCTTGATTTGCCTCCACAAGGCCAGGGCTCCCCAACCGCCATCCTGGTACGTCCTTAGGTGATGACGCACCGGCTCGACCGGAAGAAACCTCTGCACACCAGGAAGCAATTTCTGCGCTTCAAGAAGAAACCCTGAATTACCTTGGATATGTCCTGAGGTGTGCATCCACGAAATAGGTTGAACCGCCATCAAATCCACGGTAATTTCCTTGCCAATACCCTGGCTGGCTGCGACCAATGCTTCCGCATGGCGCACAATAAAGATGCCGTTTCCGCTTCGTCCATATTGCGGGTACCAACCCGCCAAAACAAGGATTTTCATCAATACCTTCAAATTTAGAGGTATAGGGGTATTTTTGGCCCAATGAGCACACGTTTCCTTCCATGGTGGCTGGTTTGGATGCTGGGGTTGGCCTTTGAGGCTCAAACCCTTCGCGCTCAAAGCATAGGGCCAGGGATTGTCAATGACCCCAATGCCTTTGAAATTGTAGAATCCGGAGAAGGGCGATTCGAAAGAGGTCCCCTGGGAACCACCAAAACCCTTAGCGGCGGCGTCGTCCTCAAGCATCGTGGAATGATCTTGCGATGCAACCAAGTCATGCTGACGGATCATGATCGGATAGCCAAAGCCGAGGGCATGGTTAAACTCAACGGCAAAGACGGCTTCGTGATTCTATCGCAGAAAATGTATTGGAACACAAGCGATCAAGAGGCATATTTCGAAGGCGATGTCCGATGCCGACATCACGATTTGTCCCTCGAAACCCCCACGCTCTGGTTCAACAGTGCACGCAACGAAGCCCGCTATGACCTGGGTGGAGTCCTCAGGCAGGGGGGTGTGCGCATCAGCAGCCGTCATGGAATGGGCGACCTGAACCGCCGCGATTACACCTTTCGCGAACAGGTTGTCGTCAATCATCCTGAGATGGAGCTCCAAACCGCATTGTGCAGGTACATGGCGCAGGCCGATTGCCTTATCCTGATGACCCGATCCAGAATTCATAGCCTCCAAGGCATCTTTGAAGGCGATGCAGGGCATTATCAAATCCAATCCGCCAGGTTATTGCTCCACACGGAGGGCAAGCCCGGAAAAGGACCTCGGCATGCGGCTTGGGCGGTGGTGGACCGACGGCATTTCATCCTCGCCGATTCCTTGTTCATGGACCAAAAGCGGAACATGGCTCGTGCCGACGGCCATGCGCATTGGATGGATACGGTGGAGCAGATCCGCATTCGAGCCGATCATTTGAAATTGGATTCAGCAATGCGCATGGGGCTCAACCCACCGAACCCTGTGAATTTGAAAAAGAGTCAGGGCTTCATTGCCACCGGAAAGGTTTGGCTTCAGGATTGGTCGAGCAGAGACAGTATTCAATGGATCACCTCTTCCTTGCAAGGCTACCGAAAGCCTCCACGGGATTCCATGTTCCTGTGGACCGACGACAGCTCGGTTTGCCTTACCAAGGATTGGGTTATACGAAGCAATACGGTGCGTATAAACCGTGCAATCTCCACCATGCAGGCCAATGGCAACCTGCTGGCCTGGCAAGGCCTAACCCAACTGGAATCTCAAGGAATGTTATGGAAAAGAGTCAATGACAGCCTGAGCTTAATGGACTTTGAGGGGATAACCGCATTGAGCGAAATGGCCGATTCCATTCCAAGCCCCATGTACCATCAAGCCAGCGGTTCCAAAGCCCGTGCCCAACTCATCCGCAACGAACTACGTCGGTTTGAGCTCGACGGCAATGCTGTCACCTGGTATTGGATGCGGGGAAACGATCGTTTATGGTCCGCGCTCAACAAAACCGAAGCCGCCAAAGTGTTGTTCGAATTTGCAGACCGCAAATTGCATTCGGCACGTTATTACGGCGGACCCCGTGGTGCTTACCAACCCATGAGCAAGATCAAAGACCCTGCGACCTTGCTCGAAACGGTGCATCCCCAGCCCACTAAGCGAATGGCATTGGTCGAAAAAGCGAATCAATTCCAACAAGACTATCCGGATCGTGGAATCACCATCCTCGCCAAAGGATTACCCCCTTGGCCTTAGGTATTCAAGAGATCCGCGCCGGCTTGAACCGCCCTTTCCCATAAAACCTTGGAACCAAGGCGTATCGCCTCAGCTTGACGGACGGCATCCTGGCTTTGTGGCGAACGCTCCGCAGAGGGACCTGCGTTGATGATAACGTTCCAATAAGCGCCTTCCAATGCAGCCCATGCCGCTTGCAAGCCCACCATGGCATCGGAACGAGAATTGGGATTGCCTTGGTGTACCATATGTTCCAACAACTCAAACAAGGGCGAAATGACTTCCATGGTCTGCAGGGGAACCTGCAACGCATTGAAATTGGCTTGAGCGATCGCTTCAGCACGAAGAGCTTTCTCCGCATCCGTGGACTTGGGAAGGGCCATGGCGTGCATCACCCCCTCAAAGGCACTAGTATCCTCGTCCACAGCCCGTAACAATTGGTTTTTGATGGCTTGCAGGGCCTCCGCTCGATCCGAAAACGCAAGGGTTTGGGCTTCCCAACCCCTTTTGTGGGCCGATAAATTGGCTACCATGGCCCCCAAAGCAGCGGCCAAGGCCCCCATATACGCGGCCACCGAACCCCCACCCGGCGCAGGGGCCTCGCTGGCGGTTAAGTCCACAAAGTCCCCCAAACTCATGGATACCAAAGGACCGTAGGGGGCCTCCATCGCATATTCTATGATTTTGCGCCGTGGATCAAAGTCACCCAATTGCCTCAACCCCATGCTCTGCACCGCGCACTCAATCAATTCTCCATCCGATGCTCCGGAGGACCTGCCCGCTTTGCGCATGAAATACCTTCCCGCCTTGAGAATGCTTTCAAGGGGTACCAACCCGACCAACTCGGAACCGGTAACCCGAAGTCCCCTACGGCTCGCCGATTCCCAGACCGCTTCGTAGGCCTCATGCAGGTCGGTATCCGCAAGGCGTGTTAGGTTCATGGAAACCTGGGCCATGCGATATTCCTCAATGTACCAACCTACCCCTTTGACCGATTTGCAGGTGCCCGGCTGGCGGACAGGTTCCCCTTGAGCATCCAGGCGAATTTTGCCCGTCAACGGATGTCCATCACGAAGCACCCTGCCTGCTTCCCTCACATCAAACGCCACGGAATTGGCCAAGCGCGAGGATACCGTGTTCAAATTAACATTGTAGGCCACAAGCAAATCTCTGGCGCCAATAACCGTGGCACCGCATGCAGGTTGGAAGGTATGGGGACCAAAATCAGGGGTCCAGCGGGGATCCTTCATCTTGACCTCCAGGCCTTCGTATTCACCGGATCGGATATCCGCAAGGTTGCGTCGATAAGCCTCCTTGGCAGAATATTCGTAGAGGTAAACAGGAATTCCCAATTCATTGCCAACCTTTTGGGCCAAGACCTGGGACCAATAAACAGCCTCATCCATGCTCATTCCAGAGATTGGGATCAAGGGGCAAACATCGGTAGCCCCCATCCGTGCATGTTCCCCACGATGGCTGCTCATGTCAATGCCCATGGAGGCCTCTCGGATGGCGCGAAAAGCGGCCTCGACCACAGCCTCCGGATGACCAACCAAGGTCATGACCGTACGGTTGGTGGCCTTGCCCGGATCCACATCAAGGACCCTGGCACCTTCCACGGAACCCAATGCCGCCGCGATTTTGTCGATCACCTCCTGACGACGACCTTCAGAAAAATTGGGAACGCATTCAAGGATAGGGTTTGCCATGGCGATTTGCTTGATTTAAACCAAATTTGTTCAAAAGTAGGCCGATGAGCCCGATTTTTCTCTCTAATTTTCCACAATGAAAAGAACCCTTACTGGCCTGGCCTTGATTTTGATCGTCTTCGGATGCTCCAACCTCGTAACCCTGGCCCAGAGCCAAGGCAAGGGGAACCAGCGACCAGCCCATCCCCTTTTGGCCTCAGGACCTATGCTGGGTCATGCCGGGTTGCGTTACGCCTCGGTTTGGATCCAAACCAGAAGGCAAGCTTCGCTTTGTTTGGAATACCAATTGATCAGCAAGGCCGAAGACAGCAGCCGCGAGCCCTGGGTCGCAACGTCTGCGGTCAAAGTAGGAACTCGCTGTTTGCGCACGGGCAGTGGCCCTGCCCATACCGCCCTTTTTGAATTGGATAGGCTGCATGAAGGCGCTCGTTATTCCTACCGCATCCTGCTGGATGAGGATGACCCTGAACAGGTGGACGGGCGTCCCTACCCCGATCAAGAATTGCTCTTGGCCGAAGGTAAATTCAGCACACAGCCCCATTGGTTGCACCGTTACCCCGCTCCGGATTTCACCATCGCCATGGGTTCGTGCAGTTACATCAATGACCCGGCCTATGATCGCCCTTCTCCCTCCTATGGTGGTGATTACCAAGTTTTTGATCGAATCGCTTCCCTCAAACCCTCGGCAATGTTATGGTTGGGTGATAACACGTATCTAAGGGAAGGAGATTGGGAGAGTTTTCAAGGCATGGTCAACCGTTATCAACATACCCGGGCTACCCCCTCCATGGCCTCCTTGCTTGCGATCTGCCCCCAATACGCCGTTTGGGATGACCATGACTTCGGCCCTAACGATGCCACAGGATCCTGGCCCCTCAAGCGAGAAAGTTTGGAGGCCTTCAAACTGTTTTGGGCGAACCCTTCCTACGGTATGCCTGAATTTGAAGGCATCGCTTCGGCCTTTCGTTGGATGGATGTGGAGGTATTTCTTTTGGACAACCGCTACCATCGCAACAACCAACGATTGAAAGACACCTGCGCCAGACGGATGCTAGGGGATGCCCAAATTGAATGGCTTGTGGATGCCCTGAAGTTCAGCCGTGCCCCCTTCAAACTGGTGGCCAGTGGCAGTCAAATCCTGAACAGCCACGCGATTCACGAAACCTATGCCAATTACCCCTGCGAGCGGCGCAAATTGCTGGACCGATTGGCCGAAGAAAACATACGAAATGTAATCTTCTTGACCGGAGATCGACACCATTCCGAAATTTCCAAGATGGAACACAAGGGCGTCATCTTCTGGGACATTACCTCCTCCCCTTTGACCAGTGGTCTTAATTCTTTGGCCGACAAGGACCAAAACGATTTCCGAATCCCGGAGTCCTTGTCCCTAAAAAGAGGTTTCGCAACATTAAATTTTTCGGGACCTGCCAAGGAGCGCTTGCTCACCACCCGCTTCCATGATTCGGAGGGGCAAGTTTATTTTGAGTATCGTATTCCAAGTTCCGGACAATGAAAAGAAAAGCCACCAAACTCATCCATCCCGTGCAGCCCACAGAACCTGGGGTGTTGCCACATTTTGGTGCCGCCAAGACCCCACTGTACGCCTCGTCAACCTACCTCTTCGAAAGCGCCGAAGCCGGTGCAGCCACCTTTGCCCTGCAACAAGGTCGAGCTGTGGAGCACGAGCCTGCCCCCTTTAATTATGCGCGATTGGGTCATCCCAATTTGGTGCAAGTGGAAGGGCAATTGGTCGCTTTGGAAGGCAGGGAGCGAGGCCAAATCGGCGGGATGCCCGACGAAGCCTTGGCTTTTGAAAGTGGAATGGCGGCCATCACCACCTCTTTGCTTGCCTTGGTCAAGCCCGGATCGGTCTTGGCCTATACGACCCCGATCTACGGCGGAACACTTCAATTTTTCAAGGATTTTCTGGAGCCTTGGGGCATTCAATGTCTTCCATTGAGGCAAGGCCAGCCCACAGAATCGCACGATCCTGCTCCAAGCCCCATCCCGGATATCCTCTACATCGAAACCCCTGCCAACCCAACCAACGAGCAATGGTCATGGGATCGAATGCGGACCTGGGTAGACCAATGGGCAAGCAACGGCAAGCGACCGGTGGTGATGGCTGACAACACCTACCTTGGGCCTTGCTGGCAACATCCATTGGAGGAAGGGGCCGATTTGGTCCTCTATTCCGCTACCAAATCCATGAGCGGGCACAGCGACCTGGTCTGCGGGGCTTGTGTTGGAGACGCATCACTTGTACGACGCATCCGACCTCTTCGTAACAAATTAGGCAATACCGCCAGTCCCTTTACTGCCTGGCTCTTGTCCCGTAGTTTGGAAACCGTACAGCTTCGTATGCAGGCTGCCCAATCCAACGCCAGAATCATTGCCCAAAGGTTAAGTCAACATCCTGGTATCCAAAGTCTCGCCTATCCAGGATCCGGAGCGATGCTTTCAATTTGGCTGAACGGAGGGGAGGACCATCGCATCGCTTGGCGCTTCCTTAACAGCTTACGATGCATCCAACAGGCCGTATCTCTGGGCAGCAACGAAAGCCTGGCCTGTCACCCCGCCAGCACCACCCACAGCGCGATGGACCCCAAGGAACGCAAAGAATTTCGAATTACCGATAACCTCATCAGGCTATCGGTAGGCATCGAAGACGTGGAGGATTTATGGGAGGATTTGCAGCAGGCTTTGGAACAGGCCTTTGCGGCTGGGTAACACAGAGCTAATCCTGACCTTCTCTATTTTTTCTGGATCAGGGCGGCGTAAAGGGTATCGCCTCCTTGGGGGGTAGCATTCAAATAACGATCCAAGCATAAATGGCTATCTTCTTTGGAAGCGAGGAAGGCCTTAACAACCTCCTCGTTTTCGCAGGAATACACCGAGCAAGTTGCGTACAGCAAATACCCGCCGGAACGAACCCTGGACCATAAGCGCGCGAGCATGCGCCCTTGCTTTTCGGCGAATTCCAAGGGATTCATGGGCGGCCCCAAAAGTTGCAAATGAGGATGATTCCTCCACGATCCAGATCCGCTGCAAGGCGCATCCAACAAGACCCCATCAAATTGAGAGGGAAAAGAACCGAGCTCCGCAGGTTCAGGACTGAGCCAATCAGTGAGTGCACGGGAATAATTCCGCCAACCTGCTCGTTGAAAACGACGCGAACATTCCTGCAAAATACTTGCTCTGGAATCGGTCACAAACCATTGCAATTCGGGATAAGCCTCGTGGAGCAAAAGGTTTTTCCTCCGGAACCCGCGCAGGCATCCAACCAACGACCGGCAGCTTTGGCCGGCATGCATTCAACCAACCTTTGGGAGGAAAGATCCTGCATCTCGAACCAACCTTCTTTGTACCCTTCCAATTCGTTCAAAGCCAAACCCAGGGGCATGGCCCATGCTTGCAATGCCGAAGGATGCTTCATGGTAAACTTGAGGGGAGCGGTCCAACCTTGCTGATGAATTCGTTCTTCCATGACGGTTTCATAGCCTCTTCGAATTCTCAACCAGGCCATTCCGGGTAATCCTTGTTCTTGCAACCATTTTTCGATGCCGTAAGTACCTTCCGCAGGATCCAGGGATTGGATATCGTCGACCAACCGCGGTGAAATAAAGTCGCTGAAAGGAAATCCCTTAGAAGAATTTTCTTGTAGAATACTTTTTAGATCATTCTTCGAGGGGTATTGCTCCCTCAGATAGGCAACCCAGGGATGCTCTTCCCCGTGCATCGCGAGCAGCCCTGCGGTTAGGGCCTGCTCCCACGGGGCAAAATCGGCCGCCCTATCGGCTGCTATATCTGCTGCTATATCTGCTGCCCTATCGGAGGACCTCCATATCCGCTGAGCCCTCAGCGCTTGGTACACCCCCATTGACCATTCCTTACGGTCCCGTGAGCCCATTTGAGGGAACTTACGGGCATATTCCCTGAGCAGTCCTGACAAATCCGAGGCCGCTGCACGGTTGCGGCCTGACCAAAATTCCAAAAATTCCAAAACTTGCCGGGTGCGTAAGGTCCAACGCCCGGATTGTCCACCTATTCCCATTCGATGGTTGCTGGAGGCTTGGAAGAAATATCGTAAACCACGCGGTTGATACCGCGAACACGGTTGATGATATCGTTGGAAATTTCGGCTAACAAATCGTAGGGAAGGTGCACCCAATCCGCCGTCATGCCGTCCAGACTGTGCACTGCCCGCAAGGCGACGACCCGTTCGTAGGACCTTTCGTCACCCATCACACCCACCGATTTGACGGGCAGCAGGATGGCCCCAGCTTGCCAAATTTGATCGTACCACCCGCTTCGACGAAGGTGCTCCAGGTAGATCGCATCGGCTTGCTGCAACAAACGCACGGTGGCGCTGTCCACCGGACCAAGGATGCGAATGCCCAGACCAGGACCCGGGAAGGGATGGCGATCCAGCAAAATCGAAGGGATATTGAGGGCCCTCCCCACTTTGCGGACCTCGTCTTTGAACAAGGCACGAAGGGGCTCCACCAATTTGAGTTTCATGCGATCAGGGAGCCCCCCAACATTATGATGCGATTTGATGGTGGCCGAAGGACCATGCACCGATACCGATTCTATCACGTCGGGGTAGATGGTTCCCTGTCCCAAAAAAGCCACTGCTGGGATGGCATTCGCCTCACGTTCAAATACTTCGATAAAAACTCGGCCAATGGCCTTGCGTTTGGCTTCCGGCTCCTCCAATCCGGCCAAGGCCTCGTAAAATTCGTTTTGGGCATTGACCCCTTTGACTCTCAAACCCAATTGTTGGTAGGCTTCCAGAACCTGGGTGAATTCGTCTTGACGCAAAAGCCCATTGTCCACAAAAATCCCATGTAAACGATCCCCAATGGCATGGTGCAGGAGCACTGCAGCCACGGTCGAGTCCACACCTCCGCTAATCCCCATCACTACTTCATGATCCCCCACTTGGGCTTTCAAATCGTGAATGCTTTGTTGCACAAAGGATGCCGCCGTCCACGTCGGACTCATCCCACAGATTCCCAACACAAAATTGCGCAAAACCTGCATGCCCTCCTCGCTGTGGGTCACCTCGGGATGGAATTGAATCGCATACACCCTTTGGTCCGGCCATTCAAAGGCGGCATACTGAACGGACTCCGTGGAAGCAGTATGCAAGGCCCCTTGGGGCAATTCCGTTACCGTATCCCCGTGGGACATCCATACGATGCTGCCTTGGCGGATACCCTGAAGCAAGGGTGACCCCCCCTGGGGGTTGACCTGCAGTTGGGCCCTGCCGTATTCACGGATCACCGACCGCTGCACCTGCCCACCTCGATGGACGGCGAGCCATTGAGCCCCGTAACATATTCCCAAAACAGGCAATGACCCGAACCAATCCGGCCATGGCGCCATGGGTGCTTCGCGATCATGGGTCGAAAAGGGTGAACCCGAAAGGATAACCCCGCCCCAACCCTCGCCTTCTTCGGGACAATGATGGAAAGGATGAATTTCGCAGTAAACCTCCATTTCACGAATCCTACGCGCAATGAGCTGGGTGTACTGCGATCCAAAATCTAAGATCAATATTCGTTCCATGGCCAAAATTAAAGGTTTAACCTTTACTTTGACGAATAATAATCCAAAGCATATCCCCTGGTGATTGAGCTTCCCGTTCCAACCCTTGCAGAGGGCCTTGTCCGTGATGCCGCCTTGTTTCTTGATCGGGATGGGGTCATCAACCATGATCCAGGGGATTATATCCACTGCCCCGAAGATTGGCATTTGTTGGACGGGATCGTGGAGATCATGATGGCGGCCCAATGCAGAGGATACCGCCTCATCGTCATCACCAACCAAGGGGGCATTGGGCTCGGCCTTTACACGTTGGAGGATTTACACCGAATCCATACCAAAATGCTGGATGCATTGGCCTCCCACAGCATCCGTCTTGATGCGGTTTATGCCTGCCCTCACCATCCCCGTTCCGAACCCTGCCTCTGCCGTAAACCCGAACCCCTCATGGTCCAAAAGGCGGTGCATCGCTTTGGCTTGGACCCCGCAAAATGCCTGATGATCGGTGACCGCGATCGGGATATTGAGGCGGCAGAGGGTGCCGGTGTCCCCGGCCATCGGATATCGTGCAACGCGGACCTGCGACAAGTTCAAGGCCCGTGGTCTGCATGGCTGAGCAGGACCCTCATCTTAATTTTCATAACATTGGGTTTTTGTTGCGCACCCCGTCACCTAATGGCCCAAAAATTAACCGCCCAAGTTTACCTGGATCCGAGTTGCACCCAGGCCCATACCGTGATGGACCGCTTGCGGGATCAGCAGGAATTATGGGGGGACCAGGTGCATTGGGTGGCTGTGTTCAGCGACCCTATGCTTCCCGAGAAAGATTGTCTCAAATACCTTATGGATCACAACCTTGCCATGGCCCTTCGCAGAGACCCCAGGCAGCAATTATTGAGTATCTACGGTATTCCTCAACAACCCTGGTTATTGATAACTAACAACCGATCCTTAACCGTTTACCAAGGACCCTTGTTGGAAAAGCCCCTTGCAGCTCCGGGCAAAAGCCTTTGGGAAAATCAACTCCGCAAGCTCGTCGAAAGCCCCGCGCAGAACAACGAAAATTCTAATCAAGGCCTCAAATCCTCAGGGGGGCCATCCAACGGAACCCCATCCAAGGTTGCCAAAATCCAAGGCTCGGGATGCCCTGTGAAAATACCTTAGATTCAAGGACTTATTCCTGAATAATTTGTGCCTTCCCGGGGTTTAGCCAAGAACAGTCCCCTTCAACATCACCTCCGATTCCCTGCACAAGAGCCCTCCCAAATGCACGGGTACCGATGCCCCCACCCATAGCGGATCGTAGGCACATTCCACCCGTATGAAATTGGGCGTATAGCCTCTCATTTTCAATTCTCCTTGTCCGGCTTGGTAGGTATCTTGTTCAAAGAGCACTGGGATCACCTTGCCGGAGAAGCCTGAAACATAGTTCATTTGACGATCCATCGCCCATTGCGTCAAGGCGTGGTTGCGCTCAAGACGCTCATGCACGGGGACCGAGGGCGTCCATTCGGCAGCAACCGTACCCGGTCTTTCGGAATAGGTGAAGACATGAAGGTAGGCCAAAGGCAAGGACTCCAGAAAATCATAACATTCCCTAAATTCAAGTTCCGTTTCCCCGCCAAAACCGACCATCACATCGGCCCCCAGGCAGACCCCATCGAAGGTACGAGCCAAGCGCAACAAGAGCCGACGGTAATCTGCTGTAGTATATCGACGACGCATACGGCGCAAAACGCTATCGGAACCGCTTTGCAGCGGAATATGGAAATGAGGCACGAAGCGAGGACTCTCCTGCAATGCGGTAATCAAATCATCCCCAAAGAGATTGGGCTCCACACTGGACAAGCGGAGACGATCAACCTGAACATCACGCTGCATGCGGCGTACCAAGGCCGCCAAGGAGTAACCCAAGCGACGGTCATCGCCACTGCCACGTCCAAAATCACCCAAATTGACCCCGGTTAGGACAATTTCCTCTGCGCCCTCGGAGGCAAGGCGCTTAGCCCTCTCCACAACAGAATCCATGGCATCCGAACGAGCCTTTCCTCTGGCCATGGGGATCGTGCAATAAGTGCATGGAAAATCGCAACCGTCTTGGACTTTAAGAAATGCCCTGGTCCGATCCCCCCAACTCTGAGCGGGTTTAAATTCGACAGATGCTTCAATGGGAGCATGGACCACTTGGACCGTTTGGCGATGTGGAGCCAGCTTCCTCCAGGAGCTCGGGCAATTTCCATTTGGCCTCGGTGCCCGCGACCAGATGAACCCCGGGAATTTGAGCGATTTGTTCCGGTTGCAACTGGGCATAACAACCCACGACCACAACCTTGGCTTGCGGGGAATGTTTCAGCGCCTGCCGAACTACCCTGGCGCACTTGCGATCGGCCTTGTCAGTCACCGAACAGGTATTGATGATGTAAACATCAGCCCCCTCTTCGAAATTTACCGGAGCATAGCCACGGTCTTCGAAGGTTTTGCGGATGCTCAGGCCATCGGCATAATTCAACTTGCATCCCAGGGTGTACACGGCCACTTTGGCTTGGCCCTTCCTGGCATCCAGGGTCTGCAAATCCCCTTCGATCTCCGGTATGGAATACGGATTCACGGAAATTCCTCTAGGCCTTGGGTCCTCCTTCGGTGTTCATCGCGCGCAGGCGAATGCCGGTGATGACTTTCTTGGTATGTCTTGGAAAATCCCCGGACATCATCCACGTATAATAGGATGGATCACGAGCAAAGACCTCGGATACCGATTGACCTTTGTATTTGCCGAAAGCGAAGAGTTCCAACCCCTTGTCGTTGCGAACGATGCGCCCCGCCAAATCCACCGATTTGTTGTTACGAGCAGTGAATCGATGCAGAAAATCCACGTTACCCTGCAGGTCATCGTAACGATTGAGCTGTTGCAACAAGATCATGCACGTGGCCCGGGCATCGGCGGCGGCCGAATGCGCATTCACCAATTCCTCCCCGCAATAAAAACGCAATGCGGCCTTCAAATCACGGGGTTCCTTCTTGTGAAAAATAGCTTGAACATCCACCATGCGGGCATTGGAAATATCCAGATCCATTTCGATGCGCAACATTTCGTCCATCAAGAAGGGCAAATCAAAATAAGCTGAATTATACCCTGCCAAGTCGGCCTGATCAAAAAAGCGAATCAACCGAGGCGCAAATTCCTCCAGCGTGGGCATGCCGACAACGTCTGCGTCGTAGATGCCGTGAATTTTGGAAACCTCCTCGGGGATGGGGATACCCGGTTGCAGCCTCTGCTCCAATTCTTCCACAGTACCGTCCGGATGGACTTTGACCCCCGCAAATTCAACGATGCGATCCTGACCGATATTCAAACCGGTCGTTTCCAGATCAAAAAACAGCAGGGGCCTGCTGAGGGTTAATCGCCCTAAATCCAAGTTTACCATTCGCTTATTTCCTTTTCCCAGGGCCACGAAGACCATGAGCCTGAACTCATCATCAGCAGGGGCCGGTACGCTGATTGAATACGAACCCAATCTTGCAGGGCCTGAAGATCGTCGAAGACCTTGAGATCCTTGCGTCCGAAGGCTTTCACCAGAAAGTTGGCATCGAGACTACTCCCTTGTTTACGTTGCGCCACTTCTCCTGAACAATACACCGCAGCCACTGCAGGGGCATTCATCGTTCCTTGGTATTCCGGGATAAAGTCCGGATTCAAACTCGAGAAACTGTGCAATTCCAGGGCTGCGGTAAAGTCAGCCCCGAATTGTTCGTGAACCGCCTGCACCGAAGCCGATACCTTGGAAGGTGAATGAGCGAAATCCCGAATGACCGTCTGACCGGAACCGGTCGTCATCCGCTCCAATCGCCTGGATGCTCCCGGAAAAGATGCTATCGCTTGGTAAAAATCCACTTTCTCGATACCAGCCATGGCGGTGAGCTGCCTGGCGGCGGCGATATTGTGCATATTGTGTTTGCCAAAGACTTGCAAGGGAATTTTGCCTAAACTCGTCTTGAGAAAGGTGTAGCCATCTTCCACCACATAAGGTGCTGCCTTGTAAGGCTTGCAATCCAAATGCCCGCCCAAGGATTGAACTATCTTAACCAATGCGGGATCTTCTTCAAAATAAATTAATGTTGAACCCGGTTGAAGGCCTGCGATATAATCGGCGAAAACCTTTTCGTAGGAGGCTTTGGAGGGAAAGACATTGATATGATCCCAGGCAATTCCGGTGATGACCGTGCCGTGGGGTTGATAATGCATCATTTTGGGACGAGAATCCAAGGGTGAGCTCAGGTACTCGTCGCCTTCAAGGACTACCGTGGGAGCAGCCGTACCGAGCTGGACCATGCGTTCGTAACCGGGCATGGCCGAACCTACGAGGTAATCAAAAGACCGTCGATGGAAACGCAATACATGCATCACCATGGAGGTTATGGTGGTTTTGCCATGGGAGCCCGCCACCACAAGCCGTTGTTGATTGGCCGTCAATTCGCCTACCAATTCCGGAAAAGAGTAGATGGTTAAACCAAGGTCCAACGCTTTGAGCAATTCAGGATTGTCGGAACGCGCGTGCATTCCCAGGACGACGAGACCCAAATCCTCGGTGATTCTGGACGGCTCCCATCCAAGGCGGTCGGGCATCAGCCCAGCCACATCCAATCGACCCCTGGCTGGCTCATCGATCCGATCATCCGAGCCCGTGATTTGATAGCCTGCAACTTGCAGATCCAAGGCCAGGTTGTGCATGACTGCGCCCCCTATGGCAATCAAATGAATCTTATCTCCAGGCTTTAACTTTGACATAGCCTACAAAAGTACGAAATCCTTGGCAGGGGTCTTTTGAAAACAAGGCGACTTTTCCATGAAACTGCAAATTTTACAAACCGGATTTTTTAAGTTGGACGGTGGGGCTATGTTCGGCGTGGTTCCGCAGAGTCTATGGGCTCAAGCGAATCCCCCGGATGCCCATAACCTGTGCACCTGGGCGATGCGTTGTTTATTGGTTGAAGTAAATGATCGTAAAATTGTGATTGATTGCGGATTAGGAAATAAGCAAAACTCAAAATTCATGGCCCATTACGGCCCAACAGAACAAGTTTCCATCGTCGATGCCGTCCAAGCGGCAGGTTGGCGCAGCGATCAAATCACCGATGTCCTGCTGACCCATCTGCACTTTGATCACTGCGGCGGGGCAACCGAACGCGTTGGTTCAGGGGAGGAAATTCGGGTCGTTTTTCCAGAAGCAACCTATTGGGTCTCCGGTAGGCAATTGCAATGGTCGTACCCCCACCCAAATGCCCGCGAAAAAGCATCCTTTCTGCGCGAGAATATCGAACCGTTGATGCAGTCGGGGCAATTGCAAGAAGTTGCCGACGGCCAAAACGCCGCAGGATTGCCCTGCCTTCATGTTTACGGTCATACCGAAGGGATGATGCTACCCATCCTGGATTGGGGAGGGCGATCGATGTTGTATTGCGCTGATCTCTTGCCCTCCGTCGCTCATCTGCCCCTGCCTTGGGTGATGGCCTACGATGTGAGGCCTTTGCAGACCCTTAGCGAAAAAGCCGAGATCCTTGAACAAGCCCTGCGTGAAAATTGGTCCCTGTTCTTTGAACATGACCCCCAATACGCCATAACCAACCTCAAGCGCAACGATAAGGGAGTGATTGTTGCGGATCAACCCCGCGAGACCTTGCTGCCTTCTCCTTAGGACTCCAGGGAATATCCCTAGGGTTCCAAGGACCACAAGCCGCATAGACGGCGGTAAATCTCTGTATTGTCCATCATGGCGCTTAGCCCTTCAGCGCCAGGGCCGTAGGCCATCACCGGAACCAAGGCTGCGGTATGCTTTTTGGTGGTGAAGACCAACCCCATGCTTTGAGCATCCCGTGCACCGCTGTTGATGGCCATCCCCCCGGTCTCATGATCGGCAGTCAATACCACCAGGGTGTTGCCGTCTTGGCGGGCAAAGTCCAAAGCAGCGCCGACCACCCGGTCCAGATCCAGGGTCTCCGTAAGCACATAGTCCCCGTCGTTGGCATGACCGCCCCAATCAATCTGCGAGGCCTCAATCATCAGGAAAAACCCAGAATCGTTGGCAGAACTGGATGCAGGTCGGTCCAAGTCATGGCAGGCACGGGCGGTGAGGCCGCCATGAGTCCAGGATCCCTGCCTTCGCTGATTCGCGGTGCGGGTCCATCCCATACCAGGGCCACCACAGGCTGTTTGCCAGAAGACCGAGGTGCCTTGAGCAGATCCTCCGATCGGTCCATGACCTTGAAGCCCCTATCCTTGCGCATCTCTCCCAGCAGGTTTCGTTGATCCTGCCTCGCCACAAAATGATTTCGGCCTCCACCCACCAACCAATCCAATGGGGCAAGACTCAAATCCAAGGCGATGTCCTCGTAGAGATCCCGGTCAATGCGATGCGCTGCGTACGATGCGGGGGTGGCATGGGTCACTTCGCAAGTGACCAGCATGCCCGTTCGCCGTCCCGTGGCCGCTGCTTTCTCCAGAATGGTCTGCAAGGGCAAGGAGTCTGGACCCACACCCACGGCACCGTTGTAGGTTTTGCGTCCGGTGCTCAAGGCCGTTGCGCCTGCGCCGGAATCGGTGATCAAGGCATCCGATGAGGTGGTGACCGAGTAACCGAAATGCGTGAAACGCCCCATGTTCCAAGAACGATCCCTCGGTCCTTGGGTTTGGTGCAAATACGCCGCCGAAACTTGGGTATGCCCCATCCCGTCACCTATAATCATGATAATGTTACGTGGCTTCCCTGTCCCCTGTGCCTCCATGCTCCATCCCCAGAGCAAGGCGGTCATTGCGAGTAGGCTGTTGGTCAAAATCTTGTGATTGGGTTTCATGATGGATTATTTACGTAAAAGTCGTAGGGCCCACGCCTGCAATGCAGCAACGCTCATTGCATCCGTGATGCGACCCTCTCGGATATGTTCCAGCGCCTCCTCCACGGTAACCCAAGCGATGCTCAGGTCCTCCGAACCCTCGGGCTGGGCCTGGCCCTGAGTGAGACCGCTTGCCACATAAATGAGGGCCTCTTCGTCCGTTACCGAATTCGAAAGGTGCATTCGCAACAACGGTTCCCAGGATTCCGCCCGCAGTCCGGTTTCTTCTTGGAGTTCCCGCCGAGCAGCCTCCAAGGGATCCGTCCCCACAGGGCCGCCACCTTCCGGAATCTCCCAGGAATAAGCGCCCAGCGGGTAACGCCATTGCCCCACCAAAGCAATTCGCCCTTCAGCATCCACCGCCAAAATGCCGATGGCTTGGTTAGCGAAGGCCACTACCCCGTAGATCCCGGGCTGTCCATCCGGGCGAATAACCTTGTACTCCGTCAAGGCAATCCAAGGATTGCGATATATTTCGTGGGCTTCCTGCGTTTGCCAGGAATTTTTTCCGTCCTTGAGGGGGTACATCAGCAAGTTTAATTTTCCGAAATTAGGAACAGGACCTGATCATTTAGGGATTTAACGCATCTTTAATCGATTAAGAATTTATAGAGAAATCTTGCTCGAGCATTGTTCTCCTTAAACAAAATACCTATTTTTGCGTTCCCTAAAAAATTAATCCAACCTTAAACCAATTCAACATGATTAAAAACTTCATCCTCATCGCAGCCGGAGTCCTAACCCTGGGTCTTAGCGCCTGCAACAACAACGCCTCCGAGACCACAGACCCCATGGCAGAAGGCCAGGCCGGTCAAGGCGCAGACACCTTGGCTGTTTCTTCCGGTATCGTCGAATGGACTGGTTCCAAACCAGCGGGCAAGCACAACGGCACCTTCACGGTCAGCGAAGGACAGCTTTTTGTCGAAAACAACGCCATTTCGGCTGGTGAATTCACCATCGATATGAAAAGCCTGAAAGTCCTTGATCTCACCGATGCCAAACAAAATGCAGACCTCGCCGGTCACCTCATGAGCGGTGACTTTTTTCAGACCGATTCATTCCCCACGGCCAAATTTGTAATTTCTACCGTGACAGCTTGGCACCCCGGATTCTTTGGGCAATACCCACACCATCGCTGGGAATTTGACCCTCAAAGGAGCGACCAAAGGCGTTAGTTTCCCTGCCAAAGTGGCCCTTGCCGAAGGCAATTGCACCGCCGAATGCGCACTCAGCATTGACCGCACCCAGTGGGGTGTTGTGTACGGTTCCAAAAACATCTTCAAGAACCTTGGCGACAAGTTCATCAACGACATCGTGGACCTCAAAATCAAATTGAGCGCAGCCGCCAACTAAGGCCAGCCCATTTCCTTTGATTATCCAAGAAGCCCGGCTCGTCCGGGCTTTTTTTTGATGATCAAGCCAGATGATACACCTCGGATTAG
>RFMW01000237.1 GCA_009927485.1 Sphingobacteriia bacterium
AGGATTACTCCCACTACCCCCTCAAAGTAGCGTGTCTACCAATTTCACCACCTGGGCAGGGGCGACAAAGGTACATCATAAAGGTCCTTTTGAGCAAGAGGCACACCTCGCTCTTCACTCGATGCCCAATGGCCTGGGGTAATTTCCTTAGGCCTTCCACAACCTTAGCGGATTCCGCGACGGTTCAGCCATCGATGGTAGGCCCCAGCGTTTTGTTGATGCTGCGACCAAGTAGCTGCAAATCGATGCGTGCCGGGTTGGGTTGGATCTGCGCAGAAATACAAGAAAGAATGCGTTTGGCCCTGCAAAACCGCGTCAATGGCATCTGCCGACGGAGTGCAAATCGGTCCTGGTGGAAGGCCCTTAACCTTGTAGGTATTGTACGGAGAGGAAATCGCGATTTGATTCTTCCCTATTCTTCGCAAGGCGAAATCTTGTGCGGCAAACTTGAGGGTAGGATCGGCCTGCAAGGGCATACCCATTCGAAGGCGATTGAGGTACACCCCTGCGACGACCGGACGTTCCGGCTTGAATTGAGTCTCCTCTTCCACAATGGAGGCGAGCGTGATCACTTCCAAGGGATGAAGCCCAAGACGTTCAGCCTGGGCCATGCGCAGTGAAGACCAGAACACCTTGAACTCCTTGAGCATTCTGCTCTGAAAGACCCTGGGTTCCACGGTCCAATACATCTCGTAGGTATTGGGCAGGTACAAAGCCATCTGCAATTCAGGCCCCAAGGATACCGAATCAAATTGAAAAGTGTCTTGTAGCATTTGAGCCCACTGGGTTGAATCCGGCATCAGTTTTCTTGACAAAAAAGAAGCAAGCTGAGCCTTGGTCCTGAACTTACCCAAAACCAAACGAACAGGAGTCTGCCTACCGGCATGCATTGTTCTAAGCCATGTCCAGGTGGAGACAGGTCTGTCGAAGGGGTAATGCCCTGGCTCCAAGGACCTCATTCCCAAAAGCTTGCGGTACAGATCTGCCCTGGAGGACCATAGGGTCCAGGAAGGTTCCCTTTGTTGCAATTCCGACCAAAGGTCCGACCAATTCGAGCAGCGTTGTTCTCGCATGGAAGGCAAAGTCCGTGGCCATAACAAATCGACTGCAATCGCCAAGAACACAAGCCCGATGACCCCTGCAGCAAGAAATCGAATTCTTGATTTCATGGACTTTGACGAATTTGATTGCGCAACGCCAAAGCCCGAGCATCCCCGGGATAACGCTTCAAAAAGCGGACCAGAATGCGATCCGCTTCCAAGCTATTCTTCAAATGCAGCTGCAGCCCTGCAGCGTTTAGCAAGGTCTGCGGATGATCAGGGTCAAGACGAAGGGCCTTTTCGTAACACAGAGCAGCTTTCGCGGCTTGATTCTGCATCAAATACAGGTAGCCTAAATTGGCATAAGCCGGAACATAGGTGGGGTCTTGGTTAATCAAGACCTCAAGCCGCTGAATCGCGGATTGCCTACGAGCCAAGCGGTAATCGTTGAGCGCCATTTTAAGTTGGAAATCCGAAGACAGCGGTAATAAGCGAACCGCTTGCGCCAAGTAAGTTGCGGCGATGGCGTGATCATTCCGCATGGACAATAGCTCTGCAATTCGGTAAGCCGTCCATGCAGAACAACTGTTCGGTGCAAGGGCCTTCGCATATTCCTTCATCAAAGGCTCCAAATCGTTGGGGCTCTTTTTCAAATAAAGCAAATGAACCATAGCATCCATCCATGCGGCATTCCGACCGCCACGAGGAACCTTGTTCAACCATGCCGAAGCAGAGTCCAGGCCTTCTTGTTCCCCCTCAAAACGCTCCACGTACTGAAGCCAGGCCTGGGCCATCGTCAGCGCGCTCGGTTTCTCTTCGTTCAAAGAAGCCAGACCCAGCAGGGCTCCTTGGGGAGGAAGGGATTGAAAATTGCCTTTGGCACTTGGGATTTGAATTTTGTGATCCGTGATGCGCACATGAGGGATGTCCGAGGACCCCGATTTGGGCATATGGCAGGCCACACAATTGTTCTGCTTGGCGGCTCGCTGACTGGATGGAGCGTTACAGGTTGTCTTTTCGTTTGCGGATCCGCCATGGCATTGGTAACATTCCTTGTTGTACTGAACCGCTGCTGTTTTGAGCACCGATCGATGGGGGTTGTGGCACGAAATGCAACGCATGGCCAAAGGTTGCTGCTTCAGGCAAGGAGACTGGGCAAGGCGATCTGGATGCGATGCCATGATGAAATAATCTTCATGGTTTTGATGACGCGGCAAGAACACCGAAAACACATCGCTAAGGACCATTCCCGGCTTGAAGTCCGTGAATGAACGTCCTTCCTTGAGCACGGCATTGCCTTGCAAATGACAGCGTTTGCACAAATCATTCTGAAGCGAATGGCTTAATCGCCGGGGGTTAACGATTGAATAATCAGGACCTTGGGAGGTATCGATGATCTTACCGGCTTGCTTCTCGCGGACATGCAATGCCCCTGGGCCATGGCATCTTTCGCAATCAATTCCCTGAGGCACCGTGTAATAATGATTTGCCCCTCCTGGATTTTGAGCTGGATGGGCATTATGGCAATTGATGCACTCCGCTTCTATAGGGCGAGCGAAACGGGAATTGTTACCGTTTTCGAAACCAGGGGGCAGGTCCCATCGACCTTCTTGGGTATAATAGGTCATGGGCATTTGGCACATCTTTCCGTTTCGTACCATGATATGGGAATTGGTGTGTTGACCTGAGCCAACCACCATGTCCACCTTTTCTTTGCGACGATGCACCGTGTCTCCCTTTTCGTCCAAGCGAAATTCCAGGATGTAAATTCCATCGACGGTCCGTATGGATTGGTAATGCATATCGATATGCTTGTCATAAACCACCGTGGAGACCCCGTTCCAAGAGGCTTTGGAATGTCCAGGGGAAGCCCCCCATGATCGACCCATGCCCGTCTCCATGTACGAATCATAGAGTTCGGCATGGCATGAACGGCAGATTTCTTTGCCCACATACCCCACCGAGTCCCCTGCAATATTGCGAAACAACCGTCCCTGTTGCCGGTCAGCCTCCAAGTCACGAGGGGGTTCCAGCCCTGGATTGGAGCACCAAACCAGCATCAACCAGAGGGGCAAACCGATCCCCATCAAAATCCATCGAACTCGCATCCCCGCAAAGTTGCACAAAAACACCCTTTACCGCAAATTCAAGGTAGATTTGCTAGCTCATTAATCATGGAAAGTCCCAAACAATACCAACCCCAGGGCCTGGAGGACCGCTGGTACGAACGCTGGATGGAAGCAGGATGCTTTAACAGCCAACCCGATGAACGCCAAGCCTATACCGTAGTCATTCCCCCACCCAATGTCACCGGGGTTCTGCATTTGGGGCATATGCTCAACAACACCATTCAGGACCTGCTGATCCGCAAGGCCAGGATGGAAGGTTACAACGCGTGCTGGGTGCCGGGTACAGACCATGCTTCCATTGCCACCGAAGCCAAGGTTGTCCAGATGCTTAAGGAGCAAGGCATAACCAAATCGGATTTGAGCCGTGAAGAATTCCTGCAACATGCCTGGGCGTGGAAAGAAAAATACGGGGGTATTATTTTATCCCAATTGCGCAAATTAGGGGCATCCTTGGATTGGTCAAGAGAGGCCTTTACGATGGACCCTGCCCTAAGCCGAGCGGTGGTCGATGCTTTCGTAAAACTCTACAGGGATGGCTTGGTTTATCGCGGGGTTCGCATGGTCAATTGGGATCCCGCCGGACAAACCGCCCTGGCCGATGACGAAGTGATTTTCAAGGAGGTTCAGGGCCAGTTGGTCCATATTCGTTACCGGGTCGAAAATTCGGACGAATATGTCACCATCGCCACCGTTCGCCCGGAGACCATCATGGCCGACTCCGCCATCTGCGTACATCCTGAGGACGCTCGCTACCAACACCTGATCGGCCGTAAAGCCCTTATTCCTCTTATCGGCAAAGCCATTCCAGTGATTGCAGACCCCTATGTGGACATGGAATTCGGGACCGGCTGCCTCAAGGTGACGCCGGCCCATGATCCCAACGATTATGCATTGGGACTAAAACACGATCTTGAGGTGATCGATATGCTCGACGACCAAGGTAGGCTTAACTCCAAAGCTCAAATCATGGTGGGCCTGGATCGCTTTGAGGCCAGGAAGCAGATCATTCCCCTGCTCGAAGCGGAGGGGGCCTTGGTTCATTGTGAACCCTATACCTCTTCGGTCGGTCATAGCGAACGTACCAATGCTGTGGTCGAACCCAAATTAAGCTTGCAGTGGTTTGTCAAAATGCAAGAATTGGCCGAACCGGCCCTGCAAGCAGTTGTTCAAGGCGAGGTTAGTCTCTTTCCGGATAAATTCATGGCCACCTATCGGCACTGGATGGAGAATTGCCGGGATTGGTGCATTTCCAGGCAATTGTGGTGGGGACAGCGCATTCCTGCCTGGTATTCCCCGGACGGGCAAACCTGGGTGGCCGAGGACGTTCAACAAGCCGCTGAATTAACCCAAGGTAAATGGAGGGCAGAGGATCTGAGCCAAGATGAAGACGTGCTGGATACCTGGTTTTCCTCTTGGCTGTGGCCCCTTTCTGTTTTTGATCCGAATTTTATCCGCCAACACAACCACCAACAAGAACCGAACCGGGACTTGGCGTATTATTACCCGACCTCGGTGCTCGTCACAGGCCCGGATATCTTGTTTTTCTGGGTGGCCCGCATGATCATGGCCGGGCAACGCTTTCACGGAAAGGTCCCCTTCAAAGATGTGTACCTCACCGGTATTGTCCGCGACAAACAAGGCCGTAAAATGTCCAAGTCTCTGGGCAATTCACCGGATCCCCTCGACTTGATCGCCCAATACGGGGCTGACTCGCTGCGCATGGGGTTGCTTTTCTCCTCGCCTGCCGGCAATGACTTGTTGTTTGATGAAAGTCAACTGGAACAAGGACGTCATTTTGCCAACAAATTATGGAATGCGCACCGCCTCTTGTTGACATGGTACGAGCAAGGTCCTTCATCCCAGGGCACAGGGACAGAACAAGCAGAGGCCGTACGATGGTTCGGACAGCGCTTAGCCGCAACACAGCATGAATTGGAACAGGCCTACGCCCAGTATAAACTTTCGGAGGTTATTCGCCTAATTTATAAGCTGATATGGGACGACTATTGTTCCTGGTATTTGGAGATGATCAAACCTCAACCCGGGCAGGTCATGGCCTGGTCGGTCTTGCAACAAAGCGCTGAGTTCCTCAGGGATTTGCTGGCTTTGCTACACCCGATCATGCCCTTTGTGACCGAAGAACTCTTTGAACGAATCCAACCCCTACGTGATCAGGCGCAGAAGGCCTTGGACCGAGAATTTCTCTGCCTATCCCCCTATCCTAAATTAAGGCAAGTGGATCAAGCCTATTTGGATCAGGCCCATATGGCTTTGGATTTGGTGGTCTCCTTGCGGCATTTCAAAGGCCAAAACCAATTGGGTGCCCGACATCCCATGATTCTCTATCCTGAAACCGGTCTTGAATTCCTTCAGAAATTCGAACCCATCCTGCACCGATTAACTGCCGTAAACTTGGTTTTTGGCTCAACCGTATCCAGAGACATGGATCAACTTTCGGCATTGATGTGTGGGACACGCAAAGTCATGATCGATCCTGGCGTAGAACTGAACAAAGGGCAAGCCTTGGAACAAATCCAAAAAGATTTGGATTATCAAGAAAAATTCTTGCAATCCGTTCGGGCCAAACTCCACAACCCTTCCTTTGCGTCCAAGGCCCCGCCTCAAGTTCTTGCCCTGGAACACAAGAAGGAACAAGACGCTCTGGACAAAATCCATGCGCTTCAAGAAGAATTACGGCGTTTGAGCCCCGACATGGGGTGATATCGCTGGACTACTTCGCGCAAATACTCACGGCTGAGATGGGTGTAGATTTCGGTGGTCAAAATGGATTGATGTCCTAACATTTCTTGAACAGCCCGAAGATCCGCCCCCGCTTCCACCATATGCGTTGCAAAGGCGTGTCGAAAGGTATGCGGGCTTACTTGTTTGGCAATACCCGCCAGGACAGCTTGCTTTTTGACCAAAAGAAATACCACCATCCGGGTCAAGGTTTTGCCATTACGGCTCCTAAAGACGGAGTCCTCATGGCCGATAGCCGCCGTCTGGAATCCGGAAACTTCCTGCAGGTACCGTTCCAATTGCCGACCGGCATGGGAGCCCAAGGGCACTAGGCGTTCTTTGTTCCCTTTGCCCCGTACCCGGATTAGCCCGAGGTCAATTTGCACATCGCTTCGCTTAAGTCCTACCAACTCACTGACCCTCAAACCGCAAGCATACATCAACTCCAACATGCAGCGATTCCTTGATCCTTGAGGTTGGGAGAGGTCCACCGCCTCGATCATTCGATTCACTTCTTCGATGCTGAGCACCACGGGCAATTTCCTCGCCAGGCGAGGAAGTTCCAACAAGGAGGCCGGCTGATGCAACGCCATCCCTTCCTGTTCAAGGAAAAGGTAGAAAGCCTTGACCGCCGATAACATTCTCGCCTGGGTGCTCGCCTGCAATTCGAGGCCGTGAAGGGTAGCCAGCCAATTCCTCAGGTCGTTCTGAGTCATTTCTTCCGGAGCAGATTTGGAGGCCGCTGTATCCTTCTGCGCCCACAGGCCCAATTGGTACACATCCTTGAGATACGCTTCCAACGTCAGCGGAGCCAAAGATTTCTCCAAGCCCAGCCAGGCCCTGAAGCCTTTGAGGGAACGTTGCCATGGAATACCCAGACTCGCCCATCGGCTGTCCTGCCTACGAACAATTGCGGTAGAAAGTCCTTGCCTCATGGCCTACCTTTGGTTTCATGAATTCGGTCCACGCGCTGATCCTTAACGGCCCCAACCTTAATTTGTTGGGACTTCGGGAACCCGAAATTTACGGCCATACCGGTATGGATGCAATTCTCGAAGCCTTGCGCCAAGAATTTCCCCAAGACCGCATTGATTATGTGCAGAGCAATCACGAGGGTGTTTTGATTGACACCCTGCAAGCATGCGAGCCCGGTATAGCCTTTGTGCTTTTGAACCCGGGGGGACTGACGCATACCTCCGTTGCCTTGGCCGATGCAGTGGCTGCGATCAACGTTCCGGTTTATGAAGTGCACCTTAGCCATCCCCCGTCCAGGGAAGCCTATCGGCATCACTCCTATATCGCTGCACACTGCCGTGGATCCATCAGCGGCATGGGGGCCTTAGGGTATCGCTTGGCTTACGAAGGTGCGCGTCATGCCTTCACCCAGGCGAAGAAGGAGATTTGAGGGCCAAGCTTTCGACAAAGGCCCTGAGCTTCACCAACATCTTCCTTCTACCGGCATCCCCCATCCCCAAATAAGGCCAAATTCGACCAGGCCAAACCCCACGCATCGCGTTCAGAGGAATCCAAGGCAATTCCGATTCGCGGCGTTTTTGGATCAGCCGCGGTAAGGCTCTGTAATAAGCCCCATGCGCTTTAATCACCGCCACAAAATCACCTACCGATCCTCGGCTCAAGAAAAATACCGCCGCAAGACCGTCGAGCCAAAGCCTGCTCCAAACACGGACTAAGCACTCCGTGGGAGCAAGATTTTTGGTGATGGTGAACAATGAATTCCTGAAATTAAGGTAGGTCTTGCGGGGGCTGCCGTAGGATAAGGATCCCCCTCCCCAATGGTACACCACCGATTGAGGACAGGTCATCAACTGGTGTCCGGCACGTTGCAATCGCCAACACAAATCAATTTCTTCCATGTGCGCAAAGTAGTCGGTATCCAAGCCGCCACATTCCCAAAAAGCCTTGGCCCTTACCACCATGCAAGCCCCACTCACCCAGAAAACCTGCCTGGGCTTATCGTATTGCCCGTGATCCGCTTCCAAATCGGTGAAGACCCTCCCTGCACAAAACGGGTAACCCAAACCATCCACCATTCCACCGCAAGCACCGGCATATTCGAATTTATCCCTGTCCCTGTCCGATAGAATTTTGGGTTGCACGGCAGCAAGTTCAGGCTTTGAGACCATGAAAGTATTCAAGTGCATCAACCAATCCGCGGCGACTTCCACATCCGAATTCAACAATACATAAACGTCGGCTTGCACTTGCTTCAACCCCTCCATGTAACCACCGGTATATCCCTCGTTTTTATCCAATTGAACAATGCGCACTCGATCTCCGGCATAGGATTGAACCCAAGACACCGACTCGTCGTTGGAGGCATTATCTACCAAAACACAATCCCAATAATCGTATTCGGTGGCCAAAACAGAGGGTAAGTAACGGCGCAAATGAGCCAATCCATTCCAATTCAGGATCACCACGGCGAATTGCAAAGACCTGTTCATCGATTACGCGTGTATTATTTGTTCTTGGGTTGGCCCATCCAAGCCCAATTCTCTGTTAAGTTTCCAACGCCTGTGGGTCCATAACCAATATTCAGGAGCTTCATGAATTTGCTGGGAAAGTGCGTTCATGTACCAATGCATCAGCGAGCCGTGTTCGGCCTCAGACCAGTTGGGACCGGGTCGCTCAAACCGTATCGCGTAGGATCCTCTGGAAGGGAGCGGGCGTATGCCGATCCGAACCGGGGTAAGTCCATAGGTCCTGCACAATTCTTCAGGGCCTTGGTACACTGCCGTTGGTTGACCCAGAAAAAAACTCGGAATCCAACGACTATGCGCCGTAGGAGATTGATCAGCACCCAAATACAAGGCCAATGGAATGGACGAAGACAAATTTTCGGTCGCAAGCTTCGAACGCAGGGCTTTGAGGGCTACCGGCACAACATGGCGGTTGGTACGCCATTTTCGAAGCCAATCTTCTGCCGCTGTCCATTGAAGAGGTTTATAAACAAACCAAATTCGATGTTTAAAGCGCGCACCCATCGCTTGGGCAATCCACTCCCAATTTCCGTAATGCGAGGTTAGTAGAACCAAGGATTGGTTTTGGGCTGCCAAATCCATCAGGACCTCCGGGTTTTCCCATTGAATTTTCTTTTGACCCAAATCCTTAGCCCCCACCGAGGATCGAACCAAATCACACAACAGTCCACCCAGGTAATTATAAAAACCTCTTTCGAGGGCTAGGAGCTGAACCCGATTCCAATTCGGGTAAACACGACGCAGGTTTTCTCGAACGACCTCGCGCCGATACCTTGCTACAACCCTTAAAAAGACGCCCAACAACGCTCTCAAAACCTTATTGATTACGAAGATGATCGTCCAGATGAGAGCCAAAATGCCCCCTGTTCAAGCTGTTATCCAGGTTTTGAAAGGGTGTGGTCCGACTGAACAATTGCAAACGCCATTGCGGGTCTGAATTTTCCCCGAAGGCATCCGAGTGCAACAAAGCGTAGTCGTTGGTCACCATATCCGGGTTGTAGAACACAAAACGAACATTGCGTTGACCTTTGATTTGATAATACCACCAAACTTCGTAGGGATACGCGGAGGGTTCGTTGTCGATAACCGTTCGGGTATTGGGTGGGCCGTATTGCAAATAAACCCTGCCTCTTTCGGTCTCGTAGCCTGGCGTAATCCTGGAGGAAAACAAGGACAGGGTTTTGTTTACCTCGATTTGATAATCGGACCACTGAGAAACCGTGTTCACATCGCCCGTTCTTTGCTTCCAAAAAAATTCCACAAAGGACAAAATCGCTTCTTCATCCGGAGGACTTTGGTTGATCAACCGATCCAGGGTAAGTCGTTGGCCGGGGTCGCAAAGCGGACGCAAGGAGGAAATTTGCTTGCGTTTACCTTTCCAATCCAAACGTTTTAAATATTGTTCCCATTCGTGAAGTTCCAATCCGCGAAAGGCCTGGGTAGAATTTCCACCCCCTTGCCCGGAGCTGTCCGTGGAACCCCCCTCTGCCCAAAGGCCAACCGACCAAAGCTCCAAGGATTGTACACGCCTCTGCACCACGGCATTGGTCGTATCCCTCAATTCAAGGTTGAGCAGGTATTTCCCATCCTCCAAATCCGTCATTGGCCAAGCACCTATGAATCCTTGGACCGCTTTGGCAGGATCCATTCGCAAAAAACCTTGCCTGGAACCGACCACTTGACCTTGTTCATTGGTAAGGGAATAAACCAAGAGGTAACGAGCTGTTCTCGAAGGATCCAAATGAACTTCCGAATAAAATCCCAAAGTATCCTTACGATTCCGATAGGTAGCATCCGCCTTGGCCATCAAGCGATAGCCGCTGCGAACCCAACGCGATGAGGATGCCGAACGTTGCCAATCATGAAGCAAGACCGGTTGACTGACATGAGGCATGGTGACCATCGAATCGATTAGCAATTCCTTGGAAAGAATGGCTTTGTCAAGCGAATCCACCAAGCTGATGGCCCTTACCTCAAGGCCGTAGCGACCTGGGGGCAAATAAAAACGCTTCAAATCAGCCCAATCCGCACCGATTCCTTGCAAAGAATCCGAAAGGGCTTTTC
>RFMW01000065.1 GCA_009927485.1 Sphingobacteriia bacterium
TACATCGGTGCCTCTTGGGTTATAAGGAGCCAAACGGTGGGCCTCCACGAACCGGGGCTGAAGGCCCCATTCCGATGCCTTCCTGAACACGGGATTGAAGCGCTCCACATGACCAACCTGGGCTTTCACCCCAGCCTCACGGGCAACTTTGATCAATTCAGCGGCCTGGCTTGTGTTTTCGGCCAAAGGCTTTTCCACAAACAAGTGCTTCATCCGGCGAAGGGCCGCAAGGCCCAAATCGTAATGCGACAAGGTCGGCGCCACGATATCTACCGCATCCACACGGGACATCAAATCCTCCAAGTCGGCATAGGGGGTTACCCCAAAAACCTCCACCGCCTTGGCCAAGGCTTGGGGATCGGGATCATAAACACCCACCAAATCAAATCGTTGGGGCAAATCCAATAAACATTTCAAATGAATTTTGCCAAGATGCCCTGCGCCCAACAAGGCAATACGAATAGGAGCACGGGAAGAAGACTGGAATTCTGACGACATCACCCAACAAACTTAAGGCTTCAGGGCTCTAAATTTAGGGCTTTATGCCTGCCCATACCGCACATTCCTTGCTTGATCTCCCCAAGCACCAGGGCCTGCGCCTTCGGCTGGTGGATGAGTTACGCTCCAAAGGGATTCGTGACCAGGCTGTGTTGAAAGCGATCATGGAAGTCCCCCGACATTTTTTCTTGGACCAGGCTTTGGCGGAGCTGGCTTACCAGGACAAAGCCATGCCCATCGGGGAAGGCCAAACCATCTCCCAACCCTATACAGTCGCCTTTCAAAGCGAATTGCTCGCGGTGGAACCCCATATGAAAATCCTTGAAATTGGCACAGGCTCAGGTTACCAGGCCTGCATTCTGGACCAAATGGGGGCCAGGGTATTCAGCGTTGAAACCATCAAATCCCTTCATCGCTCGAGTCAACTATTGTTAAAACACTTGAAATGCAGGGCCAAATTGTTTGTCGGTGATGGTAGCTTGGGCCTTCCCTCCTATGCACCTTTCGATCGAATCTTGGTGACTGCTGCATCGCCTCATATTCCCGAAGCCCTCCAAAACCAAATCCGTATCGGAGGTCATTTGGTCATCCCGGTGGGCGAATTATCCGAGCAAACCATGCTCAAGCTTACCAAAATTTCTTCCACAGAATGGCGCAAAGAGGCTTTTCCCGGATTTCGATTTGTACCGCTAACCGGGGAGGACGGATGGTCGGTTTAGACCCTGATGGATCCCATCCAGCTGGCATCGATTAAAGATCGCGCAGCTGATCGCGGTCCAAGTCTTTCTCTTTGAGGGCCTGCCGTTTATCATGGGATTTGCGACCCCTTGCCAAAGCAATTTCCACCTTGGCAAAGCCTCTCTCGCTGAAATACAACCTCAAGGGCACCAGCGAAAGTCCCTTTTCAGTGATACGATGTCGGATTTTACGGAGTTCGGATTTATTCAACAAGAGCAAGCGATCCCGCAACGGTTCGTGGTTGAGGTAAGAAGCCTGAGCGAACAAGGCGATGTTCATGTGACGAAGCACCAACCTATCCTGATCAAAGCAGGCGTAAGCGTCCCCCATGGTGGCTTTGCCATCGCGAAGACTCTTGATTTCAGAGCCTGTCAATACCATCCCCGCCTCGAATTTCTGCAAGATCTCGTATTCGAAATTGGCCTTGCGGTTCACAATCTCCGGAACCGTTTGTGAACTTTTCGATGCGCGGCTCATGGATTGGTCACATAGGATTTCCAATGTCCGTCGATCTTTTCTCGATGCCAAACCGTTTGAGCACAGGTACCGTAGGCGACGAGTCGATCACCGACCTTGGCCTCCCATGTGCAATCCACCTTCACCCCATCCACGGCCAGCAAGGTCGCCTGCATCTCCACGATTTGACCGGTAAGGGCAGGGGATTTGTGATGGATGCTGAGCCCATGGCCTATGCCCTCTTCGTGGTCTTCCCTCATTTTCAAAACAAATTGACGGCAGGCCCATTCCGCTTCTCTGGCCAAGGCATAGGTCGAACAAACCTCATGAACCGTTTCGCCATAAAAGGAAGCCCAATCCTTGGGTTCCACGACAAAGGCGGTCTCCAGGCGGTCTCCAGGCTTAAAGAGCGCTGTCTTCATGGTATGGATGTTTTTGGACTACCCAAAGGGCTTTGGCCCATGCCGAGGGCAACACCACCTGCTTCAGGCCGTATACGGTAAGGACTGCCTGCCCTTCCGGGGGATGGACCTGGACCGTCCATTGCAATGAAGCCCCTATTCTCATGCCCAGGCTTTGCAATCCCTTGATTAATTCCGGATCACGAGAACTCAAACCGCAGAGGTTGAACTTGGCCACCGTAGCCCCCTCTTGTTGAGATACCCTGTTCATCGCATCCCAAAGAGACTCTCGCTCCATGGCGGGCATTTGACCATCCGCTGCAGGAATTGGGTCACCGTGCGGATCCCACTGGGGCTGTCCCAGAAATTCCGCAAGGCGATCGGTGAGGGTGAGCGAGCGCACATGTTCCATTTCCTCGGCCAAATCATGAATTTCATTCGCAGAGAAGCCCAGGCGATGCGCCAAGAAATATTCCCAAAGCCGATGCCTGCGCACCACCTGGTAAGCCAAATAAATCCCCGAAGGAGTCAGCACCGCCCCTTGGTAAGGCACATAATCCACATAGCCCCTCTCCGCCAGTTTCAATAACATATCCGTGACCGAAGAAGCCTTGGCCTGAAGCTCGACCGCCAAGTCGTTGGTCCCCACCGAATACGGTAATTCCCCGCTGCGCAGACCACCAAAATCCAGACCCGAAAGCCTGTAAATTGCCTTGAGATAATTCTCGGTCGAACGGGTCTGCGTGAGCATTCTCAAAGATAAATTTGAGGCTACCCTATTCCGTACGTTCAGCGACATTCCTCGAAATGGCCTTCCTTGTTCACAAGAACCCCCGTAAGGGTAGCGGTCCAACCCCATGGGGTGGTTCGGTAAAGGCCCTATCGGTCGCCAGATGGTGGTGGATGTTGGCCTTAACCACGCTTTGCTCGGCTGCCTTCGGGCAATTGCCCGCCCATCAATGGGGGGAACAGGCCCCGAATTTCCTGCTCAAGGATCACCTTGACCGGAGCATTCGCCTCAATCAATTCAAGGATGCCCAAGTGCTGGTATTGGTTTTCAGTCATTACGCTTGCCCGGCGCATCATTTGTACCAACCCAAGATCAAGGCCCTTCAGCCCATGTGGCAACGATTGCAGGGTCAAGCCCTGTGGATTTTTCCGCATTCCCTGAACCCTTCCATGCTTCCCTATGCCAAGGCAGTCCTTGCGCATGACGTTCGCGGTGAAGCCTTTGCTGCCTACGGTATCCGCAAAATCCCGCATATCGTGGTCATCAAAAAATCTGCAGCTCCTCATCCCAAGCGCCGCTGTTCCACGAAACACCGCTCAACATGGAAAATATGTTACAGTGGCGCCGTGGACGCCGACCCCGAAAACCCTGTAAGCCCCTTAAGAGGCGACCTGGCCGAAGCCCTGCGCGATTTGGAATTCAGTGATTATGTGCGCATTCCGAAGACCAATCTGCACGGTTGTCCTTATCCCTATACCCCGTAACAATGCTTTTCCTCAAAACATATTCCTCCAGAATCCTGGGCCTTTGTTACTTGTTATTCTCAATGTTACAAGGAAATTTAGCTTTCGGACAAACAGATACCCTGTTCTGGTTCGTAGCCCCGGATGCTGTGGTGGGCCTGGGGGAAGCCCCTGTAACCCTGCATCTCAGCGCAGGGCCAGCAGGGGCACAAGTCGTAGTGGACCAACCGGCCAACAGCACCAATTTTCCGAGCATCACCCTCACAGTCCCGCCCAATTCGGTCCTGGTCCATGATTTGACATCGCGTTTGAGCCAACTCGAGAATCAACCCCCCAACATTGTTCAACCTTACGGTCTCCGCATTCGCTCCAACCAACCGGTAGGCGTCCTCTACGAAATCAAATCACCCCTCAATGCCGCATCCTTTACCCTCAAAGGCAAGACCGCATTGGGAACTCGTTTCTTCGTTGGAGGCCAAGGCACCCCGTTTGCATTGGGCGCATGGGTTAACGACACAACCTTTGCGCCGGGCAGCGCCAAGAGCCGCTTCGATGTGGTTGCCACCCAAGACAGCACCTTGGTGACCGTGACCCCACGCAATCCTTTGATAGGGCATCCTGCCAATGTCCCCTTCCAACGCCTGTTGATGCGGGGTCAAACCCTGGGCTATGTGGCCTCCGGGGCCGGTGGCCTTCAGAAAGTTACAGGGTCCCGCATTGTTTCCGATAAGCCCATCGCGGTAACCTACTCGGATGATGCGGTGTACGACCCCGCCTACGGCACATGCCGCGATATGATTGGCGACCAATTGGTGCCGGTCCAATCCGTTGGCCAAGACTATATTGTCGGTCGGGGCATCCTCAGCAACGGTCCTGCCTCCATGCCTGACCGGTACTACGTCACCTCCACGGACACGGGAACGGTGTTACGGATCAACGGCCTGACCCTGCATACCTTCAGTTCCGCAGGAGAAACCTATTTGCTCAATGTGAATAACCCATCCGAAATCATTGAAACCACCAAGCCAGTTTATGTATTCCATGTTACCGGTATGGGTTGCGAAATTGGAGGTGCTCTTCTTCCCCGCATCAATTGCACCGGATCCCGCCAAGCCCTCTTCCATCGCCATGCAGGCGATTCCCTGTTCTTGCTGGCCATCGTCGAAAACGGCGGGCAAGGCTTGTTCACCCTGAACGGCAATGCAAGCCTGTTGACTGCATCCGATTTCGCTCCCCTCCCGGGCAATCAATGGTGGGTTGCCCGTAAAAATATAGGCCCCCTGCTCCCTGCTTCGGGGACCATGAGTTTGCTCAACAGCCAGTTTAATTTTCATGCAGGGATAATTGCCGGATCCCCTGAAGGGGACCCACAAACCTTGAACAACGCCATTCGCTACGCCTATTTTTCGGATTACGGCTTGAGCTCCAACCGCGATCTCTACGATACCCTGTGCAGGGGAGAAGCCGTGTTTATTGGGAATCGTCGCTACGATACCACGGGGATCTACATCATTCGTTACAGCTCCACCAGGCTTTGCGACTCCACCGTCACCCTTTACCTCACAGTCTATCCCAAGGACACCTTCAACCTCACCCCCGTTCCGGTACAGGCATGCGGTTCCTATCGCCTTAACGGGCGAAATGTCACGGTATCCGGCCTGTACACCGATTCCCTGCGCAATCGCTGGGGTTGCGATAGCCTAAGTCGTATTCAATTGACCATTAACACTCTATACAACCAACAACTTCAACGCACGGTTTGCGATTCCTTTTATTTCGATGGGCGATGGATTCGACAATCCGGCTCGTACCGTGATACCTTGGTCAGCTTGCAAGGTTGCGACAGCATTGTTCGCTTGCAGTTAACGGTAGGAAGCAGCTATGCGGCTTCGGAGCAAATCAACCACTGCGGCCCCTACCGATGGAGGGGAATGTTATACAGCCAATCCGGAACCTACACCCGGGTTATTCAGGGCCCCGCGGGGTGCGACTCTTTGCTGGAATTGCAGCTCACGGTGCGCCCTGTTCCCAATGCGACTTTGCCCGGTCCTTTGGAGCATTGTTTGGACGATGGCCCAATCACTTTGGATCAAGGGCAACCTGCGGGTGGCATCTATTGGGGGGATGGGGTACGAGGAAATTCCTTTGAACCCAGCACCAAGCGAGATTATGAAATTCGATACAGGGTGACCAATGAATCCGGCTGTTCCGATACCGCGGTCTTGCGGATCCGCGTTCACGATGAATGCAACGCCTACTTGTATTTGCCCGACGCCTTCATTCCCGGCGATGCAACACGGCCCGAGAATAGAAAGTTCAGCATGGTGGCCTATAACATTGTGAAGGTGGATGTCAAGGTCTTTGATCGATACGGTCAGGTCGTCTTTGAATCCCAGGACCCCAATTTTGGATGGGACGGGACCCGAGGCGGAGGGCAAGCGCCATCGGGAACCTACACCTACCTCCTGAATTACGTGGATGCCGCGGGGAAGAGCGGTCTGCGCTCAGGCTTGCTCCACCTGGTCCGCTAAGGCCGGTTACGCTCTGCGAAGAGCACTGCATCCCGCAGGCGCAGCGACATGGCGGTTTGCAATTCGCCCATCATCCCCGATACCGGTGCAAAGTCTCTGCGCCCATTCAGTAGCCTTTCCATGTCCCTGCGCTGATCCCTTTCCTTGAATACCTTATCCGTGGCATCATCCCGGTTGCGGTCTGCCCAAACCCCGGCGTAGAGCCTGGACTTGTCACCGTCGTACATCACATAACGAACCTCATCACCGGTCTCCACCTGAAAAATATCCGAGAAATACACTTGCTCGTTGAGTGCATTCACCATTTGGCATTGCACTTTCATGCGGACCAAAGAGCGACCGCTCCACTCGCTGTATTCCACTTTCTTGTAACGGGTTTCGGTGGTTTTTTGTTGAGTGGTCGGGTTGGTGATTTCGACCGTGTAGGCCTCCCAACCTCGCTTAATTTCGGAACGCAATTCCGGGGGAACCACCTGCAATTCCAGCACTTTGCCTCCAATCACGGTATTGGCCCCCAAGGAGCGTGCAATTTCCAAGATGACCTTGTTGCCTCCGTATAACAAATTGCTTTGTTGTTGCAAGGCATTGGCGATGGCGTTCTCATCCACCAATTGAAGAAAACGATTGCGCTCCATCGTCAACGACGAACGAAGAAAGGTGTGCGGGTTGAGCATAAAGGCAAATCCTGAGCTCCCGTCGAAGGGCAATATGGCGACTTTCAAGGTGAGCAGATTCTCGCAGGCCACCATCATGGAGTCCAGATTCCGAAAGCCAGGAAGGACGGCCTCCGCATCCTTGAATCGCTGATGAGCGGCCCGATACCGTTGCCGATCAAACATGGCCATGCCGTCCTCGTAGATTGGGATCACCCTGGCGACCCTCTCCATCTGAGCGGCATCCTTGTAATTAGGATCCACCCGTTTCATGTCCGACAATACGGCTTGAGCCTCGGTAAACTGGCCTTGGTCCATTAACCTAGCGGCTTTGTTGTAAGCCTCTTCCAGATAAATCGCCTTATCCGATTCGTAATCCGCCCTGTACCTGGCCGGAAAATCCAAATCCACTCGCAGCATTTCGACCTGCCTGTAGAAGGTCTCCGCTTTGACAAAAGCAAATACCGCATCGTAGTGCTGACGCTCCCCGTGGAGCCTGTCGAACTTGACAAGCAGAGCATCCAGATGCTTCTGACCGGCTCTTTGCAAACCCACCCTGGCATCGACGTAGGTTGGCTTGGAACGCAAAGCCCGCATGTATTGCATGCTAGCCTCTTCGTACATTCCCGCAATCGCCAATTCATCCCCTCTGCCTGTTAATTTCTTGGGTGAATTGCAGGCCCCTAGGGTTAACAAGAGCAGCATCGCAGCAAGGCTCAGACCTTGCCTAAAGCTTGGGAATAGAAAAATTAAACAGCGCATTGTTTGTAATTAAAAGGATGGATAGTACTCAAACCCATTGATTCAAGCCAAGGGTTGCTCTTCTTCCGGTAAGGTTACAAAAATGCGGTTATAAAACAACATGCTCATCCCAACGCCGACCGAAATGGCTGCATCGGCCAAATTGAAAACAGGACGAAAGAAAACCCAGTATTCCCCACCCCAAATCGGCAGCCAAGACGGCAAAAAGCCTTGATAAAGAGGAAAATAAAGCATATCCACAACCCGCCCGTGCATGAAAGTCTCGTAACCGAACAAGGGTCCATAAAACAAAGAATCGATAATGTTACCGCATGCCCCTGACCAGATCAGGGCCAGAGCCACCGTACCGGCCTGGGTTGTTTGCCCGCTTTGGATCATACGTCGGAAATAGTAACCCAATCCCACCACGGCGACCAACCTGAAGGTGGTCAACATCAATTTACCGAAGCGGCCACCCCATTCCAAACCAAAGGCCATTCCGTTATTCTCTATAAAAAAAATCTGAAAATACCTTCCAAGAACCTCGAAGGATTCGCCAGGAAACATCTGGGTGCGCACCCACAATTTGGAAGCCTGATCTGCGACCAGCAAGGCCATGGCCACCCAAGCCGCCAGCTTCAAGCGGTTCACGCCCCTACTGCTTGAGTTTGGCCTCCATGGACAAGGTGGCATGAGGCACCGCCATCAAGCGCTCCTTCTGGATGAGCTTTCCGGTTTCGCGACAAATACCGTAGGTTTTGTTTTCGATCCGAATCAAAGCATTCTCCAGGTGATCGATGAATTTCCGCTGACGCGAGGCCTGCTGGGAATGCTGTTCCTTCTCCAAGGTCAACGATCCTTCTTCCAGGGTAACATAGGAATTGGAGGTATCGTCGGTTCCGTTTTCGTTGACGTGCATCAGCTGCTCTTGGTGGTAGCGAAATTCAGCACGCGCCGTTTCTAATTTTTCGAGAATGAGCGCGCGGAAATCATTCAATTCTTCGTCGCTGTACCGGGTTTTGTTGGGGTTCTCCATCGTGTTCAAATTAAAAAAAGAATCCAAAGGCTTGCCTCAGGGGAGGCAAAAATAATCACGGAAGCTAAGGAAGAAAGGTGATTTCAGGATTAAAACCCTGTTCCTATTTATCCACTTTTTCCACATCGATTTGCAGAATCAAGCCCTCCAAATCCACCTGAATCGCTGTTTCGCGGGTTGGAGCCAGGGGTTGGAGGTGATCGGCCAGAACTTCACCCGCGATATAAGCGCCAAATTCTTCAACCACCGCCCTCATTCCGGGCAAAGTTTCCCAATGCAGCACGATTCGGTCGGTAAGGTCCAAACCCATGTCCTTGCGTTGCTTCTGCACACGGTTCACCAATTCGCGAGCCAGACCCTCCCTTTCCAATTCCGGGGTGAGGGCTGTATCCAACGCCACCGTGATGGCACCTTCGCTGGCTACTTGCCATCCTTCGATATCTTGGGTAAGCACCTCCAAGTCTTCGGTTTCCAATCGGCAGTGTACCCCGTCCAGTTCCAGTTCCATGAATCCGTTGTTAAGAAATTCCTCCACCTGTTCCGATGATATGGCTTGCAAGGCAGATCCCATCTGCTGAATCACCGTGGGGTACTTCGGGCCGAGACGACGGAAATTTGGTCTCACTTTGCGCTGGATGCGGAATGAATCCCCTCCAGCCCAGACCACCGATTTGATGTTAACTTCCGAGCGAATCAAATCAAGCATGCTGCTCAAGCTTTCTTCGGTAAATCCAGCGGGCAAGATCAAACCCAAACGGGACAGCGGTTGTCTGACGCGAATTCCGGCTTTTTTGCGCAACGAAAGAGCCAAAGAACAAACCGCTTGCGTCCATTCCATTCTCCTCTCCAAGTCCACCGAAATCAGATTGATCGCTGGCTGGGGCATACGAGACAAGTGCACCGAACAAGGCCATGAACCCGGCTCCGCCTTGAACGGACTTGCTGACTTGGACGGGCTTGCCGCCTTCGAAGATCCCAATCCTAACAAATCGCTGTACAAGACCTCGGCATAAAATGGAGCCAGAGGCGCCATCAGTTGGGCCACAGTCAACAAACAATGATGAAGGGTTTGAAAAGCCGCGGCTTTGTCTTGGCTCAAGCCATCTTTCCAGAAACGCCTGCGGCTTAGGCGAACATACCAATTGCTCAAGTGCATGTCCGTGAAGTCCTGGATGGCCCGGGCCGCCCGGGTTGGCTCCATTTCGGCGTAGGCATTGTCCACTTCTTGGATCAAGGAATGCAATACTGAGAGGATCCAACGATCCATCTCCGTCAATGAGGCGTTAGCCAATGGACTGGCGGAGTCGAACACCGAACCCTTGTCCTCCGGGAGAACTGCTGCAAATCCGTCGAGGTTGGCATACAATGCCCAGAATTGATAAGTGTTATACAAGGTGCCAAAGAACTTCCGCTGCACTTCCTCCACCCCTTTCGCATCAAACTTCAAGTTATCCCAAGGCGGGGCATTGCTGATCATGTACCAACGCAAGGCATCCGCTCCATACTTCCCTAACATTTGGTAAGGATCCACCGTATTGCCCAACCGTTTGGACATTTTGTTGCCGTCTTTATCAAGGACCAAACCATTGGATATCACCGATTTGAACGCAACACTGTCGAACAGCATGACCGCAATGGCATGCAGGGTGAAGAACCAACCTCGGGTTTGATCCACGCCTTCGGCGATGAAGTCTGCTGGAAAATTGGCGGGCCATGGCGCGTTTTCTTGGTCGTCCTTCCCAAACATGAAATGATTTTGGGCATAGGGCATGGCTCCGGAATCAAACCAAACATCCACCAAATCAGATTCTCGATACATAGGCTTTCCGGTGGAAGATATCAAGACCAATTGATCCACCTCCGGCCTGTGCAAATCATGAAAAGAATCCGGATTGGCAATCCCGGCGGCCTTAGCCTCTTGAACCGCCTCACGAAGTTCCTCGATGGACCCTATGCAACGCCTTTCGAGACCGTCATCGGTACTCCAAATCGGCAAGGGTGTACCCCAATAACGCGAACGGGACAAATTCCAATCCACCAAATTCTCCAACCAATTGCCAAAGCGTCCGATTCCGGTGCTCTCCGGCTTCCACTGGATTTCACGGTTCAAGGCGATCATCCTGTCTTTGACCGCTGTGGTTTTCACGAACCACGAATCCAAGGGATAATACAAAATAGGTTTGTCCGTTCGCCAACAATGGGGATAGGAGTGCTCGTATTTCTCGATGCGGAAGGCTAAGCCTTCCCTCTTCAATTTGAGAGCGATCAATTCATCCGCGCTCAACAGTTTTCGTTGATCGCTGATCATGGCGGACAAGCGTTCCCGCTGAATTTCCAACCATTGGGATTTCTCGTCCTCCGTCAAGAAAGCTTCCTTGACCGGGTAACCCTGCAATGGAAATTCCGGGTCATGAACTTCGGCGGTAAAGCGACCCGAACGATCCACCAAGGTTAAATTACCCAGGTTGTTCTGTTTACCCACCCTGAAATCGTCTGCCCCAAAGCTGGGCGCCAAATGAACAATCCCGGTGCCATCCTCGGTACTCACGAAATCACCCACCACAATCCGGTAGGGATCACCGTCCGCTGGCCTGGCATACGGCAGGAGAGCCTCGTATCGAAGTCCTTGAAGGGCAGAACCTTGGACATGCCCCAACAGGACAGGGCCCGATTGGACCTGGGCATCTTTGGAAGCCTCGTTACTGGAAAAATACGATGTTACACGATCCTTGGCCAAGAGCACCAACTGATCCGAGGACGTGTAGGGGTTGGTACAGCGCACCACTGCGTAGGTAATGTTAGCGCCCACCGCAAGGCCGGTGTTGGAAGGTAAGGTCCAAGGGGTGGTGGTCCATGCCAAGACAAAAAAGGGCAATCCATGAATGCTTCCCCGATTCGGATCTGCAGAAGCTGTGTCCCCGGATTCAGCCAGCATGCCAAGCACCTGCTGGGCAGCATCCTTCTCGAGGCGAAATTGAGCCACCATGGACAAATCCTTCACCTGACGGTACGTACCGGGCTGGTTAAGCTCGTGCGAGCTCAATCCCGTTCCAGCCGCAGGGGAATAGGGCTGAATCGTGAATCCTTTGTAGAGCAATCCTTTGTTGTACAGTCTCTGCAACAAATTCCACACGGATTCGATGTATTCGTTGTGATAGGTCACGTAAGGGCGATCCAAATCGATCCAATACCCCATCAACCTCGTCAATTCCTCCCATTTCCCGGTGAATTGCATCACATCTTCCCTGCAATGCCGGTTAAAGTCCGCGATGGAAACAGTCTGGCCGATATCCTCCCTTCGGATGCCCAATTTCTTCTCCACCTGCAATTCCACCGGCAAGCCATGGGTGTCCCATCCGCTTTTGCGATCCACCCGGTAACCTTGCATGGTCCAATACCGACACAGCAAATCCTTGATGGCCCTGGCCATCACATGATGAATCCCGGGGATACCGTTGGCCGAAGGAGGTCCCTCGTAGAAGACTTTGGATGGCCGACCATCCTCCGCCACCGCCTGTTCAAAAACTTGGTGGGATTCCCAAAATGCGGTTACCTCGGCTTGAAAGGCCGTCCAATCGGCCTTGGTATGTTCCCTGTATCTTTTCTCCATCGCTCCCCAAAAATAGGAAAAATTCTAGGATTTGGAGGCTGATTTCCTCCGTGTTGAACCCCATCCCTCCATGGCCAGAATAAGGGTCGGCAACAAGACCAAATTGGCGACCATGGCCAGCAACAGAGTGACTGCCGACATCAACCCCAAGGCTTGGGTCCCTCCGAAATCGGAAAAGGCAAAGATGATGAACCCAAAAAACAAAATGATGGAGGTGTAAATCATAGAACCCCCG
Source organism: Sphingobacteriia bacterium (assembly GCA_009927485.1). Lineage (GTDB taxonomy): Bacteria > Bacteroidota > Bacteroidia > UBA7662 > UBA7662 > SYHX01. Next base: position 12,373 of record RFMW01000065.1, read on the forward strand.
GTTTCCAAAGTGCAAACCCGCAAATGCTCCATGGTCGAACGTTGATGACGCCGCACCTCCTGGAAGTAACGTGCCAAATAATGAATGCAATCATCCACAGCAATCCCCAACACAATACTGAATATCAACACGGTGCTGGGCTTGATGGAGATCCCCATCCACCCCATGATACCGGCCGTGAACATCAACGGGAGCAAATTCGGCAACAAAGCCCAAACGACGGCTTTCCAAGTTCGGTAGGTAAACCCCATCATCAAAGCAATCAATACCACAGCCAGGCCAATCGAACCTGCCAAGGACCGAATTAGGTATTGGTTGCCTTTGAGAAAAATCAAGGCATTGCCCGTGAAGATGACCTTGGCCTTGCCCCCTTGATTCAGGGAATCCACCCCTTGCTGAAGAGCTGCCATCACGGTACGCAAAGAATCGGTGCCCACATCGGCCATGCTGTATGAAATTCTCAGGTATCGCTTGGTCGAGTCCATGAGCCTGCTGGTCATCGCGGTTCCGGAATCCCCCTTGCTTCGCAGAAGGTAGGGCAAGACAAAAGCACGTTCCTGGGCATTGGGCAATTGATAATGCGCTCGATCTCCCATGAAATACGCTTGGTTTGCCGCCTTGATCAATTCCACCAACGACATGGGAGGTCCAAACACCGGTTGTTGCGCAAACAAATGCTGCACTTCGTCGGCAAGTTGCAGGGTTGAAGGAGATTGGGCCAAATTGCGACGACCTGCATCGATGACCACATCCATCGGCATCACCCCGCCAAAGTGTTTTTCCAAAAAACGCAGATCTGTATACACATTATCCTCATGCGGCAGATCATCCACCACATAGCTGTTGGAACGAAGCTGAATCATCCCAACACCTGATACAACAAACAACAAGACAGCTGACCACCATACTTTGCGGCGATGGAATTCGATCCATCGGGTGAGCCGCTCCAGCCATCGACGAATACGCTGATTTTCAAGGTGTTTAATTTGCCCAAAACCGGGCTCCGGCAAGAAGCTCAAAAGCGCCGGAATCATCACAATACTGATCACAAACATCAGCAGAACCGAGAGTCCGGTAATCAAGCCAAACTCTTGAAGCATCGAACTTTCCGTAAAATAGAACACCAAGAAACCCACCGCGGTCGTGGCGTTGGTGATCAAGGTAGCAACCCCGATTCTTTCGATGATGCGGGTCAAGGCCTTGATTTTGTTCCCATGCTTTCGGAATTCATGGTGGTATTTGTTAACCAAATAAACCCCGTTGGGTACTCCGATAACCACCATCAATGCCGGAATCAACCCCGATATCAAGGTGATTTGATATCCCAACAGACTCATCAACCCCAAGGCCCATACCGAGCCAATTGCCACCAAGGTGAGTGACAAGAATACTGCCTGCAGTGAACGGAAAAAGAGAAAGAGCATCAACGAGGTCACCAAAATGGAGGCCATCAAAAAGAGAATCAATTCATCCTTGATGGTGGTGGCCATAACCGTGCGGATATAGGGCAACCCCGAGAAATAAACGGAGGATTCGGTGGAAACCCCAAAGGCATGCGCCAAATCTTCCACCTCCGCCACAATGCGTAATCGCCTTGCATCGTTCAAGGCTACCGGATCCAGGGCAACGGCCATCAGGGTCGTTGAGGTTTCCGGATTGATCAACAAACGCTCATAGGTTTTTCCAAATGCAGCACCCCCTTGGAACCATGCCCCATCTTGGAAGCGACGTTTAAATTCAAAGGAACGCGTCGAATCATTGCGCAACAATATCGGCAAATCCGCGACCGTATGACAACGAACAACTCCTGGAATATTACGAATACGTTCAGAGAGTTTGACCCATTGTTGCATTAAGGAAGGATCGGTCAATCTGGGCGACTGCAACCCCACCACCATTACGTTGCCGTCGGCCCCAAACTTTGCACGAAAATCTTGGTAAGCGATATAGTCAGGATCCGATTCTGGAATCAAACGATTCCCGTGGTATGACAAGCGGATCTCCGAGGCTTGGTAGGCCATGAAAGCCGTCAACATAAGCACCACCGCCAAGAGTGGAACTCGTTGACGCAAAATGAAACGAGCGATGCCGAACCAACCCATTACCTACGATTGGATTGTTCAATTAAAGCGGTGGTCGAATGGCCCAACAGCGTTGGCACCAGATGAACCCTTCCGCCATTGGCCATCACAGTTTCCGCCCCCACCACTTGCTCCAAGGTATAATCGCCCCCTTTGACCAAGACATCGGGTTGCAAGGCTTCGATCAGCAGGGCCGGATCGTCTTCCCCGAAAAATCACTACCGCATCCACCACCTGCAGCGCAGCCAAAACCGCTGCTCTCGCCTCTTCTCGCTGAACCGGACGGGCAGGACCTTTGAGTCTGGACACCGAACGATCGGAATTGAGCCCAACCACCAAGCGATCCCCCTGCATCGCCGCCTCGTGCAAAACGGCCAAATGACCAGGATGAAGCAAATCGAAGCAGCCGTTGGTGAAAACCACCGAAAGGCCCTCCGATCTCCATGCGGCACATTGCTCCTGAGCTTCCCGGGAAGTCATTGGCTTGGACGAGGAAGACGGCTTCATGGAACCCTGCGTATTAATTCGCCTTGGGATGATCAGGCAACAAAGACATCAAAAAATAACACAACCCCCCCACAAGGACCACCAGCACAGTTTGAGCCAAATGACTAAGGGTCGCGAAGGCAAGGGCCGAACTGGCGCTCATGGCCACCCCGGGAATACGACCCAAGGTCCAAACAATCGCCGCATGGTAAGCACCCATTCCCCCTTGTACCGGCATCACAAACCGAAGGCACCGGCCACCAGGAGCAACAATGCCTCCCAAGGCCAAGACCTTCTGCACCGGGAAAAGCAAAAAAGCAGAGGTAGGTCATCATAAAGTACCCCAGCCATATCAACAAGGTATAAACTACAAACAAACCCGGATTAGGCAAACTCCCCAATCCCGTCATGCCTTGACCAAAATCTCGCAACATCGTTCGCAATTTATCGGGAACAGGAATCCAACGTCCCCAAATTTTCCATAACATGATGGGCAGCAAGACCATGAACGCCAAAATCATGAATCCTTGAAGCCATCCAACACCCAAAGCCCGTGCGCCCAAGAAGGCCATCACCGGATCCCATAACAACTCACTGTAAGCCACCAAGACTACCATGGATAACAACACCAAGACCAACAAATCCATGAGCCTTTCCATAACCACCGTGCCCACCAACGCATTGAATCCCAAAGGTGTTTTGCGGGCCAATAGCAAACAACGGGTAATCTCACCCAAACGAGGCAAGGCCAAATTCGCGAGGTATCCCGACATCACGGCATAAAATGTAGGCAATGCCGCTGGACGATGCCCCAAGGGTTCCGCCAACATGACCCAACGCAGCCCTCTGAACCAATGGCTCAGGAGACCGCAAAGCAAGGCGGCCCCTATCCACCCCCAACGGGTTTGGGCCAAGGCTCCGGAAAATTCTTTGAAATCAATTTTCCTGAACACCAAAAACAGAAGCAGGGCGCCCACCAAGAGCGATAGAACGGCCCCCCAGGAAAAGCGGGGCTTCTTCTCTTCCAAATCCGTGCTTGCCATCAGGCAGGGACCAGCCGGTTGTTGGCATCCGGGAAAACCGTCAACGGCTGATGGGATTTGGCCTCCTCCGGGGTGTAGTATCCGTAGCCAATCACGATCACCAAGTCCCCCACCTGGGCTTTACGGGCGGCGGGTCCGTTCAAACAGATGATTCCCGTGTTCGGTTCGCCTTCGATTACATAGGTTTCCAGGCGTTCCCCGTTGTTGATGTTCACCACTTGAACACGTTCAAAGGGCAACAATCCGGCGGCATCCATCAAGACTCTGTCGATGGTAATGCTCCCGATATAGTGCAATTCAGCCTGGGTTACTTTGACCCGGTGAATTTTGGATTTGACCATCTGTACCCACATAGCGTCGAGATTGAAAGGATTTGCGTGGCAAAGAAAATATGCATTGACCTTGGATTCGCTTGCAACCTGTATTTTAAGGAAAGGGCAAGGATTCGTTGTCAATCAAGCGGACCTCATCCAACCAACCCGCATACAAGGCTCTGGGGGCTCCGTCTCCCCTCCTCCACGGATCCAAACTTCCATCACGGACCAAGGCAAGGTATTCGTTGCGCAGTCCTTCGGCTGTCAATCGCTCCAAGGCCCGTTCAATCAAGGCCACCGGCTCGAGCCCTTGCCCGTGGGCTTTCATCCAGGACCAGTACGGGCTATGCCTTTGGCCCGAGCCAATTGATCCGGAGTCAAGAGCAGATTCCTGGAACTCAGGGCCAAGCCATCCGCATCCCGCACCGTGGGCACTTGGACCATGGCGGGGCCAGGCAACCCCAACATGGCCTTGCGCAGGTGCAGCAAGCGCTCCACCACCAGGCATTGCTGGTAATCCTTGAGACCCATGTAGAGGTTAGCGCACGGAATAAGGTCCAGCAATCTGCTGACCACGGTGGCCACTCCCTTGAAGTGCCCCGGCCGAAAAGCACCCTCCCAGGGAAGGTCCAACCCATTCAGGTCCAAGTCAGGGGCTACCCAATCTTGGGGAAACACGACCTCGGGACTGGGCGCAAAAACAAGATCCACCCCATGCTCCTGGAGGAGCCGAAAATCCTCCTCTTCGCGACGGGGGTACCTCGCTAGGTCATCGGGTCGGTTGAATTGGAGGGGGTTGACGAAAATGGTCGCGGCAACCCAAGCCTTCGATAACCGCGCAACACGCATCAAGGCCCCGTGGCCCTCGTGCAGTGCCCCCATGGTAGGGACCAGGCCTCCATCCTTCCCCTTGGACGATTCCAAGGAGGCCAGGGCTTCACGAAGTTCTTCAAGAGTTCTGGTAACAAGCATGGGCTGTGGTCCTTGGAAAATTAGAGCAAATGACTGAATAGAGGAGGCTAAATTTTGCAATTTTGGCCTTAATGTCTATATTTTTGCAGGATAAATCTTCAAATTCTTCCTTCCCCGTTTTTGAGTCCATCCATGAGCAGCAAAACCCGCATTTTGTTCGTTTCCCACGAAATGAACCCCTACCTCCAAATTTCCGAAATCGCGCAAGCCGCTTTGCAGTTGCCGAAATCCATGCAGGAACAAGGTATGGAGATCAGGGTCTTGATGCCTCGGTACGGCTCCATCAACGAACGCAAGCACCGCCTGCACGAAGTGGTCAGGCTCTCCGGAATTAACATCGTCATCGGCGATACGGACAACCCGCTGATTATCAAAGTCGCCTCCCTACCCCAGGCCCGTATGCAGGTTTACTTCCTGGATAACGAGGATTATTTCCATCGCAAACACGGGATTCGGGATGACAAAGGCAAGTTTTTTGCCGATAACCACGAGCGCATGATCTTTTTCAGCAAAGGGGTCCTCGAAACCATCGTCAAACTGGGTTGGGCCCCGGACATCGTGCATTGCAACGGCTGGATGACCTCCCTCATTCCGCTTTATATCCGTCGTTATTACCGCCATACCGCCGTTTTTGGCCAAACCAAGGTGGTGTATTCGGTTCATCCGCCCCAATTCAAAGAGAAATTGGGCAAAGACCTCGTCGCCAAAGCCAAAATAGAAATGGTATCCGAAAGCGACTTGGAAAGTTTGGGAACTCTGGAGGAAAAGGCACTGCACCAGTTGGCCATTGCCCATGCCGATGCCGTTTCTTACCAAGAGAGCGTGGTTGAAGCCTACCCCCACGTGGATCCCGCGGTACCGCACGCGGTATTTTCCTACGGGAATTTGGTCGAAGCCCACCAGGGCCTGTACCAAAACATTCTGCAGGCCGTTTCTGAAACGGTCAATTCGTGAAGAACATCCACGCATTTCGTTTTGCCGGGCCCTGCGGTTTGGCCCCACGCCCTTGGGCTAAATCTTCCCTTCTGCAGTCCATGAGTTTGACGAAGGGGCTTGCCTGGGCATGCACCTTGTCCATGCTGGTCGCGTGCAATCAAGAAGGGATGCTTGGCCTTGACCTGCTTCCTGAAAATAATCGCTTTCCCACCATCACCGATAGCGTAGAATTGGTCGGTTCCACCGTGATGGAGGATTCTCTTCAAAGTCAATTGCCATCGGCCCTGCTCATGGGCGAATTGAATGATCCCTCCTTCGGGAAATCATCGGCCTCCTTCGCCTTTCAAGTCCTCCCAACCAGCGAGAATATTCGTTTGGCGGATCCGGATTCCACGCTCACCTTGGATTCATTGATTTTGTCAATCAGCCTGTCCGGCTACCAAGGGGACACCACCACGACCCTCTTGTTGCGTGCTCACGAAATCAACCCTACCGTCAGCAGCTCCAAAGTTTATTTTTCGAGAGACCCTGTTCGAACCACCGGCACGCCCTTGGCCGTTCGTAATTTCCGTTACCGCAGCGGTTTGGTTCAGCCGATCAACGAACCTGCTGACTCCTCATCAGGAACGGTAGTGAACGTGAGCGGGGTATTGCGCATGCGATTGGACGGCCAAGATGCCTATCCTGAAGGCAGCAACCTTGCCAACAAATTATTGAGCGGACGGGACAGCGTAGAATACCGCAACGCAGACGCCTTCGTTCAATTCTTCAAAGGGCTGTGGGTGGAGGCGATCATGCACCCGGATGCCGTCAACAACGGGACCGGTTTGCTCTTGCAAAGCAACCCCCTTGCGACCAAAACCGGACTTTATTTGTATTACCGTAGCGGCAGCAAACGCCGACGACTCGATTTGATGTTACGTCCAGTATCCGGAAGCCGAAATATCTTTCGATTTGATTATGCAGGCTCTACGCTCCTGCACGATTTGAATCGGCACAGCGGTTCAGACAGCAGCCTCCAAATCAGCTATGTACAAGCAGGTTCCGGGGTCAAAACCCGGTTGAGTTCGGATTCCCTGTACCGTGTGTTGCGAAGTCGTTCCGGCATGGACAGCTTGAGCCTGCCGTTCCAAGAGAACCGTTGGGTCATTCACCAAGCAACTTTGGAATTCGAAAACGCCGATACCCTGGCCTTTGGAAAAATCGCGCCCCCTGCCCAGCTCTTTCTGGTTCCCTTGGATAGCCAAGGCCGTAACATGGCATCGCTGATGCCCGACCTCTTTGAATCGTATTACGACGGTTACCTGCGCAACGGGCGGTACAAATTTGGGATCACCCGATATATCCAGAAATTAATGGCCGAAGGCCCCAAAGGCTATGATCTGGCCGTAATCCCCGGGAACCCTATGGGCAATCTTGCCAGGGTACGGCTCAAGACCAAACCCCGCCTGCGCATCACCTACACCCGCATTCCGTAACTTATCTTTGTCTTTCCAAGGAACGAACCCCTTGGCAACCAAACCCCTCTCTTATGTGTGGAATCGTAGCCTATATGGGCGATCGCCAAGCGGCGCCCCTGCTGATCAAAGGTCTCAAGAGACTGGAATACCGGGGCTACGACAGCGCCGGCATTGCCATCATGAACGACGGCCAAGACATCACCGCCTACAAAAAAGCCGGCAAAGTCGCCGACCTTGAAACCAATATCGGAGATAGAGACACCCAAGGCCACCTGGGTATCGGGCATACCCGCTGGGCAACCCACGGGGAACCCAACGACCGCAACGCCCACCCCCATTTTGGACACAACGGTTTGTTGGCCTTGGTTCACAACGGTATTATCGAAAATTACCAAACCATCAAGACCCAACTCCAAAACAAGGGTCATCAATTCCTCTCGGATACGGATACCGAGGTCTTGACGCATTTGATTGAATACATTTATACCGAACAGCAGGTCAGCTTCGAGGAAGCGGTTCGCTTGGCCCTCAACGAAGTCCACGGGGCCTATGCCATCGTGGTCCTATCGAAAAAAGACAAAGACACCTTGGTAGCCGCCCGCAAAGGCTCCCCATTGGTGGTCGGTGTTGGCAACAATGAATTTTTCTTGGCATCGGACGCCTCCCCCATCATCGAACATACCAAAAGTGTGGTCTACCTCAACGATGGGGAAATGGCCTGCATACGGGATCGCAAGCTCAGCATCCAAACCATCCACAACGAAAAGAAAGATGTCAAAATACATCAGTTGGAGATGGAACTTGAAGCCATCGAAAAAGGTGGTTTTGACCATTTTATGCTCAAAGAAATTTGGGAACAACCCCGCTCCATCGCCGACTCCATGCGCGGACGCATACGCAGCGATATCGGCAAAATCCAAATGGGCGGATTGCAGGAATACCAATTCAAACTGGTCAATGCCCGCCGCATTCTCATTATTGGTTGCGGTACATCGTGGCATGCCGGATTGATTGGGGAATACCTGTTCGAAGAATTCGCCCGCACCCCCGTTGAGGTGGAATATGCCTCGGAATTCCGCTACCGGGACCCGGTGATTTACCCCGAAGATGTGGTCATCGCCATTTCACAGTCCGGTGAAACCGCCGATACCCTGGCCGCCATCGAAATGGCCAAAGAAAAAGGAGCCACCATCCTGGGTGTCTGCAACGTGATCGGTTCATCGATTGCCCGCGCCACCCATGCCGGGGCCTACACCCATGCCGGCCCCGAGATCGGGGTGGCCTCCACCAAAGCCTTTACCGCCCAGGTCACGGTCCTGGCCCAGATGGCCTTGTGGACCGGCTACCGCAAAGGCGCCATATCGAGAACCCAACTGCAGAACAACCTTTTGGAATTGGAAGCATTCCACCGATGGTGGAACGGATCCTCCAAAGCGATGCCCATATTCGAGAAATCGCCGCCCAATTCTGCGATGCCCGCAATTTCCTTTATTTGGGACGGGGCTACCAATTCCCCGTGGCCCTGGAAGGCGCCCTCAAACTCAAAGAAATCAGCTATATCCACGCCGAGGGCTACCCGGCTGCCGAAATGAAGCACGGGCCCATCGCCCTGATCGACGAAGAAATGCCGGTGGTCTTTATTGCCACCCAAAACGCCCAATACGAGAAAGTCATCTCCAACATGCAGGAGGTCAAATCCCGCAAAGGAATCATCATCGCTTTGGTCACCGAAGGCGATGTCCAGGCAGCCGAGATCGCCAATTATGTGATCGAGGTACCTCCGGTTCAAGAAGCTTTTGCCCCCTGCTCACCAGCATACCGCTGCAATTGCTGGCCTACCACATCGCCATCCTCCGGGGTTGCAACGTGGACCAGCCCCGCAACCTCGCCAAGTCCGTCACGGTGGAGTAATCAGTTGTTTGATTTGCTGACTTCCATTTGATCCAATAATTCCGTACGCACGTATTCAAAGGCAAATTCCTGGTCGTATTTTTCTGTTGGCCGTAGAAGGGCCGCTATATCTCCGGTGAATTCATCATCTCGGATTTTAACCTCCAAGTTTTGAAGGAATCCTTTTTGAGTTGGAGGTTCAGCTACCCCAAAATCCATGTAGGCATGATAACATTGGAGCAGGGCCTTTTTATCCAAGTCAGGTACTTGCACCAGCGCCTTGAACAAATCGTATAAATCACGACCCTTTCTTCGTTGGTACAAGGCCCTGAGTTTTGTACCCAATAGTTCTTCCAAGGGATAGGTGGTGATGTTGCAAGAACCTTTAAACCATGAAGAATTGACCTGAAATGGAAATTTCTGGTAGCCCAAGACAGTGAAGTGTTCTCGGCAATTGGTTTCTACTTTGAGGCGCAGTTTTTGAATCGGAGGAAACTCCGATTCAAAACGGTAATGCAGAGTGAAATTGTTTTCTTTTTGCTTGCGGGCTGGCTCACCCAAAAAGACCAATCTATCTCTTATACGATTCACCAGGGGGCCGAACGGCTCTGCGTTAATTTGGACCAAATCAATGTCCTCGGAATAACGTGGTTGCTCCATTCCGTGATATACGCCTGTGGTATCATTGGTCAAGTTCGATGGTCACATTCACGATTACTTTCCATCGATCATAGGAGGCCGAACCATTAATTGGAGTGGAGGCTTTCAATGGAATGCGAAACAAAGTTGCCTTGCTGTTTTGCAGTGCCTTGTACAAGGCATTTCCTAACGACTTTTGATCCAATATATTGTCTAGCAGATAACCCAAACGCTGCAAGGCGGTTACTGGAACGTGTTCCAGAAGGTTGCTGTCAAAAGCACTGGGTTGAATTCGCTCAACCAATTCAGCCAAAACTGTAGCTACCCTGTTGATGCCACCCACCCGTTTCGAATACTGAATCAAATCAGTGGCCGTAAGGGCAGGATTTGATATTTTTAGATATCCGGCCTCGGTTTTTCGAATGTCTAACAAAGTTGCCGGAATTTCCTTTTTGCTAACATAATTCACCTTTAACCCTTTTTTCTGCATTGGCCGCAACACAGGAAATGCAGTCACCACAAAAAACTCCTGAGGCTGCTGGTGCGCTGCTCCATGATAGGCAGCTGCGTTCAACAAAGCCAAGTAATAAGGCCTATCCAATTCTTTCATCAACGCATCCAAAAACATAGTGGGCGGAAGGATTCCCTTGGACCTGTATTGGGGCGGGATGATTAGGTAAAATCCTTTGTGGATTGATAAAATCCGCTTTTTGTCAACCAATCTTTTCAAGGCAAACTTATGAGCCGTATCGGACTGCTCAGGAAAATCCGCACGGAACCTATGGAGGGCAAACGAATATTGACCCATCGACACCTGATGGTATACCCATTCTTCAGCGTTCATTGGTGGCTCTGAACCTTTCATGAGAGTGATTTTTTGCGAAAGGTAGTGAAAAACGCTGCTTTTCGCAAATTTTTTCTCTCAGATTTTTGGTTAAGGAACCAAATGGAGAACAGTGTCCGCCCCTCCTTTAGGAGCCGGCGATGGGGGATCCGAAAATCCCCACCGCCAGTTCCAGCCATAACAAAACGAAAATCAGCAGAACCAC
>RFMW01000211.1 GCA_009927485.1 Sphingobacteriia bacterium
GCTCACGCACCCCCTCAAATAGCGCTTCCTGCATCATCATACCCCGCTCCAAGTTTCGCTTAAAGACCGAAATGAGTATCACACCGTTTTGGATACACAATCCAAACAAGGCGATAAAACCAATACCCGCCGAAATACTAAAGATGGTTCCTGTCACGTGCAATGCAAGTATGCCACCTACCAAAGCAAAGGGGACATTGATGAGCACGAGACCGGCATCCTTGCTATTACCAAAGGCAAGAAACAGAATAAAAAAGATAATCACAAGGCATACAGGGACCACCTGGGCTAAGCGTTTTTGGGCGCGGACTTGGTTCTCGAACTCACCGCTCCATTTGACCTCGTACCCTTTGGGGAGGTGAACGGAGGCTTCCACCTTTTGTTGAGCCTCGGCAATGGTGCTTCCTAAATCCCGCTCACGGATGGAGAATTTAATCGCAATAAAACGTTTGTTGTTATCGCGGTATACAAAAGCAGGCCCACTTACCTGCTCTATCGCGGCAATTTCTTGAAGTGGAATAAGTTTACCACCGGCAGCCGGTACTTTGAGTTGACGAAGATCTTCGATCGAATTACGGTAATCTTTTTGAAACCGAAGGCGGACATCGAATTTTTTGGCTTCGTCGTAAAAATAGGTCGCTGTCTTCCCACCTACAGCCATTTCAATCACCGATGCCGCGTCCTCGACCATGACCCCAAAGGCAGCCATTTTGGTCGGGGACAACTGAATACCCAATTCAGGTTGGCCGAGGTTCCTCAAAATACCCAAATCCTTCACCCCCTGAACCGAACGTAGAATTTCTGCAACCGAATCGGCTTTGGCATTCATAACCTCCAAATCATCGCCAAATATTTTGACCGCGAGAGATGCATTAATACCTGCAACGGCCTCGGCCACATTATCAATAATCGGTTGCGAATAATTATAAACCACCCCAGGGTATTGCCGTAGTTTCCGGTCCATTTCTTCGATTAATTGATCTGTGCTGATCCTTCGTTTCCACTCTTTTTTGGGCTTGAGGTTCACCTGGCATTGAACATAGAAAAACCCCGAAGGATCGGTTCCATCGTTGGAACGGCCTATTTGGGATAAAACCGATTCCACCTCGTCAAATTCATTGATTTTGGAACGAAAAATGTGAACAAATTTGGAAGTTTCTTGGATGGATGAACTCATCGGTAATTTGGCCTCTACCCATAGGGCTCCCTCGTTGAGGGTCGGTAGAAACTCGGTGCCCAAGAATTTAAAGGAAAACAAAGACCCCAAACCAAAACAACCGTGGCAAGGGCCGTCCATCGAACATGGTCATAGGTCCATGAAAATCCTTTGGAAACGATCCGATTGAAAAAATCTACCAAAGGATTTCTTTTTTCGGCGACATTTTTTTGAAACAAAAGACTCGTCAAAACAGGGACAAGGGTCAGGGTAAAAAAGAGAGCTCCCAACAAGGCAAAACCCAAAGTGTAGGCCAATGGAGAAAAAGTTTTCCCTCCACCTTTTCAAAGGAAAAAATGGGAATCAAGCTGGTAATGATGATGAGTTTGGAAAAGAAAACAGCTTTCCCGAGTTCCGTTCCCGTTTTCTTGATCATCCCTAATTTGGACAATCGATTGAATTGGGGCATGCCGACCTGGTGGGCCTTGTGGGCTAGCAAAACAAAAAGGCCTTCCACCATGACAACGGCACCATCAATAATGATTCCAAAATCAATGGCCCCCATGGACAATAAATTGGCCGACATCCCCATGAAGCGTAAACACATAAAGGCAAAAAGCAAAGACAAGGGAATAATGACCGAAACAATCACGGTACTCCGCCAATCCAACATGAAGACAAAGACAATAAAGGTCACGAACAATATACCTTCGGTTAGGTTGGTCAGCACCGTTTCTCTGCAATAGGTCATCAAACGATCCCTGTCGTAGAATGTCTCCATCTGAACATCGGAGGGCAGAACTTTTTGATTGATCTCCAAGATCTTTTCTTTGAGTGCCGCCAATACCCTGGATGGATTTTCACCTTTCCTCATCACAACGATTCCCTCCACCATGTCATCGTTTTCGTCCAAACCAACTTGGCCAACTCGTGGTAAGGTTCCTATGCGGACATCGGCCACGTGCTTGACCAAAACAGGTACGCCGTTGCGACTGCTGATCAAAACATTTTCGATATCCTCCAGGTTTTGAAAAAGCCCCATCCCCCGCACAACAAAGGCCTGTCCGTTCTTCTCGATGACATCCCCCCCTACATTCTTGTTGGCCGCCGTCAGGGCCCGATAAACATCCAAGGGGGTCAAGGAAAAATCGGCTAAATGATCGGGATTCACACTGACTTCGTACACACGCCGAGCACCACCAAAGGAAACAACGTCCGCGACTCCAGGAACCGTCCGCAACTGTCGGTCAATCACCCAATCCTGCCAGACCAATAATTCGGAGGAGGGACGATTACTTTTTAAGGTATAACGAAAAATTTCACCGGTAGGCCCGTAAGGTGGTTGTACATCGGGCGTCACCCCTTCCGGCAAATTGACATTACGTAGAAGATTATTGACCTGTTGCCTTGCAAAAAAATCATCCACATCGTCTTCAAAAATGATTTTGATAACCGACAATCCAAACATGGAAATCGAACGTACACTGGACTTCTTTTGAACACTGTTCATGGCCACTTCGATGGGAATGCTTACGAAGCGCTCCATTTCTTCCGCAGAACGGCCGTTCCACTGTGTTACAAGAATGATTTGGGTATTGGTTACATCCGGGAAGGCTTCCAAGGGCGTCTGGAGATAACTCCATGTACCGACCACCACCAAAAGCCCGGTAACAAAAAAGGTAAAGAATTTATTCTTGAGAGAAAAAGCCACCAGGCTTTTTACGAACTTATTCATCAGAGTCGTATTAATCGTTCAAAGCGTCGTAAATCAACAATTGATGCTTGGTAATGACTTGTTCCCCCGGCTTGAGACCTGATTCGAGGTAGGCATATTTGGAATTTTCGGAATAGACTTCCACCTGCCGGGTTTCGATTTTGTTTTTGGACTTAAAAACCATCACCACGTGTTTGTTTTTATCGAATAGGACGGCATGGGCAGGAACAGCCAGTTTCTGATCGGATCCAGTAACCGCCACGCGAACCGAGGCAAACATTTCTGGCTTCAGCCAAAGGTTGGGATTGGCCAAAACAACCCGGGCCTTGAGGGTCTTGGATTCCGGATCCAATAAATTAAAGACCTTGTCAATCCGACCTTGGAATACCTTGTCGGGATATGATATGGTTTTGACATCGACTTGTGCTCCCCTTTGAACCTTCGAAATATCGGATTCGTAGATATTGGCCATGACCCATACTTCGGCCAGACTACCAACCACAAAAGCGGGGCTAATGTCTTCGGTCCGAAGTTCCATGTTCAAGGAAATATCCTTTTTGATGACATACCCCGATACAGGGGACTTGATCGGATAGATGGCCCCTTTGGATACGCTGTACATATCCAAAACATCCTGGATTCGGTTGTACTCACCAATTGCGCGTTCCAAATCTTTGCGTGCTTCGGTCAATTCCAACTCCGAAATAATACCGGAACGAAAGAGTTCTTCCGATACCTGTAATTTCTTTTCTGCCGTCTTTTTGAGGGCCAAGGCTTCAATTTCTTCTTTGGTGTAGCCTGCAATTTCAGGGCTTCGAACCAGGGCCAAGACCTGTCCTTTGTCAACATAATCCCCTAATTCAACTTTTAATTCTTTGACGAAACCTCCGGTTAACGGAAAAACCCGGGCGACTTTGTCTTCGTTAAAGGTGATTTTACCGTTGAGTAACAATTCCTCCTCCACAGGCAAAATCTGAGCCGGTGTGGTCTGGATTTCGTTCAACATAGTTTGGCTCAATTCAAAGGGGACGGATTGAACCTCTTCGTCCCTTTGGCACGAAAAAAAGATGGAGCCCAAGACTCCTGCGATGATTAAATTTTTCATAACATTTTTAGTAAAAGAAACTTAATTGAAGACCAAAGGCCTGGTTATAGCCCGTGAATCCATGGAGAGCTCCATCGGCTCTGTATATATTTTTCTGACCTTTCTGCCAATACACATGAACCTGAAACAGGGTTTGAGACCCGGAATTAAGATCCAAACCGGCCGAAACATGGGTAAAAAAGTCGGTTTTGTAAAAATCATTCGTCATATCTCTGTAATCATGAAAACCATCCTCCACACTGTGAAACATGTAGGTCGACTTGAAATTTCGACTCAAGCCCCCACCGATTCGTGTTGATAAGCGGCAACGATTTTGATTAAATGACGGACTTCTCAATGCCACATAGAAGGGAACGTCCATCGTTCTGAAATAATAATGCTCGCGATAGGTTGAATCCGGATTGCCCAAGGATTGATCAAGATCTGGATTGATTTTGCCAGGCCCACGGGAGGTATAACCAAGACCCGTTCCAAAGCCGACCCAGGACCATGGATAGTATTCCATCAAGAGAGCCCCGGCCACCCCTGGCTTGTAGAAAAACGTACCGGGTAATTGAGGTCCTGTCACCCCATTCCAAGCGGCTTGAAAATGAGCACCCCAAATCCATGGACGATTCATGGACGCTGCCTTGGGGGCGACAGCCTTCGAGGGCACTTCTTGACCGTATAAAGGCAAGGAAAGAGTCCATAACAACAAAAACAATAGATTTTTCATATTAAGGCAAGATTTCGGTTCCGACCGTGAAATTCACTTTTCCAGCAGATTCTAATAATTGGGAACGAACCTCCAAGTATTGCATTCGGTTTTGGAGGTAAATTCTCTTGAGGTCAATGTATTCAAGGATATTGATGTTCTTTTTGAGGTAATTCTGTTCAGCACTTTTTTGGAGACCATCCACCTCTTCCAGAAAAGAAGAACTGAATCGCTCAAAGCTTTTTTTGATTTCCACAAAGGATTTTAAGGAGGAGGCGATTTCATTCATGAGTTGATTTTCCTTACGTTGGGCTTCAATTTCAGCCTTTTTGAACTGGGCCTGGGCAGCCTTGATGTTACCAACATTGCGATGAAACAGAGGCAATTCAAAGCCCAGTTCTATTCCTGAATAAGGTCTGACATAATTACTCCCTCGGTCTTTGGGTTGATAACCCAGGGTAATGTCCGGGATCGCCTTGGCTTTTTGCAGTTGAACCTGGGCCTCCCCTACCTGGATTTGGTTGAGAGACCATAAATAATCAGCGCGATTGCTTTCTCCCTTGGCCATCAGGTTGGTCAAGGAAGGAACTTCCATGGGAAGGGTATCAGGCTCTTCGAGTACGAGTTCCACATCGGGACGCAGGTGGAGCAACATTTTAAGTTGACCCATCGCGTGGTGCATTGCTGCTGCGCTTTGAGAACTTTCGGTACGCAGGGCTAACAATTCGGATTGCAAGCGAATTAATTCTTTATTCGCCAAAAATCCAAGTTCACTTTGCTTTTGGGCCGACTGAATGACCATCCGATAGCCTTCTTCGGATTCTCGGTACAAGGCTTGTTTGGATTGCAAAAGAAGGGTCTCTTGGTACAACAAGGCACATTCGTATAAAAGGGCTCTCAGGATGTCTTGAACCAAGAAGCGATTGCCGATATTTTCCAGCTTGGCCAACTTCACCGTCTTGGTGTACTTGCCGGCAATCGAGAAAACCTGATCGATTTGAACCAGAAATTGATTTTGAAAATTCAAATACTTGTTTTTTTCGACACTGTAGAGGTCCTGATTCCAATTGAAATATGGATTGTTCCAAGCACGGGCCTGAAGTAGATTGGCTTCCGATGCTTCCAAATCAAAATGTGAAGCAACTAATTGAAGATTTTGCTTGAGCATGAGCGCTTTGGCCTGAACCAGGCTCAACCGGAGCGTGTCTTGACCCGAGGCGTACTTGAAAAAGCAGCACCAAAGGACAAGAAACCCCAAGGTCCTTGATCCCATAAAAATTGAATTAAAGTGGATGAAAACCTGCTAGGAAGCAGGCAAAAGAATGGATGCGATTTAGCTAAAAAGGCCTAAATCAACCATATACAAAACCTGGCAAGGTATTGTCCGTCGTTGGTAAATCCACTAAAAAATGATAAATCCCGAAACAACAAAACGAAACGGAGAACCGCCTTGGTTTCGAGAAGGGAGGAATAAGGGACGGTTGCGTAGCCTAATTTGAAAACCGGAATGAACGAACCCAGGGAAATCTTAGGGGTGTTACCAAGATTTCTATTAAAGCCATAATACGATGGGTTGTAGGAACTGGAAACGATGGTTGTATTGGAGGAAGTCCCATGATGAGGGGACTTGTCTGCATTGGATTTCCATTCAGACCCCATAACCACCTGTCCTTGTAAAAAAACAAGGGCCAAAAATGACAAAACAGCACGAAAAATCGACGCCATAGCGGCGCAAATATAGGAATATTTCGAATTATTCCCCTTGCCCCAACGAAAAGGCTTTGACCCCATCCAAAGCGTACAAATGCTCGGTTTTGATGAAATCCACCCCGGCCGCTTCAGCCTTTTGAAGCAAGGCAATGACATCCACTTTGGCCAAAGCGACACCGTCCGGCCCAACAAAGCGACATCGCCAGTGGTCGGTACAGAACGTCTCGGGAAATCCGCCCGGGTAAACCTTGATGCCCCGGTTGGTGATCATTTTGAGCTTCAAGACCTCCCCATCCAATGCATGCAAAAGCATGGCCAAAGCCTCCGGATCGGAACCACCCCAATGTACAAAGAGATCAACGCCCACCAAGGTTTTGATTTTGGGCGGTGGACGACGGTAGGGTTTAAGCTGCAATGGTTGGTCCCCCGCATATCGAGCAGGCTTGAACTGCTGCGGTTGCTGCCCCAAGCGGGCAATGACCGCCTCGGCAAAATCAGCCGTACCAACTTTTTGGCGGCTCAGCCCTTCGGTGTAAATATCGGCGGTATGAATTCCAGCTTCAATGGTACTCAACCAAGCGTTCTGAATCTGTTCGGCCACTTTGGTCTTGCCCAAATGCACCAACATAAGCACAGCGCCTTGGAGTAACCCCGAAGGATTGGCGATTCCCTGGCCGGCAATCATCGGCGCTGAACCGTGGACGGCTTCAAACATGGCGCAAGTTTCGCCTATGTTGGAAGAGCCCCCCATGCCCACCGAACCGGTAATTTCTGCAGCCACATCACTGATAATATCCCCGTATAGGTTGGTCGTCACAATCACATCAAAAACCTCGGGGTGCACCGCAACGCGGGCCGTCCCAATGTCAATAATCCAGTGTTCGTTCTGAATCTGTGGATATTCCGCGGCAATTTCATCAAAAACCTTGTGAAACAAACCATCCGTTTGCTTCATGATATTGTCTTTGCTGAAGCAACTGACTTTACGCCGACCCTGTTGAACAGCATACTCAAAAGCATAGCGAATAATCTTTTCGCAACCGGGACGCGAGATCAATTTGAGGCATTGCACCACCTCATCGGTTTGCTGGTGCTCGATACCGGCGTACAAGTCCTCCTCGTTTTCGCGGACAATCACCAAATCCATCACCGGATGAGAAGTCTTGACCATAGGATGCAGGCTAAACAAGGCCGAACATTCGCATAGAGCCCCAAGAACTTACGGGTCGAAACATTCAAACTCTTGTAACCACCGCCTTGGGGGGTGGTAATGGGCGACTTGAGAAAAACCTTGTTACGACGAATCGTATCCCAGGCCTCGCTGCTGATCCCGGCGGTATTACCCGAGAGGTAAACCTTCTCACCTACCTCAATAAAATCATAGGTTAAACCAGCTCCGGCCGCTTCCAAAATGGCCAAGGTAGCTTCCATAATTTCAGGACCTATGCCATCTCCTTTGGCGACCGTAATTCTCATGATCAGGGGTTTTTAGTGAGCACAAAATTACGCCCTGGCTGGCCCCTGCCCAAACGAAAAAGGCCAGAACCCTGTCATTTTTTGGGAGCAAGGGCCGCCTTGGCATCCCTGACTTTTTCCCAAGTCCCACCGTTTACGACATCCTTGAAACCGTTGCGAACGAGGATATCCTTGGCCTGGGATGAACGCATGCCGCTACGGCAAAAGACCACCACGGTTTCATGACCCTTGAATCGACTCAAGGATTGCTCAACCCGGTCCAAAGGAATATTGACCGCTCCGGAAACCGAACCAGTGGCAAATTCTCCCGGGGTCCGAACGTCCACCAACAAGGCCTTCTTTTGAAGGGCATTCCGCAATCCTTCCGAATCGCCTTGCGAAAACAAAGTTTTGAAAATTCCAAACATAAAAAATGCAATTAAAACGTAGGTAAGGGGTTTGGGGATTAATTTTAACATAATGTATTTTGAATTTATCCTAAAAAATCAATTGGGTTGCCAATCCTCGGATGTAAAAGTGGTAAGATCCTCCTTGGAAGGTTGATTCATGGTTGCCAACCGATTGGAATGCGCCAACACCAATTGTTCGAACAAATTGCGAACAACGCGAGCATTGCCAAAATCCTCTTTGGCGGCAGCGCAAATCCTGGCAAAGTGCTCCAAAAGAATTTCACGAAGATTCGGCTCCACCGAATATTGGTTGGAGGTCGCCATGCGCTCCAAAATCAAAAGCAATTGAGCCGGATCATAATTGGGAAAAGATACCGTGCGGGTAAATCGACTCGCCAAACCGGGGTTGGAGCCCACGAAGCGCTCCATGTCCTGGGTATAGCCGGCCACAACCACCACCAATCGCTGACGCTCATCTTCCATCCGCTTGAGCAATACCTGAATCGCTTCGTCCCCGTAATGATCTTCCCCGCTTTCGGGGGTTAGGCTGTAGGCCTCATCAATAAACAAGACACCGTCCAAGGCTTTGGTAATGACCGCATCCGTTTTGATAGCCGTTTGACCCGAATAGCCCGCCACCAAACCGCTGCGGTCCACTTCCACCAAATGGCCTTTGGCGAGCAATCCCAATTCTTTGAGTAAGCGGGCATAAAGCCGGGCCACGGTGGTTTTACCGGTACCTGGAGCCCCCGTAAAGACCGCGTGCAATCCGACCTGCACCGATTTGAGGCCGGCATCGGATCGGCGTTGTTGCATGCGCACCAAATTGGCCAAATTGGTAATCTCGTTTTTGACGGTTTCCAAACCCACCAAAGCGTTCAAGTCCTCCAAGGCAGCTTCCCAGCCGGCCATGGATTTGGCCCCTGGCGAACGACCCTGCGTGGCCTTCGTGTCGTTGGAACCTGCTTCGGATGGTGGACTCGCAACAGCACCCAGGTCCCCGGAGGTAAGCACCTTGTAACACTGATCAAACCAAATTTTGTCTTCAAAGCCCCGCAGCGTGGCCTCGGCACCATCTTCCAAGACCGTCATCGTCAAAAAATAGGAATGATCCACGGCATAGAGGCTGGCCCCTACGTCCTTGACCTTGTTGGAATCCAACAACAAAACCAAATCACTTGAAACGAAAAGCAACTGCTTGGCGTAGATGTAAATCCTTCCATCTGCACTTTGTTTGGAACGTCCCTTGGCCTTGTGCCATCGCACGGTACTGACCCCATAGACCGGATCCAATTCAAACGTCTTGAACCCGAGGGTTAGGTACAGCCCCACCGGATCTTCCCCTCGTCCTGAACGATGCATGTTCACTTTTTGGAGGGTTTTGATGAAACGTTCCTTTTCCAACGAAAGCCCGAGGATTTGCAAAAGCAAGGAATAATCGCGTACGGTCTGCCATTGCATGGGATCAAGCTTGCCATCCCCCGCGCCGGCTTGAAGGAGGGGACCCAGGACCGGTTCCGCGTATCGCTGAACCAAAGGGGCCAAATCGACGCTCTTCAATTCAAAGGTCAGGGCAAGGTTTTGGATGTTCTTGATCTCTTCATGATCTGCACGACCGTCCCCAAAGGCTTTTTGGAGCAGAAGCCCCATCCCCTGGGTGGCCTTGCGCTGATCCTCCAGCGAAGGCGAATAAGAGGGTTCCAAAAGTTCCAGCCAAGGTCCATAACGTTCCATACAGCTTGTTGAAAATTCTTGTTCGACCATTTGGTCCACCAAAAAATCCATCAAACGACGTTTGATACGGGCATGGGGTGCCTCGTCAGGGTGTTTTTGCTCCAAGGCCAATACCCCGGTGAGGGATAAGGCCTCTGGCTGGGTTTCCTCCAAATAGTTACACAGTTCTCGGAGGAAGGCCCGCTCACCCGACCAGGGCCAAATTCCCTGTTTCTGCAACGAGGTCGGCAAACGTTCCCATAACATTCACCAAAGATACGTTGAGGGGGTCAACCCAATTCCAAACAGGTGATTTCGGGGAAAATACCCAAACGCCCTCGAAAGCCCACGAAGCCAAAACCCCGATTGACATACAATTGTTGATCGCCAAAATCGTAATGTCCAGCCCAATGCGGATACACCCAAGAAGCCGGTGACCATCGTGCCAGACCCGGGATGTCAATCCCCATTTGCATACCGTGGGTGTGACCGCTCAGGGTCAACGCAACGGAGGGGTACTTCCCCAAGACTTGCAAATCAAAATGAGAAGGATCGTGGGTCAAAAGAAGGTGAGGGCCGGGGGTGCTAACCCCACCCATGGCCTTTTGGATATCCCCGTACTGTTTCCCAAAGCCGGATCGTTTTCCCCAATTTTCGCAACCCACCAATTCCAAATAGTCCCCGTTTTCGCCGGCAACAAGAACCGATTCGTTCCTCAAAAGATGCCAACCCAAATCCCGATGGGTCTGGAGCATCTGTTCAAAATTCTGGGCTTTTTCCTCGGGACTACCCCAGGTACGGTAATCTCCGTAATCGTGGTTTCCCAACACCGAATAAACCCCCAAAGGCGCTTTCAATAACCTCAAGACCTCCATCCATGGTTCCACCTCTGCGGTTTGGGTATTGACCAAATCTCCGGTAAAGACCAAAAGGTCCGGCTTCAAATCCAAAACCATTTGAATCCCCTTGCGTATCGCTTCAGCATCATCCCATGAACCGGTATGCAAATCACTAAGTTGAACCAAACGTTTATCCTTGAAGGAGGCCGGCAAACCTTTGATCACAACCCGTTGAAAATGTACACGGTATCGGTATGCCGAACCACTTACAGCCGCTGCACCCAGCGACAGCAAAGGAACAGCGCCCAGGATATAACCCAATCGACTCAAAAAAGCCCCTCGACTCAACCCCTCCCCTTGTGCGACTTTCGTGGGGCTGGGCTTGGGCTTCCCAAAAATGCGATCCATGGCCGCGATCCATGCCCTCCGACCATCCTCCATCAACCACCAAGGCAAGGCCCATACCTTAAAAACTAGGACGGCCAAAACCGAGGTTTGAACCACGTTACGGAACAAAGCCGGTTGCTGTTCCCACCCCAACCAAGCCAGGAAAGGCAATCCCCCATAAATCAACCCTTGCAAAACCCCGTAGCCTATACCCCACCAAGCGCGAGGACGTTCCTGCATGGCGGGAAAGGCCAATCGTCCATGCCTCAAGACATAAAAATCCAAGGCCAAATTGACCAAGACAAACGGCACGTAAGCCATCAATAAACGGTACATAGGAGCGCTTATCCAGCGACCTACGGAAGCCAAACCTGCTTCCAAGAACGTCGTCCCTGACGAATGACTAAGGCCCCATCGTAACGACGGTCTTTGCCCCAAATACCGCGATAGACCAATTGCCCGTTGAGGTTGTAATAATCAGCCTCCAATTCGGGATCCCAGGTGGTTGGACCCCCTTGTTCCAAGTCTTTTATTGAACTGGGTCGGTAAGCCAATACCCTAAAATGATGTTGAACATGTTGAACCCCGATCATTTGACCATTTCTAAATTCTTTGATGCGCCATCCCGCCGCGAAGAGACCGGCCGAATCGGGCCTCCACAATGCATTCAGGGTGCTGGGTCCGACCAAATAAGGACCCCATGCCGATAAGGGGGTCGCCATCGATGCCGCATTGAACCCGTTGGTCCCGTGATCAATCAGAATCGAATCCACTTCCACCGCCAAGGAGTCCCCATCGGGCTCGGTCAGGTAAGAACCAAAAGCCAGCATTTGAACGGTATCCTCCAACAACTGGTAGGGAACCGGGCTTGTAAAAATGGGGGTATTGGAATGGGTGCTGGGCGGTCCGGAAGCCGGAGTTTTGGTATAATCGGTACCAATAACCGTTTGGAAAGCAGGGGCAATCGATGGCATATTCATGACCAACGGATTACGGCAACAATGCTTGTACACAAATCGGTAATTACCGGCTGCCAACGCAAGTGGTAAACTCAGGTATGAAACGATTCGGACACCCTGAAAAACCGTAACATTTTGTTGAGTGAGGCTAACTGTCCCGTTCAACTGAGAAATTCCTCCGGCCATGTCCCAACGTTCTACCGATAATTGGGGGTTGATCAAACCCATGGAATCCAGGTAAAGACTAACCTGAATGCGCACCGAATCGTTGGAGGTTTGGACCACCCCGATGTAGCCACTCAATAAATGAGAGGCCGCACCGGTCATCGGATAAAAACAAGCCGCCAAAAGCCCTAGGCAAAAAAATCTCTTCATGGTCGTAACGAATTAGCCCCAAAAATAGGCGAAGGTCTGAAAGTGAACAAAATTAAATTGGTTTAACATTCACTTTGCTTTGACCCCGGCAGTACCAAAACCGACAAAGCGCCCAACAACAGACTCAGACCCGCAAGGCTCATCGTATGAACGACTGCTTCCCCAAAGATAAATTTATAGGCCCAATTGACCCCACCCAAGGCCGCCACAATTTGGGGAATAACAATGAACATATTAAATAGACCCATGCTAATACCCATCCGCTCCGGAGCCACATGGGAGGACAAAATCGCATAAGGCATGCTAAGAATGCTACCCCAAGCGAGGCCTATCAGGCCGAAACTCAAATTGAGCAGCTCCGGATACTGCGGTCCAGCCAAAGCCATCAGGCCAAAACCCATGGCACCGAATGTCAACGATAACCCATGAATAAAACGGCGGTTGATCGAACGAACAGCCGTCACCAAAGTCAAAACCAAGGCGAAACCCATGGAAGAGAGTCCGTACAAACCCATGGCGGAACCCACTTTGTTGGCGGCTACATTGTAGGCCCCAAATGCCGCATCGTAATCGGCCGCACCAGCATCGGGCATGGGGGCTCCAAAAACATGTTCCGTTAGGGCCGGCGTGGCAAAGGACCACATCGTAAAAAAGGCAAACCACGAAAAGAATTGAACCAAACCTAAACGCCACATCACAGCCGGCATTTGCCCCATCTGCACAAAAATCTCTTGGATGCCGTGAAACATACCGGCTTTCTCGGCATTTTGACGTCGAAAAGCCGCCAAGTCTTCAGGAGCTTCCTCGCTGGTCGTCCACACCGTCCAAAGGATAGAACCCATGAAAACAGCGCCCCGATAGCAAAGGCCCAGCGCACCGAATCGGGCAAGACCCCCTCGGGAGCCTCGTTGGAAACCCCCATCAACGTGAGCAGCCATGGCAAGTTGGAGGCAACCCAGGTGCCAATACCAATAATCAAGGTTTGGACCACAAAACCGTAGGATCGTTGACTTTCGGGTAATTTGTCAGCGACCAAGGCCCGAAAGGGCTCCATGGATATGTTGATGGACGCATCCAAAACCCATAAAAACCCGGCGGCCATCCAAAGCGCCGAAGAATACGGCACCCAAAACAAAGCCAAGGAACTCAAAACGGCTCCCACCAAAAAAAAGGGTCGTCGCCGACCCAAACGCACATTCCATGTTCGGTCGCTGAGGTAGCCGATAATAGGCTGTACCAAGAGACCGGTCAAAGGGGCAGCAATCCATAACATAGGGATTTGGTCCTTGTCCGCCCCCAGGGTTTGAAAAATTCTGGACATGTACCCCCCCTGAAGCGCAAAACCAAATTGGATGCCCAAGAAACCAAAGGACATGTTCCAAATTTGCCAAAAGCTCAGCTTGGGGCGGTGTTCTTGTTCCGTATTGGAAGCTGAACCAGCAAGGTTAGGTGAGGATGCATCGCGATGAGCGATCGTTGATATAGCCATAAATCCCTTTTTGTAAAGGGAAAGTTAAGCCTAAGACGGTCGAATCACCAAGGCCTGACCGGACTCCAAGGTGACCGAACGGCCATACAGATGCAACGTACACGATGGCATTCCCTCCAGGAGGCATTCTAAACCTTGATTATTCAGACGAAAATGCAGATCCGCACCTCGCCAATGCAATTGGAACCTGTAACCCGACCACGCCGCAGGCAGAACCGGAGCCAAGGCCAACCCATCGTCGACGATGCGCAATCCCCCAAATCCCATCACCACCGACATCCACGTACCGGCCATGGAGGTGATGTGCAATCCTTCGTGGACCTCCCGGTTGTAGTCGTCCAAATCCAGGCGGGATGTGCGCAAATACATTTCGTAGGCCTTGTCCATCATTCCCAAACGGGCTGCCAAAACCGAATGAACGCAAGGGATAAGGACGATTCATGGACCGTGCGGGGCTCATAAAATTCAAAATTGCGGCGCAGATCTTCCAAGCTAAAATCCTGTTCAAAGACCATCATTCCCTTGCAAAACATCCGCCTGCTTGATGAAACAAGAGCGCAAGATGCGATCCCATGACCAATGTTGGTTGATGGGGCGTTGATCTGACTGGAGTTCGGATGCCAATTGCTGCTCTTTTTCCAAGTAGCCGTCTTGCTGCAACCAAATTCCCAAACCTCATCGGAAGGCAGGGCTATGGCGTCGGCTTTGGCTTTCCAGTCCAAGGCTTCGGATTCACTCCACCGAATTTGGGTCGCAATTTGATTCCAACAGGAAGGTTGTTCTTGACGAATAAGATCCATCACCTCAAGGGTATAGCGCCAACAATAGCGGGCCAAGTAATTGGTGTACCAATTGTTATTGACATTGTTTTCATACTCGTTAGGCCCGGTGACGCCGTGCATGACCCAGGCCTTGCGCACCTCGGACCAATGCACCCGCTGAGCCCAAAAGCGGGCCACGCCCACCATGACCTCCAATCCACCCTGCCACCAATAGGAACGATCACCGGTGTAGCGAACGTACTGATCGATGGCATAGACCATGGCCCCGTTCCGATGAATTTCTTCAAACGTAATCTCCCATTCGTTGTGGCATTCTTCCCCGTTCATCGTCACCATAGGAAACAAGGCCGCCCCGTCTTTGAACCCCAATTTACGGGCATTGGCGATGGCTTTGTCAAGCTGACGATAACGGTACTCCAACAATTGCCTGGCAACCCGTGCGGGGGCGGTTCCCAAATAAAAAGGAATGCAGTATGCTTCGGTATCCCAATAGGTGGAGCCACCGTATTTCTCTCCGGTAAAACCCTTGGGGCCAATATTAAGTCGATGATCCAAACCGTTGTAGGTCTGGTGCAAATGAAAAATATTAAAACGTATCCCCTGCTGCGCTTTGGGGTCGCCTTCGATTTGAATATCCGCTTGCTTCCATAACAAATCCCAAGCAGCGGCCTGTTCAGCGCGGAGTTCCTCGTGGCTCAGGGATTGTACTTCATCCAAAACCTCCATGGCCTTGGCCTGCAGAGCAAGCGCAGGAGCATGCAGGGTCGAAAGTACCGCAACCCGCTTGTTCAAAACGACCGTATCACCGGCTTCCAAACGAAGAATCAGCTCCTGGCGGGATACCCAATCCTGGGGCACAAAGTCCCCCAACGAATGTGCACGATCCCGCGAAAATTCCCAACAATGTTCGGCCGCAACACCCACCTCAAAATCCAATTTGGCGGTCGCGGTTTGGACATAGCCCCTTGGACCGCCCCCTTCGTGGCCCCTTTTCCAAAACATTTCTTCGTAATTGGCATCCCGATTGCGCACTTGGCCATTCAGCCCCGAAACCCATCGCAAATCGCAGGCCTTATCCGTGCTGATCCGGTAACGAATACACGCCAAATGCGGCCTAGCCTTGCAAATCCAACGTTCCGAATCCACCTTCAATTGAATCCCATCCGGGGTAATCCACTCCCATTGCCGGGTCAACACGCCTTCTTTAAGATTCAAAGAACGACGATACTGCGTGGGTGGACCCAAGGCAAGGTCGGCAGTGTGACCGTTGACCGACCACGACATATCCAACCAGTCGGTGCTGTTGAGGACTTTGGCGAAGTACTCGGGGTAACCGTTTTTCCACCAACCTACCCGGGTCTTGTCGGGGTAATAAACACCGGCGACGTAGGAACCTTGAAGCGAATGACCGCTGTAGGTCTCCTCGTGCATGGCACGTTGCCCAAAGAATCCATTGCCCAAACTAAAAATACTTTCGGCGGCTTCGTGCAGAGAGGCATCCCAGCCCTCCTGGGTCACGGCCCAGGGATCGACCCCAAACAGAGGTGACTTTGTCATGTGTTGTTATGGTTAAAAGCGAAATGCCAAGCCTGTAGACCCTGCACCGAAAGTTCCGAAAATTGGTGCACGACCCTATGGGCGCCAAGCAGTACCGAGGCATCCCCCAATCCTATGGTCAAAAATCCACCGGCCAAGGCGGCTTGAACCCCCGCCAAGGCGTCCTCGACCACCGCACAGTGAGCGGGTTCGTATCCTAAATCCTGAGCAGCCATCCAGAAAACCTGGGGATCCGGTTTGGAGCGTGTGGTGCGGGTTCCATCCACCACGGTATCAAAGCAAGAATCCAAACCGATCTTTTGCAAAACCTTGGCAGCGTTTTGGCTAGCCGAACCCAAAGCCGTTTTGATACCCTGACTCTTGAGTTGATCGAGAAGAACAAGGGCACCTTGGGCAGCGTCTTGAGGCGTCAATGCCTCAACCAATTCAAGATAACGGGCATTTTTGGCTTGCAACCACCTGGATTTTTGGGAAGGATCCGCATCATTCCATCCGGCCTTCTCCAAGAGGTATTCCAAGGAGTCGGCACGGGAGCGGCCTTTGAGCGCATGGCGGTCGGTTTCGGTCAAAACATACCCCAAACCCAACGCCAATTCCGCCCATGCCTGATCGTGAAATCTGGCGGTATCCACCAAGACCCCATCCAAATCAAAAATGACCGCTTGGAGCGATGAGGTGTATAGCGTTGAGTTCATGAGCGGCCGAAAATAAGGAAAAAGGACAGAAACGCAAAGTTCAAGGTATATTTGCAACGATGTTGCATTTAATTGGGGCCATACTACTGAGCAGTCATCCCTGGCTAACCCAGGACATGGATAGCACTTTGAACGGGCAACCCTTAGACAGTTCCAGGTCCCTTCAACTCCCCACCGTGGAAATTATCAACCAAGTCCTAGGCCAAGGCTCGGAATACGCCCGGCTCAGCGCCGCCAAAGCCTTAGAACACTCGGGACAACCCCTTGCGCGACAACTGGAGACCCTGCCCGGGCTGTCTGTCTTGTCCGCCGGAGGCCAATTGGCCAAGCCGGTCCTGAACGGTCTGCACAGCCAACGCATCCTCATCCTCCAGGATGGAGTCCGGTTGGAAGGCCAAGCCTGGGGGAGTGATCATGCCCCCGAAATTGATCCTTTCCAAGAAGGAGATTGGACCCTGTTGCAGGCCGCGTCAAGCCTACGGTATGGACCCGAAGCCCTGGGCGGAGTTTTGGATCAACAGGCCTCCCCCCTCCTCCAACACGGCCATTGGGATGCCCACGCCTCCACAGTTGGGATGACCAACAACGGATTAATCGGGGCCCATTTACGATTGCAAGGACCCCTGGACCGGCGTGGTCGTTGGCAGGTCCGCTGGCAGGGCAGTGGACAAAAGAGTGGGAACGTTCGCATCCCGGGGGCTTACCTGGCCAATACCGGCCACCGCGAGCACAGCAGTACCCTGGAGCTCCAGTACCAGCATCGACGATGGTTGATTCACCATTCCCTGCGCATTTTTCAACTTCGCCAAGGCCTCTACCCGGGTGCCCATGCCGAAAATACCTTGGATCTCCAAAATGCCTTCAACAGCCCTTGGCCTCTGTGGCCAGGTTCCAGAAGCGACCAACTGGATCGACCCTTCCAAGAGGTTCGTCATTATCAATACAGCCTTCGCCTTCAACGAGGTCATTCCAACGGAGGATTAAGCCAAATACGCTACGGTTACCAAGACAATCAGCGCCAAGAATGGGATAATCGTTCCTTTCTTCCATTGCCGGAAATGGCCTTGGCGTTGGGAACCCATAACGCATCCTACACCTACACCCATACACGGGGCGCATGGCGTTGGGAACAAGCCGCAGGTTTGTTGTTTCAACAAAATGTGAATCAGGCTTCCAACGCTCGGCAATTCATCCGCAATTACCAATCCGTGAATACCTATGCCTATTCCATGATGACCTGGGCTAACCGGACCTGGGGGCAACACGAATGGGCGTTGCGCTACGATCAGGTGGGATTTGACACCTATTATCGACCTCCAGGTTCCGCAACGAACGATCCCGTAACCCGTGATGGGCGGAATTTTCGGCGTTGGAGCGCGGCCTGGACCTGGCTTTGGACCATTCCAGGCACCGCCTGGCAATGCCGCGTCAACGCAGGCTCGGGATGGAGACCTCCATCGGCTAATGAGCTCTACGCAAACGGATTGCACCAAGGCATGGCCGCTTTGGAGCAAGGAAATCCGTACCTGGTCCCGGAACAAACCCAAATGATCAACCTTGGCCTGGAATGGAAAGACAAAAACCTGGAATTCTACAGCCAAGTTGGCCTGCGTTCCATCCGCGATTATATTTTTTTGGAACCCCTGGCCACACCGGCCATCACCATCAACGGGGTGTACCCCCAATTTGCCTTTGTAGGTCGCGATGCCGGCCTGAGGCATTGGAACAATCGCCTCCTTCACCGTGTGGGACAAGCATGGAAACTCAGCTTTTCAACGGCCTTGGTCAGGGGACGGGATCAAGAACAGCAAGAATGGCTGGTTTGGATGCCGGCGGATCGTTGGTCCTTGGGTTTGCATCACCATGCCACCCCAACCAACAAAGCCTCCCGCA
This sequence comes from Sphingobacteriia bacterium, assembly GCA_009927485.1. GTDB lineage: Bacteria > Bacteroidota > Bacteroidia > UBA7662 > UBA7662 > SYHX01. Next base: position 18,934 of record RFMW01000211.1, read on the forward strand.
CTCGCTCCTTTTGGGTCCCGAACCAAGGCGGTCTCGAATTTCAAAGGGTAGCCCACCAAAGCCGCGTACCCCTGGACTCCCTAGGCCTACCCACGGTGGACTATGCCCCCGCGCCTCCAGGGTATTCGTTGTTACGGTTGTACTTGGGGGGTCAGCTTCAGGGCGGACATGTGCATTGGATGATCAGCATGGACAATGCCTTGAATACCCGTTACCGGGATTACATGAACCGGCTTCGATATTTCGCGGATGAACCCGGCCTTAACCTAAGTTTCCGACTCCAATACCATTTGCACCGCCATCCAACCTCTTAATGCGCCCATCGATTCCTTTGCTCCTCTCCTGCTTGGTCAACCTCTTCTTGCTTAGCGCTTGCCGCAAGGACGTGGACAACCCACAACCCGATGGCCAACACGGAACCGTCACCACCCTTCGCCTGGTTTTGACGGATTCATCGGCCCTTCCTGCCCTTCGAGATACCTTTGTTTTTGACGACCCGGATGGAGCAGGAGGCCAGCAGCCCATACGCTGGGACACGTTGCGTTTGCGAAGTGAACGGACCTACCGGGCCCAGATTCTCCTGACCAATCAATTGGCCAACCCTCCCCAGGACCTTCATCCCCTGATCAAGGCCCAAGGAACCCAGCACCTCGTGGTCTTTGGAGCCGATACGTCCCTAGTACGTATTCAGATTACCGACCGAGACCAACTTAACCTGCCTCTGGGCTTGGAGAGTCTTTGGCATAGCGGAAATCGCTTGGGCACGGGCACCTTGTCCATCAACCTCCGGCATATCGCCTTTGGCAAAAACCTCAACAGCGGTGCGAACAGCGGGCATTCCGATGTTCTGGTTCATTTCCCCCTTGCCATACAACCCTAGTTTATTTTTTTTAAAACCCTAAAGCCGTTGCAAACCATGACCCGCCTGTTCCTAAACCTCAACCTCCGTTCAAGTTGGACGGCCGTCCTCGCCCTGCTCCTGTGGGGAACCTCTTCGGTTCAAGGCCAAAATCGCTTGAGCCTCCAAGCCGACGCGGGGCTCAGCATCGCCTCGCTCAAAATGACCGTGCTTGGCATCGAAAACGAGGAACTCCACCGCCTTAACGGATTGCAAGGACGAATCCTGACCGAATACGCCTTCACGGAAAACCTAAGCCTACGTACGGGTTTGGCCTATGTGCAATTGGGCGCAGAGCAAGAGCACGAGGATCATCACGACCAAATTCGTATCCATGGCCTGGAAATTCCACTGGGCTTGAATTACCGTCTTCCCGTAGGTTCCGGTTCCTTGGGTGTGTCGGCGGGACCAGCCTTGACCTATCACCTTGCCGCCAAGGCCCATAGCCATGAGAATGGAATCGAAGCGGAATCCGAGCTCACGGTGGGTAACGGCGTCGACGATTTCATGAAACCGTGGAACCTCAACCTTCAAGCCGAACTATCCTATACCCATCGCTCAGGCCTTTTGTTAAACTTGCGTTATAACGCTGGACTTTTGGATTTGGGTACCAGCGATTTGGTCCAAATGCAAACATCGTATTTGGCTTTGGGCTTGGGATACCGCCTGTTCTAAGGGCGAAAAAACTTCAAGCGCTGAACGAGACGGGCACGACGTTGCCCATTCGTTCCTTGGTCTTCTTGATGCCAAAGGTCTTCCCAAGGCCCATAAACAGGGTTGGGCAAAAGAATCCAATCCCGCCCCAAGCGATGACCCTCTCTTTGGATGACCTGATCGCGTTCCTCTTCGGACAAGCGGCTCTTGAAACCTTCCATGTCCAGGAGGTTGTCGCCGACCCATTGTAGGACCGTGTAACGAAGCTTGACCGAATCACGCCTCGCTTGCTTATCGCTGTTGTTATGTCGTAACAACAGCGAATCCAAACCATCGACCGGCAGATTCAGGGCTCCTAAATTTTGATGGGTGGCCTTCCATTGGGAACGCTTGCGGTTGGAAATAAAAATCACCTTGATTCCTAATTGCTGAGCAAGCAGCAAGTAATCCTGCACCCCCGGTACCGCCGTGGCCTCGGCCTTTTGGACCCACGCTTGCCAAGAGACCGAATGATAGGCTGCGCCGTGACGTATTTGCCAACCGGCGTAGGGGCTGTTATCCAAAACCGTTTCGTCCAAATCCAAAACCACCGCCGGAGGTCGCTTGCGCAATTCTTCCGGGGACGATCGTTGAGCCGAATCCAACAACGTGGTCAATTGCTGGGCTGCATTACGGTAAATCTGTTGGCAAAGGCCTTGGTATTCGGCTGAACGTTGGACAAACAACGTGGACAGTAGCATGGCGTCCATGGTACCGGGTGTTAAATCCGACGATAACAACCCATGACGAAGTTTCTTGGAAAGCGAAAGCGAACCCGGATTGATTCCCGGTGCACCCTCGGGGACCGGCACCCCCAAGGAATCAAAATAATGTTGCCAATACGGCAAGACCTTGGTGGAACCCGGATTCTTGAAGGTCATGGGGCGTAGCCCAAAATACGTAGCCTCCTTGGCTGTCGCCTTGGCAAAGGCTGCGTCAATCAGCTCACTGCAATACCATCGCTGGTTATCCAAGGCAAAGACCTCATCGTAAGGTTGGCCCACCTGGTCCAAAGCAAAAGCCAAAACCTTCTGCAGGAAATCGGGGTTCTCGTTGGGTCGTCCCACCAACACACGACCCTTGGACCATTCACCGGTCCGGCTCAAGAAATCCTGGACTTCGGTCGCCACGACCCCACGACCCACCGCCTCCAGGACCCGCATGGTGCCCACGCTATCCCGGTAAAACAAACCACAATGCGTGAACGACCTACCGTAGGCCGAACGCGTGACCCCGGATATTGCGGAACAGGCTTCGCCGCAATTCCATTCTTGAAAAATCACATCCCCATCCCGTAAATCCCCCAACCCAAAACGCTCCAAGGAGGATTCCGAGCCTGAATTTTGGGCCGTGGTGCCGGTGGTCCAAAGGATGCATCCGCAGAGCAAGACCCACAAAGCTCGATGATGGAAAAGCGGCCTCATGGGTTTCGAGGTTGAAGTTCTTCGGTAATTCGATGATGAGGTTCCTCGGCAAAAAGCGAGGCAAGATGCATGATGGTCATCACCGCCGCTCCCATGTCTTCCACACTCACCCATTCGGTGCGGGAATGAAAATGATGCCCGCCCGCAAAGAGGTTGGGACAAGGTAAACCCATGGCGGTAAGTCGACTACCATCGGTTCCACCTCGGATCGACCGCCTTCGAGGCTGTACCCCTGCCCTTCGCATGGCTTCAGCCGCATGGTCCACCAAGAAGGGATATTGGTCCAGTGTTTCTTTCATGTTATGGTATTGCTGATCCCTGAACAGTTCGTAGCGGGAACCCGGAAACTGTGCGACGGCCGTGCGGGCAAAATCCTCTACCAGGGACGCCATTTTATCAAGGGCCGAAGTTTGAAAATCCCTTAAAATCCAGACCATGCGGCAATGTTCTGCATTCCCTTCCATGGATACCGGATGGACAAACCCTTCTCTGCCCTCGGTATGCTCCGGCGCAACAGCATGGGTGGATGCGGCATGCAGGATAGTCCCTGCCACTTTGAGCGCATTCACCATACGGCCCTTGGCAAATCCGGGATGGGCCGAAATGCCATGAACATAAAGCGTGAGGCTATCGGCCGAAAAAGTCTCATCCTCGATATCGCCACGCTCTTCACCATCCAAGGTGTACGCCCAATCCGCTCCCAGGGACTTTAAGTCCAGATGATCAACCCCTCTTCCGATTTCTTCATCCACGGTAAAAAGGAAAACCAAGGGGCCGTGTTTCCATTCGGGGTTCAAGACCAGCTGTTTGGCGGCTTCCATGATTTCAGCGACACCGGCTTTGTCATCGGCTCCTAACAAGGTGCTTCCATCGGAGGTAATGATGGTGTTCCCCATTTGTTGCAACAAATCGGGGGCATGCATCGTATTCAAGCAATGTAGATGCTGCTCATCCAAGAACAGATCCCCGCCATCGTAAGGAGGATGAATCTTCGGCTTGACGTTGGCCCCTGAACAATCCGGGGACGTATCTTGATGAGCGCAGAAACAGAGAACCGGCAAGGACGGCCCCGCATTGGACGGAAGCCTACCCACCACATACCCATAATCATCCATGGAGGCCTCGATTCCCAATTCCTGCAATTCAGTGAGAAGCAAGCGACCCAAATCCTTTTGTTTGGCTGTGGACGGAACCGTCGTCGATTGAGGATCGGATTGGGTATCAATCTGCACATAACGCAGGAACCTTTCCGTAACACCTTGTTGAATATTTTTGAGTAAATCCATGCGTGAACCTAATTTATAAAGAATGCTTGCAGATTGATTGTCGATCGTCCGATCTTTTGTCCAAAGTCAAGGCATTATCGAGGAATTTCGAAATTGCTCGGCAAAATGAATTTGGCCATCCCTGAAAAAATAAAGGCGGTGAATACCACGAGACAAGGCGATTTGGTTTCTATAACATTGTTCTGTACCGAATGCCATACCCATAATCTCGCCATTGGTGCCAAGGCGTAGGACTTCTACCTGATTCAATCCGCGTAGGACGGAGTCCATGTCCCGGTAAGGTGCCGCCTCTTTGGCCATGAACCTGGCTATGGTTAGCGGAGGGCCTGACCATACCCATCCATCGTGGGACCTGACCGATGACGTATCGCGCCAAAAGGTGGCTGCGTCACGGACATAATGGGCCATCAGTCGTTTTTCCCATTCGAGAACCAAGGTCCGCAAAGAATCCGGGGCTGTGCTGCATCGCATACCCCAACGCGGCCATGGATTTAGACTTAGGCTATCTTCACCGTCCTGAGGGTCTGGCCAATCTTGTTCCCAAACCTTCCAACCCGCAATCTTGGTGGAACGCAATTCCCATTGTACCGCCAATCGGCGGTATTTCCACTGCAAACCCGATCCGACTTGACCGGCTTGGTAACGTTGACGCAGGTAGCCCATGACTCGATAAACCGAATCCTCCAAACTAAGGGTAGGCAGAAGGGCCAAACATTCGGTTTGTTGCCGGTAGCCGGAACGGAACTTGTAAAAGAGCGGCCCGAGAATCCATGATCTGGGCACAGCGCTATCCTCTCCGGTGTAAACACGATCGGTCAAGACCTTCGTCAAAGCGAGGGTATCCCCCCGATCGAGGGCTTGAATCCATCGCAAGGCGATCCAAGACAGCGTGTCATCGGCTGGCCGCCACGGCTTCAACGAATCTGCGGGATGCGCTGGTGCATGCCAAGGTTGCACATCGCGCCGAGTGCCGCAGGAGACCACCGCCAGCAAGGCAAGACCCATGGCAAAATGTAAAAAGCAAGATTTCCTCATGTTTGGGAGTACTATTGGCCTCTGTTCAACATCCACAGCATGCACAAACTTAGGCCCAATTGACCATAAGCCAAGCATGGTCCATGCAGGCAATCCTCGTATTTTAACCCCATGCAAATAGTTCGCATTTTCCGCTTCTTCTTGCTTCTCTGGGTTGCTTACGGGATCATGCCAAGCCAAGGCCTGTTTGTTTGGGCACAGAGCCGGGTACCCCATGGACCTGTAGAAACCTTGCAGAGGCTTCAGGCCAGGGCCCATACCAGCTTTGGGAGGGTTGAACGTTGGGAAGGCTTTCGTTTCGATAACATTAATCCAAGGACGGTGGAGGTCTGGTTGCCCCCACGGCCTTATTGGGATCAGCGCAGCCCTTTGCCGGTTTGGTACCTACACGATGGCCAAAACATGGTGGACCCCGCCCTTGGCTACGGGGGATCATCATGGGAATTGGACAGCCTCATGGAATTGCATTTGCGGAACGGCAGCATTGCGCCTTGCATCCTGGTCATGGTGGACAACAGTCCTCGACGTTTCGAGGAATACCTGCCTCCACCATGTTTGGAAGACCTTGATGCCTCCAATTTTGCGGCCTTGCAGAAAGAAAGGCCTGGACTTGCAATGGGTAATCAATACGCCCAATGGATAGTCGAGGAATTGATGCCTTGGATCAACGTGCAATACCCTAGCAGTCCGGATGCTCGTCACCACTATTTGATGGGAGCCAGCATGGGTGGTCTCATTTCATCGTACACGGCCCTCCTCTATCCTCAAAGCTTTGGTGGAGCCGTTTGCCTCAGTACGCATTGGCCACTGAGCCTGCAATTCAACGACACCTTGAATTCCAAACCCTACCGTGACTGGCTATTGCGCCGCATTGATTCGTTGTTTGGGAAGTCCATGGAAGGTGAATCCCTTGCCCTGCATTCCTTGTACATGGATCATGGCGATCAAACTTTGGATGCTTTCTACCCACCCCATCAACAGGCTTTTGACCGCCAAATACAATCCTGGGGGAAGAAGCATCGAGACCGAAAATTGCGTTACCATTCCAGGTTTTTCCCAGGAACCAAGCACCACGAAAAGGATTGGTCGGCGCGTTGCATCGAAGCCATGGCTTGGACCATGCAAGGTCAGCATTCAAATCGCTTACGCCCTGCGGCAACAGCTTACCCCAAGATTGCCAAGCCTTTGGATTGGCAAATGTATTTTGTGATGACGGATCGCTTTGCGGACGGCCAACCTCGTAACAACCTCAAGCCGACCTGGAATCCCCAGAGGGAACACTATTATCACGGCGGAGATTTCGAGGGCATTCGAAAAAACATACCGTATCTCAAGTCTCTTGGAGTCAATGCCTTGTGGATTACTCCCCCGGTTTGGAACCAGGATTACAATCCGGATTCTTCCCTGACAGGATACCACGGCTATTGGGCCAGTCATTTTGGGAAACCCGATCCACGCTTAGGTTCCTTGGCCGAATTTCGACGCATGTCCAGGGCGCTTAAGCGCAGCGGCATTGCCCTTATTCAGGACGTGGTGGTGAATCATAGCGGGGATTATTTTGAGGTGGATGCCCTTGGGAAATTTCGAGCGTGGAATCACGATAAACCCAAGCAAGGCTACCTGCGTCATTGGCCCAAGGATTCATCAGCCACCCCGGGACTTGAGGTGTATCACCGTAGCGGGATGATCAGCAACTATAACGACAGTTTACAAAGACTTACGGGTCAAATGTCCGGCCTTGACGACCTGAACACCGACAACCCTTGGGTTCAAAGCAAACTCAAGCAGGATTATCGTCGGTGGAAACGATGGGGGTCGCTGAGCGGAATGCGTTTTGATACCCCGTTGTATGTGGAACATGGCTTTTGGAAGGATTTCTTGAGGGGAATGGACCTTTACAGCTTCGGAGAATTGTGGACGCATTCACCTCCATGGTCCGATCATGGCGAGCGACAAGCCGCCAGCTACCTGAAGCCAGGTGAAGGCATGGACGGGGCTCTGCAATTTCCATTGCAGAAAACCATTCTCGAAGTGCTTGATGGTACCCGGTCATCGGCTCACCTCAGTTACAGACTGGAAGCAGAACAGACTCATTTCCCCTTGCCGCAACAACGAGTACACTTTTTGGACAACCACGATATGCCGCGAGTGTCCTCGCGCTTGGATTCCTTGCAAATCGCCCAAGCCCTCTTGTTGCTGTACAGCCTTCCGGGAATTCCGGTGCTCTATTACGGTACCGAATCGGCCTTGAAAGGAAGTCGTGAAGATTACTTCGATACATCGAGGGGAAACGCCCCCTACAAGGAGTGGATTCAAGCGCTTTCCGAACTTCGGCACCGAGAGCCGGGGCTCAAAGGTGGAAAAGTCGAAGTGGTCTTGGATTCCCGAATGGGGACACCTGCATGGCTTGCCTGGGTGGATCGTCGATGGCTCATTGCCTTGAATCCTACTCAACAGGAAATTTTAATTCGAGATTCGTTGCTTCAGGCTGCCTTTTCCTTGTCCACTCGTCGGGCCAATCAAGCCGTTTTGCGATGCGGCGAGCCCGGTTATTGGAACAGCGATACCCTGCTCATGAAGCCCGGCGAAGGCTGGATTTGGGCCGTCCATGAGAAGCCCGTCGAGAGCAGTATTGAAAACAAAGCTTTGCCTGCCCGGGACATGGGCTTTTCGGCATGGTCATCATTGGATCAAATCCTTAGGAACGCGATCATTCTGCATGAAATCCCGGATTCTGTGGGCGATGACCTCGGAAGCGATGGCCAGCTGCGATACCCCAAGGCTTTTGTAGGACGACCTGGTGACCTGGCGGCTTTGCGCTGGATGAAAACCAATGCCGGCTATATCCTCGAGATTCAAATGCAAGGCCCTTTGTCCACCGTTTGGAATCCCCCCCATGGTTTGGACCATCTGAATCTGCACATCCAGATGGATGGGATTGCACGCCTTGAGTACCGCTTGGATGGCTGGAATGCCTCCGGATCGACGGCTTGGGAATGGTTCACGGATGCCCCAGCCGGTAAAGTTTACGCCCTCTTTCCTCAACCAGGTTTCGTTCCGCCTCACCGCATTCGGGTAAGTACCTGGGACAGCGATGGTAGCGGTGAACCCCGACGACTATCCTATCAACCCAGTGCTTATGAATTCCAAGGGAATCCCATGGCTGAAAAATGGATGGACGAGGCGGTGTTGATGACCAATCCCTAGAAAACCCGTGTTCATTCCCTAACTTTAGGTTGGAATAATTCTTGCTAATTAGCTATTAATAAGTTTAAAAAATAACCCTATGAAAAATCTCCTACGTGGCATAATATGCGTTCTATCGTTGATGATGGCAACCTTGGCCTATGCGGGACAAGGTGGACCTGATGCCTACGGGTATACGTGGAAAGATTCGAACGAGCCCGGGGGTCCCACCTTCAATTGGATTAACATCACCACCTCCGGAACCCAGGTGACCGGTTTGGGGGATGATAATTTTGTTGGCCCCTTCGGATTTATTGATGGATTCCAATACTATTGGTATTACCCCACCCAGGTTTGGATTGGCTCAAACGGGTATTTGAGTTTCAGCGGTAACAATTTTGCTTCACCCTTTCCCATAATCCCGAATACAGCCAGTCCACACAACTTCATCGCCGCCATGATGTCGGATCTTAATTTTGATGGAACCGGCAACCCCGGGACATGTTATTACCGGAACAGTGCCGACACCATCGTGGTAAGTTGGATCAACGTGCCCTTCTGGACCAACGGCACCCCGTCTTACATTGGTTCCAATTCTTTTCAGATCGTTTTGGTCCGTTCAGACCGGAGCATCACCTTCAATTACCAAACCCAATTGGGTAGCACCCAAGGAGATGATATTACCATTGGCATAGAGAACATAACCGGACAATTGGGCTTGCAGCATTCCAAAAACGTCTATCCCCCAACTGGTTATTCCATTAAATTCTACTATCCTACCACCACAACTTACCAAGCCGTGGATGGCGGTATCGATTGGAACATGGACGAAGGTAATGGAGGGGTTTTTGTAAAAAGAAACAGTTCAGTCCCTGTGGTAACCAATGTTAAGAATTTCGGAAACCAGCCCTTATCAAACATCAACGTGAGTACCACGATCAGCCACCCCACTGCTATGGGCATGTCCGGAACGGGCCAAATCGCCAGCCTTATTGCCGGAACCGACACTTCGTACACCTTCAATACCCCTTTGATTCCCACTGACCCTGGCATATACAACATGATATCCCAAGTGGGTGGCATTGTAGGCGACTTGGTTGCCTCCAACAATTTATTGAGAACCAAAATCATTGCCATCGACACCGCCGGGACTCAGATTCCCATGGAGTACCACGACGGAACCCCTGATCTGGGGGGAATATCGTGGAGTGGCGGTAATGGAGGCGTCGGCTATTACATGAGGCCGGCCTTCTACCCCTGTCGAATCAACGGTTACCGCTTGATGATTGCTTCCGATCCAATGGCCAACGGTTGTTATCTGAAAATTTTCGATGATGATGGCCCGAACGGGAGTCCAGGGACCATGCTGGACTCGGTATATGCCTCTCCCTCCTCCTATGTGGTCGGTGCCAACAGCCTGATTCCAACAGCCGGGACAGCCATCAACATACCCAGCGGTGGATTTTATGTGTTATGGGTAATGCCTCCGGGTGGTTCCGTGGCCTTAGCCCGTGATGCTACCCCGCCCATTTCCAATCGATCGTACGAATACTTGGGCGGAACCTGGGCACCCTGTCGGTTCCGATTTACGGAGGACTATTTCCTGGGGGTATCGGTGACTTGGGCCAACTTTGAGGATGTCTCTGCGCAGCGGATTCTTTCTCCTACCGCAAACAGCCTCCTGCGTACACCCACACCGGTGCAGGTGAGGGTGCAGAACATGGGAAGCAACGTCAACAGCCAACCCATCCAGCTTGGATACCAATTTTCGATTGAACCTCCGGTCCTTCATCAAGTCCCAGCCTCATCCATCTTCTCCGGAGATTCGTTAACCCACCAGTTCAGCACGCCCATGGCATCAGGCACCCTGCGATCAGGCACCTTGAGTTATTGGGTCAACATGAGCGGCGATATGTTTGCAGGCAACGACACCTTGCGAATCAATGTAACCTATCAACCCAGTGTCGGGTTCTCTGAAATCGACGATCGTGCAACTTCTTGGAATATTTTTCCCAACCCGGCCCAGGACCATGCCTTTATCCTAGGGCTGAATGAACTTGCCTTGCCTATGGAATGGGAAATTCGTGATGCGACAGGTAGAAAATTCTCCGCTGATTTAATGGTTGAAAGCGAAAATCGCATGCGCATTATCCTCAGCGGTATGCCGTCCGGCTTTTATCACCTCATGCCCGCTCATCACAGCCTGGGCTACGAATCAGGGTTCTTTAGGCCTCTTCCTTTGCTCATTCGTCGATAAAGATCCTTGGATATCCAAAACAAAAGCCTGACCGAAGGGTCAGGCTTTTGTTTTGGTGCCCAGGACTGGACTCGAACCAGCAC
>RFMW01000111.1 GCA_009927485.1 Sphingobacteriia bacterium
CTGGCGGATTTTGACCCGGTACTGCCCCAGGCCTACCGTAGCCCCCGCCTCCTCATGCTCGGCAACCTCACCCCCTCGGTCCAAATGAGGGTTTTGGACCAAATGGAAAGCCGGCCTGCCTTGATCGCCATGGACACCATGAACTTTTGGATGGATATCGCCTGGGATGCCCTGCTGGAAACCATCGCCCGGGTGGATTTGCTTACCATCAACGACGAGGAGGCTCGTCAACTCTCCGGCGAACGCTCCCTGCTCAAAGCAGCCCGCAAAATTGCTACCATGGGTCCACGCTACCTCATCATCAAAAAAGGGGAACACGGGGCTCTGCTCTTTGGGGATGGAGATATCTTTTTTGCCCCGGCCCTGCCCCTGGAGGAAGTCTGCGATCCGACCGGTGCCGGCGATAGTTTTGCGGGGGGCTTGATGGGTTATTTGGCCTCACAGCCCCAAATCACCATGGAACACCTCAAACAAGGAATCCTTTGTGGTTCGGCCCTGGCCTCCTGCACCGTCGAGGCGTTTGGGACCAGCAGCCTCGAAGCTGTAACCGAAGAAGTCCTCCAGGACCGTCTTCGTGTTTTTGATCGCCTGACCCGGATTCAATTAAGTTAGATTTTTAACTAATTTTACTTGAACTTTGTGATTATGCTTACCCAACTTGAAATTAACGAGCGACTTAAGGCTATAAAACCAGAACTTGAATCCAGATTTAAGGTGAGTTCCATTGGGTATTTTGGCTCCTTTGCGAACGGTACTCAAAACCCACAAAGTGACTTAGACCTCTTAGTAGAATTTTCACAGCCGGTTGGGTGGAATTTTTTTACTCTCGAAAACTATCTGGAGCATCTTTTAGGATTGAAAGTGGATTTGGTTACGAGGAATTCACTTAAGGATCAAATCAAAGATTCTATTTTAAGCCAAGTTCTATACATTTGAAACCGAGCGAAAGAGACCCACTTTTGTATCTTGTTGATATTCAAGTGGCCATGGAACGAGTTATAACTTATACCGCAGAACATACATTTCAAACTTTCAAATGGGATTACAAAACAGTAGATGCTGTAATTCGAAATTTCGAAATCATAGGTGAGGCCACAAAAAATCTTTCTTGGGAGATAAAAGGAAAGTACCCCACCATTCCATGGGAAGAAATGTACCGCTTAAGAAATGGGCCATCATCTTGATTCGTTGAATCCCATTATTTCTTTCTAGAGAATAGCCTGTTTTTTTTACATCAAGCCCTGGCCCACCAAAGCTTCGGCGATTTGGACGGCGTTGGTGGCGGCGCCTTTGCGGAGATTATCGGCCACCACCCACATGTTCAGGCAATTATCACGGGTGAAATCCCGTCGGACCCTGCCTACAAAACACTTCATCCTGGTCTTGGCTATGAATGGGCATAGGATACTGATTCCGGGATGGTTCATCCTCCAAAAGAACCCCCGGGCTTTGTTGTAACAATTCCCGAACTCGCTCCATCGGAAAATCCTTTTCAAACTCCACATTCACTGCTTCGCTGTGACCCCCCATCACGGGAACGCGAACCGTGGTTGCGCAGAGGGCTATCCCCTCGTCGCCCATGATTTTGCGGGTTTCGTGGGTCATTTTCATTTCTTCTTTGGTGTACCCGTTGTCCAAAAAAACATCAATATGCGGTAGGCAATTAAGATCAATGCGGTGCGGGTACGCCATGGGACCGTCGATACCGGCTCTTTCGTTCATTAACTGCGTGACCGCCTTGACCCCGGTTCCCGTCACGCTTTGGTAGGTACTGACCACGATCCGTCGAATTCGGAATTCCTGGTGCAGCAAGTTGAGGGCCACGACCAATTGAATAGTCGAGCAATTGGGATTGGCCACAATCAACGAGGGAGACCGCAAAGCGTGGGCGTTGACTTCGGGGACCACCAAGGGAACAAGAGGATCCATGCGCCAGGCCGAGGAATTATCGATAACCCGTATGCCGGCTTCGGCAAAGCGAGGCGCCCATTCCAGCGACACCGAACCGCCTGCGGAGAACAAAGCCAGATCTGCCCCCATTTGGATGGCGGTATCGGGGGAAACAATGGTCCAATCCCGGTCTTTCCAACGAAGTGTTTTGCCGACCGAGGACGGGGAGGCCACCGGAATCAAGGTATGAACCGGGAAGTTCCTTTCTTGGAGAACGCGCAGCATGGTCGAGCCGACAAGGCCCGAGGCACCGACAACGGCAACACGGTAGGATTGCGGTTTGTTCATGGGGTTGGGGTATTGGTATTGCGGACACAAAAATGCTAAAACAATCGCTCCAAAAGTCACAACGGAATAAGCTTTTTTGGGGTCATGAAGGATAGCCTCCGACTACCCGGTAAACCCCTGGTTCCCAAGACCTGTACGGCCATGTTGTTGATCGTCTTCCTGGCAGGGAGCAAGTTAACGCAGGGGCAATTTTATGAGGACTTTGCGGACAGCAATTTCACCGCCAACCCCAGCTGGCTGGGTGAAACCGGTAAATTCATCATCAACAGCCAACGTGAGCTCCAATTGAATGCGCCAGCGGCCAACGGTTCAGCCTTGCTCCGTACCCCCTCCTTGGCGGTGCATCAAGGCCGTTGGGAATTTCACGGCAGGATGGACTTCAACCCTTCTTCGGTGAATCTGCTGGACCTCTACTTGATGGCCACCGATACCGCACCCCACCAAAGCGGCTTGGGCTATGGGATTCGTCTGGGCGGCACCAATGATAACATTGAATTTATTCGCTGCGTTAACGGAACCACGACGCGTTTGGCATCCTGGGCGAACGGTTGGATGAACAAAGAGAGCAATCCTTTTGGAATCAAAGTCGAACGCTATACGGGAGGCCTATGGTATTGTTATGCGGATACGTCCAATTCCGGATCCGGTTCCGCCTCCTGGATATGGCTGGGATCCGTGACCGACAATACCATTACCAGATCAAGCCATGTGGTCTTGAGGCCGGTGTACACCTCCACACGATCCAAATTGTTTTCTTTCCAGAAAATAACGGTTAGCGGCACCCTGATGCCTGATTCTGTTCCGCCCAAGGTGACTGGATTTCAGTTTGTTACGGAAAATATCCTGCACGTGATGTTCAGTGAGCCCTTGGACACCCCTCATGCAGCCGCGTCCATGGTCCTTCAACACCCCAGCAGCTTGAGCTGTAGTGGATATCGATGGAATAGCGACTCCGTTCTTGAAATCCAATATGCCGGCGCTGTTCCCAAGGAAAGAAGATTGCCCCTACGGCTTCGTGGATTGCAGGACCGCTCCGGTCTTGCTATGGACACCGTTCTGGATCTCCTGCTCAACGATTACCGAACGGGGAGGTTGCGCATCAGTGAATTCATGAGCGATCCGGATCCGCCCATGAGAGCCTTTCCGAACGGCCTTCCCCTCAGCGAATTTGTAGAAATCTACAATCCAGATTCACTGCCAATAAGTCTCCTGGGTTGCAGCCTTGGGGACGCTACCTCCATGAGCCCGCTGCCTCCTTCTACCTTGCTGCCCCTGGCCTATGCGGTGTTGGTGCCTTCGGACCTCAAGGAACTCTGGGAGCAATGGTCCGATTGGCAGGTTCCATGGGTACAACGGCATTTCATTGGTGTTCAGCCCTGGCCCTCCCTGAACAACGACCAAGATCGGATTCGAATCCTTGGACCAGGCGGAGTAGGCCTGGATTCTCTTGACTACCAACTTGCCTGGTGGCGTACGATCCCCCAAAAGCAAGGCGGCTGGTCCATGAGTCGGCAAGATCTACGCTGCCCCTGTCAGGATTCTTTGAATTGGAAACCCTCGACCCATGTTCAAGGCGGGGATCCCGGGATAGGCTCCGTAATCCCCTATGATTCCACAGCAGGTTGCAGGAAGACCGCAAGGATTCTGGCAACTCAAGTTTTGGTGGATCCTAACCTCGGTTTCCGACTTCAATTTGACAGCCCGGTGAGGCCCAGCCAAAGAGCTCGTATGGCGCTCCTCATGAATGGAGATACGATAGAAATTCCTATCAACAAGGCAGATACCTTGAAAGTGATCACGGAATGGACACTGACAACGGGACTGGCATGGTCTCTCCTGCCGGGTCAGGTCTATACGGTGTTATGCGAAGGCTGGGAAACCTGCAACGGAACCTTGAGCCCCCCTCAAATCCTGCAAGCGGGCCTGGGCATTGTAGCCGACTCTGCCCTGGTCTTGATCTCGGAAATTTATCCGCGTCCACTGCACACCGATTACCCTTGGGTTGAATGTTGCAACCTATCCCAACTCGTCCTTGATCGAAGCCGCCTATGGCTGTTCCGCACCGGACAAGCAGGGGAAGTCCTGGAAGGCAATTCCTTGGGCCAGGAGTTAGAACCCTGGTTCCCCGGACAATGCCTCCTGCTCAGCCGTAACAAAGATTTTCTGAGGCTCGAGGGCCTTCGCCTCTGCAGGTCACAGAGCATCGATTCCTTGAGGCAGAACCCAGTCGTCCTCAGCTTGCCCGCTTTGCCGAGAACAGGAGCATGGTTATCCCTTCAGGATCATCAAGGTCGTACCTTGGACCGGGTGGCCTACCATGATTCTTGCTTCCATCCTTGGGCCGGGAAGATCGAGGGCAAATCCCTGCAGCGATGGCGGTACGACCGGCCCTATACCGGTCAAGGTTTACCTTCCACCCGTTGGATCAGTTCGTCCACCCAAGAACGCGCATCACCGGGTTGCCTTACCTCTGGAAACAATCCTGGACTCGCGCCCCATGAACCCGCCTCCAGAAAAGGGCGCAACAGCCCTGTTGCCTTGACCTTATCCAAAGAAAATCTTATCCCCACGACAATGGATGGGATTCGGATAGGCCTCCGTTTCCAAGAGCCCCCCACCAACAACCGTGCAAGGGTTAACCTTCGAGTCATGGACCTGTTCGGTGGAATAATAACACAACTTAGCCAAGACGAATGGGCCGATCCTGACAGCGCCTGGTTCTGGGATGGAAGAACGGGACCTGCCTCCAAGCGACCTGCAGGAATGATGGTACAGGACGGGGCATACCCTGTGGTTCTCGAATGGCAAAATGCTGAAGGGCAATCCGGTTGGGACCTCGCCGAAATCCATGTCCTGCGATCACCTTGAGCTTGGTCACGCTAGGGCTTGGTGATCTTGATGGAAGTCAGCGATTGAATGCCCAAGAGAACCTGCTGCAAAAGTTCGTGGTTCAGGTTGTAAATCATTTGCTTACCCTCTCTGCGGGAAACCACCAAGCGACTCTTCCTCAAGATTGATAATTGCTGGGATGCCACCGATTGGCTTATCCTCAATTTGAAATAAATCTGGGTGACGGTTAGGGACTCATTCTGCTCCAAAATCCGAATAATCCCCAGCCTCAAAGGATGGTGCAGGGCATGGCACAGCTCATAGGCCGCATTGAAATTAACCTCTTGGAGTTGCTTGTACATGGTTGAACAGAATGAGGACGAAGTTACATTTCATTTCGAAAATTAGCGACCCTGCAGCGAAGGACTGTAAAAATCCTTGTGATAATCCACCCGGAAATCTGCAGGGGAAATCGTCTGTCCCAAAGCCAAGCCGCGCAGAGCCAAGCCCGCCCATGATGCAGCGGTGCACTGCCAATCGCTCACAAAATCGGCGTCCTGCCATCCCTCGATTTGTTGGCTTTCGACCAACAAATTTCTCCACTTGGCGACCCCATCGCCTACCAAGGCTACCCGATGACCGGCCCAAGCCGAGAATGTGTCTTGATCCAAAACCAAGGCCGAACCCGGGGCAAGTACCTCCAAGGTTCCGCTAGTCCACCCGTAAACCCCGCAGAAAACTTCCATGCGTCGGGCATCGATCATCGAGATCACCGTGGAGCAACGAGAGCTCAAGGATGAATCCTGATGCCACCAGCCCCAAGCCATGGCCTCCAGCGTGGATACCCCCAGCAGCGGTATATTCCAAGGCAAAGCAATCCCCTGCGCCAAAGCTGCACCGATTCTCAAGCCGGTGTAGGATCCGGGGCCCCGCTGGCAAGCAATCGCCCCCAATTGGGCAGGTCGTAAACCCGCATCCTTTAAGCATTCTTGCACCATCAAAGCCAAGCGCTCGGCTTGCATCTGCGGGCGTAATTCCAACGAAGAGGCCAGGACCTTGCCTTCACCGTCCACGACGGCCACCGAAGCGGCAGCGCTGGCATGATCCAAAAGAAGCAGAGGGGCATTCGAAGGCTTCATTTCGAGGAGAAATCGGAGGGAAATCGAAGAGAAATCAAAGAGAAATCAAAGAGAAATCAAAGAGAAATCGAAGTGAAATCAAAGAGAAATCAAAGAGAAATCTAGCAAGTGTTTGAATGCTAAAAGGTAACCTGCACGTCCATTCTTTGGCCCGAACGCAGCAATTGCAAGTTGGCCGTTTGGCCTTTGCTTTGGTAAGACAAGGCCTTCATGTAAGCCTGCATATCCCCCAACGGAAAGTCGCCCAGTTGCAAGAGAATATCCCCCTTGAGCACCCCGGCCTTGGCAGCGGGTTTGTTTTCGGTAACACCGTCCACTTTGATCCCTTCGCCTTCGTAGAAATAATCCGGCATGATGCCAAGGGTTACCTTGAAACGAGGAGATGCCGAGGCATCGGCACTGCTGGTCTTGCGGAACTGAAGCCGACCATGGGCCGGCAAGGAATCCACCAGCCGCACCATGCAAGCCAAGACCTGCGCCATACCAGGATAATTGATCAGGTGTTCGTCGTCCTCCGGTTTATGATATTCCTGATGGGTTCCCGTAAAAAAATGCAAGACCGGAACATTCTTCAAATAAAACGAATGATGGTCCGAGGAACCGCTGCCTGACTCGCTGCTTTTGATGCGCAATGGCCCGGCTGCAGCCTCCACCAAGGCGGGCCATTCCAGGGCCGTTCCGGTTCCGTGCACACCCAATTGCATGCTACTATCTTGCAACCGCCCAATCATATCCATGTTAAGCATTGCTACCACCGAATCCAAGGGAATAAGCGGATGCCTAACGAAATAGGCGGAACCGAGCAAGCCCAATTCTTCGCCCGAAAAAGCCAAAAACAAATAATTAAACCGCTTGTCCTGGCCCAGGGCATAATGGGCCGCCAACTCCACCAGCCCGGCTGTTCCCGAAGCATTGTCATCGGCCCCGTTATGGATTTGGGGTTCCCCACGATGTCTGCTGCTCCCGTATTCTCCGTAGCCTAAGTGATCGTAATGCGCGCCAAAAACCAAGGTCCGGTTCGCTCCGTTATCGATCAAACCCGCCACATTGGATGCCGTAACATATTCCCTAACAACTCGGCAGGCCAAACGAATGGGGGAACTGCTTCTCCCTGCAAACCCGGAGGGCAAAACATCAACCCCTGCCTCGGTCAGACTGAGTACCGGGATTCTGCCGGAACGGGTACGCCGGTCCATCACCGTATCCGGCCAAGGCTCCCCGCTCTTGGACGGATAGAGGATCAACGCTGTCGCGCCGTGCCTTTCGGCCAAGGCAATTTTGCGCTCCAAGGTCGATAGGGCGCCGTAAGGCCCGTGTGGGTTCGCTCCATCGGGGGCATTCCATCGCATCCACCAAACCTTATCCTTCATGAGCAGGCTGTCCTTGAGGTCGTGATGGTTCAGCGAATCGGATTCTATCCCATACCCTGCATCCACCGAATGTCCTGCGACCTCACCACTGCCCGAACCGGGCAAGACCACAAAGTGCTTGCCCTGCTCCAGGACTTTCCTTCCAACCTTCAGCATCGCATCGGGAGCGGCTGCTTGACGAACCAAGATTGGGAAGGACTGGGTCCAACGTCCAGAGTCGCCGGCCGCTTGCAAACCGTGCATGGCAAAGTTCTTGATCAGGTAAGCAGCGGCCTTGCGCTCCGCAGGAGATCCGCTTTGCCTTCCCTCCAAACTGTCATGGGCCAAGAAGCCCACATGCATTTTCAAACGATCCACCAAGTTTCCGTCCATGCCCTGAGCATGGACCTTGATGCCCCGCCCTTGAACCAGCAAGAAGGCCATGACGCACCCCAATACCAGGGTCTTCTTCCATAACATTCGATTCAATTCCGTGTATTTCATGATATTCAATTCCTTGTATTTTATAACATTCGATTCCATATATTTCATACCATTGTGTTGTAATTCATCATCATGCTTAGTTGGAACACTCTGCTCAAAACAATGTTCAAAACCCCGGGAGTATCCAATCCCGGTTGATCCAAAGCAAGACAAGCGTCAAAAAAATCAAAAGACCCCCACGCAAATTCCTGGAACCTACACGACTGCCTGACCAATGGCGTGCCATGGCAATACCCGGCCAAAGTCCGAGCAAGGTTCCTGCGGCAGTAGGCAAGAGAAAAGCAGGAGCCAATCCCCCTTGATCCGTCATCGCATAGAACAAGGTGGACGACAAAGCCATGACCGAAATCGCCCCCATGCTCAGGGCATTGATGCGGGCTTGGTTGCGCATCCCCAGACTTTGGAGGGCGGGTACCATGACTGCCCCACCCCCTAAACCGGTCAAGGCCGAGAACAATCCCCCCAACGAACCAAGCAAAGCATACCCCCCTGGGGAAGGCTCCTTGCCTAGGCCCTCCGGTATATCTGCGCCGACCTTGAACCAAGCCCATGCATTGCGGGTCAACATCATGGCCAGCATGCTGCTGAAAACGAGGCGAAAAAGGGCCGCATCGTATAAAGCCCCCTGACGAAGCAACCACGCCAACCCTACAGCAACCAAGCCTGCAGGAACACCCATGCTCAGCCATGTACGCGGTTCATAAACTCCTTTACGCTTCCACAACCATACGCCCACAAGGCCTGTCACCAGGGTCATGGCGAGGGAATTGCCCAATACCATCGAGACCCGATGCTCCGCAGCAAAACCTTGGCGATCCAACCACCATCCTAACACAGGCACGTAAATAACCCCTCCCCCTACCCCAAACAACCCGCCGACCAAACCCGCCACCATACCCAACCCTACGAGCAAGGCCCAATCCTCCATATCAAGGTACCCGTAGAATCTGCTTGTACGCGGCAAGATCCGCAAGCAAAGACAAGGCCCTTTGGACCTCGGGATCCCCCGCAAAAGTGGCCCTTAACCTACCTTTTTGGAAATAATATCGGGCTACAATTTCTTGCTTAAGGTATTCCGATATTTCACGGCGATGTTTGCGTAAATCTTTGGATTTATCCGTTTGCTTTCGTGCCACCAAGGCCTCGTATTCCTTGGCCACCGCATCAAAATATTTCTCTTTGGTCGCTTTCTCCTTGAAATCCTTAAGCAATTTATCCGATTCAGTAATGTATTCGTAATCCTTGCCTTGCAAGAATTGTTCAAATGCCGTGTACAGGGAGTCGCTGATCACAAAAGCCTCAGGTTCAGGAATAGATTCCCATTGTCCCCGCAAATACGTTGCAAAATCAAAAACGTGCCTTTTGTTAACCAAGGCAATCAGGATATTGCTGGCCGTGTCGGGAGCAATCGCCACATCGGGGGTAACACCCCCCGCATCGTAAACCAAACGACCTCCTGCCGTTTTGAAAGCCTTGCGTAGCGAATCGGCCACCCGCTGATTCTTGGATTCAGGGTCCTTGTCGCTGTACTCAATGGCCTGTATGCAACGACCACTCGGGATATAGTATTTGGCTGTGGTCACCTTGAGCTGGGAATTGTAGGTCAAGGGACGAACAGTTTGCACCAAGCCTTTGCCAAAGGTCTTCTGACCCACCACCACTGCACGATCATAATCCTGAAGTACTCCGGACACAATTTCCGAGGCCGATGCCGAGGAACCATCCACCAAGACCACCACCGGCATCTCCGCATCCACGGGGTCAGCCATGGTATTGTAGGATTTGTCCCATTCTTTGATTTTGCCTTTGGTATCCACCACCTTGGAACCTTTGGGGACAAAGAACCCGCTGATGCGCACCGCCTCGTCCAACGATCCCCCGGGATTGCCTCTGAGATCCAAGACCATGGATTTCATGCCCTTGGATTTGAGCTCGTACATGGCTTTCTGAATTTCACCCCCGGCATCGACTCGAAACGCGCTAAGGTTCACATAGCCAACGGTAGAATTCAGCATCCCGGAATAGGCCACAGAATTGACTTTTATTTCTTGACGTACCAAAACCTTCTCCATAGGCTTGGGATTTCCCGGCCTGGAGATCAGCAACTTCACTTCTGTATTCGGTTGGCCTTTGAGCAGCTTGGAGACTTCCTCGGTATTGCGTCCCTTGACCTCTTCGCCGTTGATTCGTAACAATTGATCCCCAGCACGCAGATCGGCCTTCTGCGCAGGGAATCCCTCGTAGGGATCTGCGATCACGATGCTTTCCCCGTTTTGGGAAATGAGTGCACCAATCCCTCCGTATTGACCGGTGGTCATGAATTTGAAATTCTCAATCTCCGACTCAGGGATATAATCAGTGTAAGGGTCCAAACTCTTGAGCATGGCGTCGATGCCCGTTTTCATCAACTTGGCCGGGTCCACATCGTCCACGTAATAGGTGTTGATTTCCCGATACAAGGTGGTAAAAATTTCGATGTGTTTGGAAAGTTCAAAATAATTGTTATTCAGGGCCAGTCCACCTGCACCCAACAGAAGGACCCATGCCAAAATCCTTACCTTGGCCCAGGAGCGTATGTTGAAGCCTAGGTTCTTGGCGGAGAGTTGGGACCACCAACGGCGAATGGGTGAGTTTGAAGGGTCAAAGTGCATGGCTTACGGTTAGAAATTCAATGGTTGAAGGTCAAAGTTAAGGTACAGGGTCATGGCCATGACCACCCCAGGGATGGCATCGGGCCAGCCTTCGTAGGGTGAGCCAGGAACCGCGCCAGGCCCCATGTCGCTGCAGGGCCTCGAGAGCATAGGCGGAACAGGTAGGATTGTACCGGCATGAAGGCGGCAGGTATGGGGAGAGCATGCTTCGGTATAAACGTACCAAAGCCATCAAAATGTATTTCATGATCGGTGGCTACGGCTCCATCGCTGCATGCCTTGGCGCACGCTCTCTTGGATCCGGTCAAAATCCAATATTTCGTTGGTGGAATAGACCAGTACGATGGCGGCACCCCCCGAAAGGCCTTGTTCAGCGTCGTGCCAATGTTGACGGTTCAATCGAAAGGCCTCTCGAATCCTACGCCGAATCAGGTTGCGGTCCACTGCCCGCCTAAAACGTCGCTTAGGTACCGAAATGCCCAAGCGTATGCCCAACTGCGGCGTTTCCGCGCTTTGGACGAGGTCATCCGGTTCCTTAAACCGAAATTGAAATGGGAATAAAAAGAATGATTTGCCTTCGCCAAAAACCTTGTCAAAGGCCCCATGGCCGCGCAAACTAGGCTGGCCTTGATGGGTTGGCATGGTTAAGATGCCGGCGATCAGGCCTTGTGGCGACGTTCGCTCGAAACCGAAAGCTTCTTGCGGCCCTTGGCTCTGCGGCGGTTCAAAACGGCCCTTCCATTGGCCGTTTCCATACGAGAACGGAACCCGTGCTTGTTGCGGCGCTTGCGGTTGGAGGGCTGGAACGTGCGTTTCATGGAGATGTGCGGTTTGCGAAGGGATGCAAAGATAAGCCATTCCGGTTGATTTTCGCCATCGCTACCTTTGGACATTCCAAACCTATCTGCGATGCCACCCATTCACTATTTTATAGGGCCCGACCCCATTAGGCCGCGTCACTTGAAGGTCCGCATGGAATGGACTGCATCGGGAGGGCAGACTACCCTGCGTCTCCCGCAATGGAGGCCTGGACGCTATGAGCAAGGGAATTTTACCCGGAATCTGGTGGACTTGCAGGTCAAATCCCCCCTGCGCCTCACCAAAACAACAGCCTCGGAATGGGTTCTGCAGCATGAGCCTGCAACTCACCTGGCTATCGAATACAGCTATTTCGCAAACCAACCCGATGCCGGGGCCTGCTGGGTGGACCGGGAGCTCCTGTACGTGAACCCGGTGCATTGTTGCCTATATATCCCTGGCCAAGAACATGAACCCTGTACCCTGCAGGTGGATGCCGGGGATGCTGCCGACCTGCGGCAAATTGCCATTGCATTGCCCAGCAAGGGAGAGCAGTGTTACGCGGCTTCCTCTTTCCACGAATTGGTGGACAGCCCCTTCCTGGTATCCTCCAGGCTTCATGAAATACGTTGGTCAGCCGAGGGTGTGAATTTTGTGTTATGGATTCACGGGGCGCAATTCCCTGAAGGCGATGAGGGCGGGCGCATTCTCCGGGATTTCCGGGCCTTCTGCAGCGAACAAATTTTGACCATGGGTTCTTTCCCGGTGGATAATTTTCATTTCATGCTGCTGGCCCTGCCTTTTTCGTTTTATCACGGCGTGGAACATTTGCGTTCAACTGTCATAGCTTTGGGCCCTCAACAACACCTTTGGAACAGCCTCTACAAAGAGCTGATGGGCGTGGCATCGCATGAACTCTTTCATGCCTGGAATATCAAGAGCTTCCGCCCGGCAGTCCTGCAAACCTACCGCTACGAAGGGCTTATGTTCAGCGAATTAGGCTACGTTTACGAAGGATTCACCACGTATTACGGGGACTTATTCTTGGCACGTTGTGGCGTCCTTAATTTCGAGGAATACCTCGACGAAGTGAATGCGTATCTCCTGCGTCACACCATAAACTACGGACGGTACAACCACGGGCTGCACGAGTCTTCCGTGGATACCTGGGTGGACGGGTACAGCAGCTTGCATTCGGCCCCGCATCGCCGGGTTTCCATTTATGCCGAAGGAATGCTCCAAGCCCTTCATTTGGATTTAACATTGCGCCATTGCAGCGGCAATACCCTAAGCTTGGACGATCTGATGCGGTTCCTCTGGCAAGAACATTGCCGAAACCCGAAGCAAGGGTACCGTGAAGCAGACCTTATTGCTTGGTGTGAGCGGCACCTTCCTGCGGCCTGCGATTGGACCTCGTACTTCCAAGAACATTATGCCCAGGCCATGTCCCTTGAGAATCGTTTGGCGGCCATGGTCCGCACAGTGGGTTGCGAAATGATCCTTGGCCCTTGCGAAGACTCGATCAAGCGGTATATGGGTATTCAAATGCTCTGGAACAAAGGTCTGCCCACGGTGGAGCATACGGTTCCCGGTTCTCCTGCGGCTATGGCAGGATTAGGCCCCGGGGATCGTTGGTTGGCTTGGCAAGTCGTAGGCCATGAATTGGCCACATCCCTTGATTCAGGGCCCATCATGCTGGATATGGACACCATCACCGACCCCTGCGTTCCCGGTGATTCATCCGATTTGCAGGCCAAGGCCAGGAAAATATTGCGGGTAACCCTCGTTAGTGCGGTGGGGGAGCCTAATGCAATGGCTGAGTGGCACGATGCGAATCCGGATCCAAGTTCCCTGTCCTTGGGAGCGAATCAGGCCCTCGCGGTACTCCATACCAATAGCCTAGGTCATTTCAGCATCGCATGGATGAAGGCAGTGGACGGTATGGCCTTCTATAACCACTACAAAATCACCCCCGACCAGCAAGCTACCGCGGAGCAATTGGCGACCCGCGCAGCTTGGATGGCTTCCGTGACTTGTTAGGCGTTAACCACGGTTCATCGACATCAGGAACTCTTCGTTGGACAAAGTACCGCGCATATGATTGAGCAAGAGCTCCATCGCTTCTTGGGAAGTCATATCGGCCAGGTGATTGCGCAGGATGTACATTTTCTTGAGCATGTCTTTGTCCAACAACAAATCGTCACGTCGTGTGGAGGATGCCGTCACGTCAATGGCCGGGTAAATACGCTTGTTGGACAATTTGCGGTCAAGTTGCAATTCCATGTTACCGGTCCCTTTGAATTCCTCAAAGATGACCTCATCCATTTTGGAACCGGTATCAATCAAAGCAGTGGCTAGGATAGTCAACGAACCTCCTCCTTCGATGTTACGAGCAGCGCCAAAGAATCGCTTGGGCTTGTGCAATGCATTGGCATCAACCCCGCCGGATAGAATCTTACCGGAGGCAGGTTGAACGGTGTTGTATGCTCTGGCTAAGCGTGTTATCGAGTCCAAAAGGATGACCACGTCGTGTCCGCATTCCACCATTCTTTTGGCCTTCTCGAGCACCAGATTGGCGATACGAACATGCTTGTCTGCAGGCTCATCAAAGGTTGAGGCAATGACTTCGGCGTTCACCGACCTTGCCATATCGGTGACCTCCTCCGGGCGCTCATCAATCAACAAGACGATGAGGTAAACTTCCGGATGATTGAAGGAAATGGAATTCGCTACATCCTTGAGGAGGATTGTTTTACCTGTTTTTGGTTGGGCCACAATGAGCCCCCTTTGCCCTTTGCCGATGGGCGTGAACAAATCCATAATGCGCATCGAGAGGTTCTCGGCGCGATGGGTCAAGCGAAGTTGCTCGTTGGGAAACAGCGGGGTCAAATAATCGAAGGGAACACGGTCCCTGATCTCGGCCGGGCTCAGGCCGTTGATGCTCTCCACTCCGGTGAGGATATAATACTTCTCACCTTCCCGCGGTGGCCTAACCTTGGCCCTTACGGTATCGCCCGGTTTGAGGCTGAAACTTTTGATCATGTGCCCGGGCACATAGACATCATCGGGGGAATTGAGGTAATGGTAATCGGAAGACCGCAGGTAGCCAAAGCCATCCGGGGTAGGCTCCAAGACGCCTTCGATTTGAATCACCGATTCGAAGGCGTAGCGATCCGAAGGCTTGGGATCACGCTTCTCCCATTCTCGGTTACGGTTCGCCTGGGGATTTCGAGCATCTTGAGGACCTCCTTGACGGGGCTCATTTCGTGGCGATGCACCGGGTCGGAAATCACCCCGCTGTTCGTTTCGAGAATCACCTCCGTGACCAGCCCTGAAACCCTGCTTGTCTGCAAATCCCTGCCTTTCGGAAGGTGACCCTCCTTGCCGCGGAGCAAATCGATCGGTGGAATGAGGGCCGGACCCTTCTTCTTGACGGGGTCCACGAGATCTTCTCGGAGTATAATCTTGGGGACTGGAAGGAGACCCGAATGAAGGTCCTGACGCGGAACCTTCCGAAGCATCTTCTTGCTCATCCCCGCGTTGCCCCTCTTCATCAGGAAGTTCGGTAGCCAAAGGAATGGCGTCGAACGCAAATTCAGGGGCGGTTTCGGGCTCTGGTTCCGGAATAACGGGCTCTGGACCTGTTTCGATTTCGGGCAAAATCGCTCGCTTTGCAGGATCCATGGGTGGGCGACCTCTTGGGCGGCGTGGCTCAACTTGGACTGGCTCGGTTACTGTCTCGGCTTGGACCTTGCGAGGTCGGCCTCTGCCTTTGGATTCGGACACAATAAGGATTTAGTGGAGTGGATAACTAAAAAATTCAAATTTCTGAACAACCTCGGTAAGGTTATTCGCAGCAGGATTCCAAGGATTGGATCAAGTTAATTGATAAGATTGGGAATTAAGGGGGGGTGAACCGGATTATCGGATATACCGAATGAGTTCGTGATTTCCTGCCCTTAGAATGACCAAAAGTAAATTGCGCTTCTTATATTTCCAAAGAAATTATCAATTTTTCGCTAAAATTGAAAGAAAATCTTCGTTTTCCGCAAATCTTTCTGTGCGTTCTATTCTGCTTGGCTTTGGTCGCCATGGATCACCTGGCACAGAACCCTAGCAAACCCTCGAATACCCCGCCCAAACAAGCCAAGGAAATCCTCCGAAAGGCCCAAGAAGTTTACAAGGATCAGCCTCATGAAGCCCTACGCCTCCTGCAACAAGTTCTGGTTCCAAACAAATTACCCGAGAAGTTACGTGGAGAGTATTATCTGATCAAAGCCAAAAGTTACCAGGTCCAAAACAATAGCCAACAGTGCATCACCCAAGCGCTTAAGGCAGAAGAAATTCTGACCCGCACCAACGATAGCAGCGGACTGATGAGCTGTTACATCGTGAAAGGAAATGCCTATTACCGATTGCTCGCTTTGACCGCATCGGCCGAATCCTATTTACAAGGCATGCAATTGGCCCGGAAATTGGGACGAACAGATGCGATTAATGCAGTAACATTGAATTTAGGTAATATTTACGCCCAACAAAAAGATTGGTCCAACGCCAACCGGTATTATCATGAGGCACTGACGCAATACAAGGCCGAAAACGAACCGTCAATGATTAGCTATGTCTATAATAATTTGGGAGTTATCGATGAAATGACTGGAAAATATAAATCTGCTTTATCAAAATATAACAAGGCCCTTAAAATTGATATTGACAGCAAAGATACCCTTGCAATCAGTTCTGATCTGTGCAATATTTCCGAGGTCTATTCCAAAACCGGTAAGTATGCCAAAGCCCTGGAAGGGTATAGGCAAAGTCTCCTGCTGGCCAAGGTTATCCAAAATAATGAATATATCGCTCAAATCCTCTCCAAAAAAGCAGAATGCCTGCACCGGATGAGAGGATCTCGCGATTCCATAACGGCCTGGTGCACGGAAGTCATCCAACTCTTTGAAACCAAGGCCTGCGATGATTTGCTCGTCCTCCGTCGCGCCCATGCCTTGATGGCCGAAGTGGTGGCCGAATCCTCGAATCCACGACAAGCCGTGGTCCATTTCAAAGCCTGGAGAGAACTCGATAGCCTTATCATGGCCAAGGAATCCGACCAACGCCTTTTGGAGATTCAAGGCTCCTACAACTCCGAACATCTGCAGCGTCAAACCGATCAATTGGCCTTCGAAAAGTCCCTCATGCAGGTCCAACAGGAGCGTTTGCAGGCCACCAACATGACCCTAATTGTCAGCATTTTGTTAGTAATCTTGGCAGCTGTCTTGGTTTACGTTTGGAAGAAACCAGCACCCTTGGGCAAGGAGGGCTGATAAGGAAGGGTTGAATTGGAATAAATTTGCCCTATAATTTTAGCTTCCATGTTGCAAATACCCTATCTCCGCGAACATCGCGATAAGGCTATCCAAGCCCTAATCACCAAGAAAGTGCCTCATGCAGAGCAGGCCCTGGAGGTATTGTTCAAGTTGGACGATGAGAGGCGGCGGGTGCTCACCCTTTGTGAACAAAACCAAGCGACCTTGAACCTTCAGGCCAAGGCTGTTGGCCTGGCGATGAAAAACGGCCAAACCCAAGAAGCCGAGCAAATAAAGGCCGAGGTCGTCATCCTCAAAGAACAAACCGCTGAATTGGATGCCCAAGTCCAGGCCCTGCAAGAGGAGATCCATCAACAACTCGTACGCTTACCGAATCTCCCGCATGCGTCAGTCCCCGAAGGCAGCGGACCTGCCGACAACGAGGTGGTTTTTCTGTCTGATCCAAATGCCGAAGATATACAGCGTTCCAAACCGCATTGGGACCTTGCCGCCCAGTATCGCCTGATTGATTTTGAGTTAGGGGTCAAAATCACCGGTGCAGGTTTCCCGGTCTATACCGGACAAGGGGCCAAAATCCAAAGAGCTTTGATTCAGTATTTTTTGGATTTCAATACGGCAGCGGGTTACACCGAAATTCAGCCCCCTATTTTAATCAACGAAGATTCAGGATTCGGTACCGGGCAATTACCGGACAAGGAAGGGCAAATGTATTTTGTCACAGAGGACCGTCTGTACCTTGCTCCAACAGCCGAGGTGCCTGTGACGAATCTATACCGGGATCTCCTGCTCCAAGAAAACGAATTACCTATTCTTAACACTGCCTACACGCCATGCTTTCGTCGGGAGGCCGGATCCTATGGCAAAGACGTCCGCGGTCTTAACCGTTTGCATCAATTCGATAAGGTCGAAATCGTGCAAATCACTCATCCCGAACAGAGTTATGCTGTCCTCGAAACGATGAAGAACCATGTAGCTCAATTGGTTTCCAGCCTTGGGATGCCCTTTCGTATCCTCAAACTCTGCGGAGGTGATATGGGGTTTGCCTCAGCCCTGACCTATGATTTTGAAATTTGGAGTGCAGGGCAGAATCGCTGGTTGGAGATTTCATCGGTAAGTAACTTCGAGAGCTTCCAAACCAACCGACTTCGCCTCCGCTTCAAAGAAAAAGAAACCGGTAAAAATCGCTTGGCCCATAGCCTTAACGGTTCAGCCTTGGCATTGCCTCGCATCCTTGCGGCCTTGCTGGAGTATTACCAAGAAGACGATGGTATCCGCATTCCCGATGCACTTTTGCCCTACACCGGCTTCGCAAAAATTACCCACCCAGGCATTTAAGGGCAGACAGGTATTTGGTCAAGCTCAAATAATTGAGTTTAAATACCGAAGAAGTTGGACACGCGGTGATCTCCACAATTCCCGCTTCCACCAAAAGACCGAGGTGATGATGAGCCAATGAGGAGTCTATACCGAGTTTGGTTGCGATGTCATGGGCGGTGAGTTCCAAATGGCGATGCAAAAGGGAAATAATCGACTGCCGAAGGTCTTGTTTGAGGCAATGAACCAAAGCATACGCTTCCCGGACTTGCTCAAAACTCAATCTCTTGACCACTGCTTTCACCATCCACTAAGTTATTCTATTTTTTGCACAATTTGAATCATTTGCTGATAAATTCTAGGAGTTCAAGGTTGAATATGAAATTATCTTTGAAAATGATTCATATTCTCATGTCCGGGGGCAGTGGTACCCGCCTATGGCCCTTATCCAGGCTACGGATGCCCAAACAATATCTTCCTTTGGTGGAAGGCCAATCCTTGTTCGAAAACACCGTCACCAGACATACCGAATTGTGCAGTTCCCATATCGTGGTCACCAATGCAAGCCAATTTGCCTTGGCCAAACGCCAAATGGGCCAAGCCGAAACAACGTACATCCTGGAATCGGTGGGACGCAACACGGCACCTGCCATTGGAATGGCCTGTCGCCTCTTGCCCGAAGAAACTGTGGTATTGGTAACTCCCTCCGATCATCTGATTCGCGACGTAGAGGCTTACCATCGTGCTGCACGACAAGCCGCTGAATTGGCCCAACAAGGCTACCTTGTGACCTTCGGCGTTGAACCCGAATACCCGGAAACCGGCTTCGGTTATATCCAAGCGGAAGGTTCCGTGGTGTTGGCCTTCAAAGAAAAACCCGATGCGAACACTGCGGCTTCGTACATCGAGCAGGGCGGGTACTATTGGAACGCAGGAATTTTCTGTTTTCAGGCCGGGGTTTACTTGCAAGAGCTTCAACGTCTTGCCCCGGATTTGCATCAGGCCGTCATGGGTTCTTCAAGCTTGGAAGGTCGTCCTGATATAAATCAATGTTATACGCCAAGTTTAAGCGAAATGATGGCAATGACCGATATCAGCATCGACTATGCGGTGCTGGAACACAGCGACAAGGTCCGCGTGGTACCATGTCGGATGGGATGGTCCGATTTGGGCAGTTTTGATGCCCTCGATGCCGAATTCCCCAAAGACGACCAAGGGAATACCCTCAGCCATTCCGCCGATCTGGCTTTGGAATCCCGTAACAATTTACTTCTTAACTTCGGCGCTCAGCGCGTGGTCATCCAAGGCCTTGATGAGGTCTTGCTTGTGAATACCGATGACTCCATCTACCTGGGCCGTAAGGGTCAAAGCCAAGGCCTGCGTGATGTCGTCAAAGTCCTTCAAAAGGAAAAATCCCCCTTGCTTCAAGCGCATCGCGAAATGGTAACCTCCTACGGATCGCTTCGCTTGATTGACCGTAATGAATCTACCATGATTCTTGAGTTAACATTCAATGAAATACCCCAACAGGGAATAACTCTCACTGCGCAAGATCTCATGGATCATCCACTCATCGCCCATGCGTGGCAGAGCATACTTTCGGATGACACCATTGGTTGTTTGACCTTGGGCAGTTCCAATGAACCTGCTGGATCTTCGAATGCGGTGAGCCTCCACCAATGGAGCCTTGAAATTTCGAAGGCCAGCAAAATACTCGCTGTCCTGCAGCGAAACTCCGGATAGCGCTTACTTGACAGGGCCTTCCTGGTCAAGCAGGTAGAGCAAAGCCGCCATGGAAGCAGCACCCAATTCCAATTCGCGGCGATTCACCGATTCAAAAACATCTGTGGCGGCATGGTGGTAATCGAAATACCGTTGCGACTCCGGAACCAAGCCGTAAAGCTCGGTGCCCTGCGGTCGAAGGAAACCGACATCCACACCGCTACCCCCTTTGCGAATGGAATAAACCCCGTAAGGTTCCAGCCATTTGAGCCAGGGTTGTAAGGCCTGTATCCGTTCTGCGGTGGCTTCGCTCGAAAATTCTCTTGGAGCAAATCCGCCTCGGTCGGATTCAAGACCAATAAGTTGCTTTTCACCCGATGCCGCAGACCACCGCGCATACTCTGTTGCGCCTCGGGTGCCGTTTTCTTCGTTCATGAACAAGACCACCCTCATGCTTCGCTTCGGCTTGTAGCCCACTGCTTTGAGCAAACGTAAGGCTTCCACCGAATGGGCACAACCGGCACCATCATCGTGAGCTCCTTCTCCAACATCCCAAGAATCCAAATGTCCCCCCACCACCATCCAGGCTCTGGGGCGATCCGAACCGTACCAATCGCCTATAACATTGTACGACAAGGTATCGGGCAACTGTAAACAAGAGGTCGTAAACTCAACCTTCGGCCTTTTGCCCAACCTTTTGAGTCGGAGCAAGGTTTTGGAAATCCATTCGGCATCCACCGTACTCACTGCCGCTGCTGGAATCTTAACAGTGGCATTTCCGTATTGCATGGAACCGGTATGCGGAAACGTATCCAGCGTATGGGTTAGGGATCGGATCAAAACCCCAACCGCCCCCTTGGCAGCAGCCAATCTGGCCCCATCAAAGCGGATATCGATGCATCCGCCGTAACTCCCGAATGCGCTAACAAATCGTTGATCAAAGGGCTTATTCAAGAAAACGACCCTGCCAGTGACTTGCAACGAATCTGCCTCTTCCAATTCCTTGAGCGTCCCGAATTCAATAATCTCCCCGCGAATGCCGTCAGGTCCGGTACCCACCGAACCGCCCAAGGCCAGCATACGCAATCGGTAGGGTTCAGCATCCCCTGTGAAGACCTGACCATTTTCCGCGGCTCCACGAACCCAACGCGGAACCATTACCGGCTGCAGCCAAACACAATCCAAACCCAACCCCTGGAGGTAATCCCGCATCAACAGTACAGCACGTGCTGCACCTTCCGAGCCTGACAAACGATGGCCTGCCTTTTTGCATAAATCCCGCAGCAAGGGGTATGCCCTTCCGCTG
This sequence comes from Sphingobacteriia bacterium, assembly GCA_009927485.1. Classification (GTDB taxonomy): domain Bacteria; phylum Bacteroidota; class Bacteroidia; order UBA7662; family UBA7662; genus SYHX01. Next base: position 21,172 of record RFMW01000111.1, read on the forward strand.
ACCAATGCGGAATCAAAAACCTGACGTATAAGTTTAGCCTTCGCATCAGCCTCACCGATTCCCTCCCCTCCGTTGGTCACGGAGGCCAACGATTGCCGAGGAATCCCTGCCAACAAAAATGCAAGAGCCATCATCGGCGCCAGGAAGAAATTTAAACGAATAGACTGCATAATAATCGGTTCCAAAGGTTGAATAACAGAGGCCTACCTTATAATTCCACTTCAAGGGCCTTAACCCCTGGTAAGACCTGCCCTTCGAGTAATTCCAACAAGGCGCCGCCTCCGGTTGATACATAAGAAACCTGGTCTTCCAACCCAAACGCATGAACAGCGGCGGCAGAGTCACCGCCACCAATCAGCGAAAAAGCACCCAGACGCGTGGCATCAGCCACGGCCTGCGCCATCGCTCTGGTACCTTCTTGAAAATTAGAGAACTCAAACACCCCTGCAGGGCCGTTCCAGAGCAAGGTTTGGGAATTCGCCACACGATCCCTCATTACCCGAATGCTCTCGGGACCCAAGTCCAAGCCCATCCACCCTGGGGGAATCCGATGGTTGTCCACCACTTGCCTTGGGGCTTCGTTGGAGAAGGCATCCGCAGCCACCGAGTCCACCGGAAGCACCAATTCCACCCCCATTTCGGCGGCCTTGGTGAGCAAAGCTTTAGCCGTTTCCACCCGATCGTCTTCACAAAGCGAAGCGCCAATTTCGCCGCCCATGGCCTTGCAGAAGGTATAGGCCATACCGCCAACGATGAGCAAGCGATCCACTTTGGATAACATATTTTCGATCAAGAGCAGTTTATCCGATACTTTGGCGCCCCCCATGATCGCCGTGAAGGGCCTGGAGGGATTGTTCAGGACCTTGGTCGCTTGGTCCAATTCTGCTTTCATCAGAAAACCTGCAGCCTTTTGTTGAGGATAAAATCTTGCTATGGTGGCAGTTGAGGCATGTTCCCGGTGGGCGGTACCGAAGGCGTCGTTAATATAACAATTTCCGTGCTTAGCCAATTGAGCCGCAAATTCCGGGTCTCCGGATTCTTCTCCTGCATGAAAGCGCACATTTTCCAACAAGAGTACCGAACCAGGCTGTAAGTCTGCAGATGCCTCCAAGGCCTCTTTCGAAATGCAATCCGAGACGAACCGAACTTTTCGATTCAGCACCGACTCCAATGAGGAAACAACATGGCGAAGAGAAAAGCGGTCTTCTGCTGCTCCTTGAGGTCTACCCAAATGCGAGCACAAAACCAAGGAAGCCCCTGCATTAAGCACGTACTCCATCGTCGGCAAGGCTGCACGAATCCGTGTCAGATCCGTGGGCAACAAGGTCTCTTTGTCCAGCGGCACATTGAAATCAACCCTCATCAAAACCCTGGCCCCTGCCAACTCCAATTGCTCCGGCGAAAGAATCATGGTCCGGGCGTCAAGCAATTCTCTGGGCCAAATCCGCAATTCGGGCAGAATATCCGGATTCGTTGTCGTACCAGCCTACCACTTTCACTGTATTCCCAATCACCATGGTCAAGGCCGCGTCAAAAATGCAAGAATGGGTGTTGCCCAAAATATCCACCGAGACAATGGGGTCGGTTTGATATTCTAGTATTCCGGACATAGGCCCTGCAGCCGCGTCCGAAAAAGCCTGATTGATCTGATCAACGGTGGCAGGTTTGCGGAGGATCGCCGTGAAATCGGTCACCGAACCATCCGGAATGGGAACCCTCATGGCGTTCCCGTTCAATTTGCCCTGCAAATGAGGCATCACCAATCCCACGGCTTTGGCGGCACCTGTAGAGGTGGGGACGATGCTGCATGCGGCGGCTCTTGCCCGACGAAGATCCTTGTGGGGGGCATCTTGTAAATTCTGATCGGCCGTATAAGCGTGTATGGTCGTCATGAAACCGTTCTCAATGCCCCAATGCTGATCCAATACCTTCACCATGGGGGCCAAACAATTGGTGGTGCAGGAAGCGTTGGAAAGTATTTGCTCCGAACCGTCCAGGCTCTCGTCGTTAACACCCAGGACCACGGTTTTCATGTCCCCGGTCGCAGGCGCAGAAATAATCACCTTCTTGGAACCAGCCTGCAAATGCAAGCCTGCCTTGGCCATATCGGTAAAGCGTCCGGTGCACTCAATGACCACATCCACGCCAAGATCCAACCAAGGCAACTGGGCGGGGTCCTTTTCGGCATAAATACGAATAGGTCTTCCATCGACGACCAAAGAATTCCCTTCAACCGAAACATGACCGTGAAAACGGCCATGAACGGAATCGTACTTGAGCAAATGTGCCAAGGTCTGGGGATCGGTCAGGTCATTAATTGCGACAACCTCAAGACCTGGCTTACCAAGGAGGTATTTGAAACTTAAACGGCCAATTCTCCCAAATCCGTTGATGGCGATTTTTTTCATAGGGAACGATTTGATAAGGTTATTTAGAGGTTGAAAGTACGGCAGATTGGATGGGGGGCCATGGCCAAGAAGCCAAATCAAGCCCATTCTTATCGAAAAATCGAAACTTAGTAGCCCGTAGGGGAATCGAACCCCTGTTACCAGAATGAAAATCTGATGTCCTAACCCCTAGACGAACGGGCCAAAAAGCGTCGCAAATATAAGGCCCTCGGTCTCAAATACGGCAACCAGGCTTGGGCAGCCCCAAAAAAGGACAAAAACCCATTTCCGCAAATTGGTTGGAAAAACCAAAATCAAGCGTGCATGAGAAATCACCTCAAACGACCAACCTCAAAAAGCCAGATGAATTTGTTTTCCAAACCATCGGACTAATCTAATCAAGGTAAATTCAAATATCTGCAAACATCCTTCCATTTGATCGCAGCCAAAACAGACGGTCATGGAGTCAAGCCAATCTCTAATCTTCGAATTAGACATCAACTTTTGCTGGCTTTTTGAAGACTTTTCAAGAAAGTACAAAAATTTTCTCGACATTCTTTTCAAAAAAATATTTCTTAGCCCTAAACAAAGCTATCCTCTCAAGATGTTCGGGTAAAGGAAATGAAATCAAGAGTCTATTGACCGCGGTGTACTTTTCGATCAATCTTTTCTCCAAAACAAAAAAAAGGGGTTGGGACAGAATCGCTTGGGTAATGAATCTATAAAATCATTGTAACATGCTAATTTATAATATATTAATGGATTCTTATCAGAGCCAATACCCAATGAAATTGAAATAAGATTGATCCCTAAAGAATCCAGAATGACCTTGAAGCAGCATTCAAAAAAAGCGAAGGACTACAACGCATCGATAGAAAAATAGATCCACCTCTCGACGAAAAAACAAATTCATTACGAATCAAAGGAAGAAAAATTTGATGCAAAAATTAAAATGATGGTTGAAAATTAAAATTTAGTTGTATACCTTTGTATCAACATGAGTATTTCAACCTAAACCTGTTGAAATTTCGTTTGATTATTCTAAACAAACTACTCACCATTTGGTCCAACTGCACAGATCCTTTGTGCATCGCAGCGAATCGTTGGACCTCGTTCACTCTTTGGATTCAAAAGGGTACGGAAATTATCACCCGTTTTGGGCGCAACATCGTATATAATTTCATACACTTTAATGCCAATTTAACAAATTGATATTCAAGTGCTTAATTCAATATTGATGATCCTATTTGTGGTTTTCCTCACTTATCCACATTTTTTATTGGTCTTCCGTCAGCTTTGCGGATTGTACAAAGCGCCTTTTTTTTCCTTCAACTAAACCCAAACTAAAGTGGAAAAAAAATCAACCAAGCCGGCAGCAGCCGCTAAAGCTGCTCCTAAGAAAGCCGCTGCTCCTAAGAAAGCCGCTGCTCCTAAGAAAGCCGCTGCTCCTAAGAAAGCTGCTGCTCCTAAGAAAGCTGCTGCTCCTAAGAAA
>RFMW01000007.1 GCA_009927485.1 Sphingobacteriia bacterium
CCCAATTACCATACCGGGGATATCAATTTGTTTTATTTGGATATCCGTGCCAATGCAGTTTTAAGAGCCCATCGTTTTAATTCCCAATCGATTCGTCGCTGAGTTTTCTACTCTCCTTATTCTATACCTATGACCACCACGGAACCGTTGAGCCTGAGTGCCTTGAATCAGGCGTTTCGGGAAATACTTGAAACTATCGATCCTCAAGACCTGGGATGGTCACCTTTCAAAGGTGTTTGGTCGGTAGCCCTTATTCTGGAACATCTTTGTGTTGTAGAAAGCTCCTATTTTCCGGTTTTTATGGCTGTTAAGCAGGGCAACTATCGTGGAACTTTGTTAGGGCGCTGGTCCTGGTTAAGCCATAAGGTGGGAGCCTATTTATTTCAAACAATGGATGCATCCAGAAGAACCAAAATCAAAGCACCCACAGATTGGCAACCTCGATCTTCAGCTCAATCGGCACAGGTCGTTTTGCGCGAATTTTGGGAACATACAGAACGCCTGGAATCTGAATTGGAAGGATTCACCCCGGAGATGTTATCCATGGTTATCGCATCACCTGCCTCATCCTTATTGAATTATCGAATGGATATGGCCATTCAAATTATTTTGGCGCATCGCCATAGGCATCTTCACCAAATGAAAGATTTATTAGTTCTCAAATCAAATTGAGGCCAAATCGGCAGGACTAATTAACTTTACAGTTGTAGCCGGGAATTTATAGTAGAACCCGGAGTTCAACTTTTTTAGAATACAAGTGCTATGGGTATGATGAGACAATTGCTGCAGGAATTGCAGAACATGGGTTGGTGGGGAAGACTCGTGGGATGGGGCCGAATTCGGCGTATGTTGTTGGAGGCCAATGCCGAGTGGGAAGCATCCCAGGCCGCGGCCGTTCAGCAAGGGCAGACCTTGCAGTCCATGCAAGCAGACCTGGCCAAAGCGATGCAGGATGCCCAGTTGGCGGTGAGTAGGGCGCAGGATCTGCAAAGGGACAAAGACCGTTTGGAGACCGAACTGGGGATGAACCGGAAGGAAATCCAGCGAATGAGCAGTGAAATTGCTACTTTGACCCAAAATGACCAACACCGTCAGGCCGAGTTGCAGAAGAATCTCACCTCGTTGGATCAGTTCAAACAACAGATTGCCGAGGATAGAAGGCTGGAACAACAGAAGCAAGTGGATGAAATCCACCAAAAACAAGAGCGCATTC
>RFMW01000224.1 GCA_009927485.1 Sphingobacteriia bacterium
AGTTGGTGTAACGCTGTAAACTACTTTGCCGATTGCATCCACCACCTGCACCTGTTCCATCAGGCTCTCCATCAGTTGGACTTTAGCCTGACCTGCGGCTGGGTTAGGAAATACAAATAAACCTTGAGTGCGCTCTACCAAGCGAGGAGCACGAAGAGCAAGACCTTCCAAAGTTTCTGCGTTGGAATCAGCAACTTCTGCCTGAGCAATTTCGATTGTGCCCTCAACTTGTCCGCGGGCGATGATTTTGACAATGGCTTGGTTTTCATTCAAATTCCATGGGTTCATCGTAAACCAGGCAATGTTCAGGCGAGGACCTTCCTGCTTGAAAGAAACTTCGTGAGAAGGCAATGCCTGAGCCGAAACTACATCCAGGACTTCCATTCCTGCGGGCAAATTCACATACAGGGTAACTGCACCTACATTGACGGCTTGATCCACCGAAATCGGAAATTCGTAAACTTTATCATTGGTTGCAACCAAACCATTTACAACTGGGGTATACGAAGCCGAACGGGCAGCCGTGCTGGGAACATACGATCCATTGACATCCCCGAAACAGATGGCCTTGGCGTTTACTACCACCGTATCGTTATTAACAAACCCTGTGTTATTGGAATAGGCCCAATTCCCTGCGGTAAAGGAGGTCAACAAACCTGCCGCACGTCGATTGATCAAAAGAGCATCGCCTGATGTTACAGAAGAACTGTTATTAACATCCGCGGCACGAAGGCGAATACCCGCCAAGGTGATGGATCCAACGGTATGACGATTAACAAGCAAGGCATCAGAAGCCGAAACACCGCCCCAAGGCTTGTTGGTAGAGAAAGTAAGGCCGAAATTACCGTTCACAACGCGGTCAAAACCAAATGCAGCGCCGGATGCAGTTCCCTGTGAACCTGTAGAAGCACCTGAAAGGGCGATGGTGCTGTTGGTCATAGCGGTAGCCGCCGTATTGTCGTAGGTGAGGGTGCCGGTCACCCGACCCATAAATTGAGTTCCGCATTGACCATACAACACCGCATCCAACACCAAGTCAGTAAGTACAGTGACCGAACGCAGGTTTCCGTAGGTGGTATCGCTGATACCGCAAGCGGCGGGAACAATTTCGGCATCGGTCATTTGATCCCCGTTGGTAAACTTATAATTCATCGTGAACCCGTTGTAAACCACGGTGTCTTTCTCGTAAATGTTCGGGTTGGCCGCTGTAG
>RFMW01000195.1 GCA_009927485.1 Sphingobacteriia bacterium
ACCCTGAAGGACGCTCACCCGTACTCCAATCGGAGCATTTACTATCAACTGATTGGATGCATTGCGAATTATCGCCTGATAGCTCATCAAGTTGGGTGATTGTGCCAACACCGCCACACCGAAGCAAAGTAGAGCGATTGAGAATATTAACTTTTTCATGGTGATGATTTGGTTTTAGTTTCTTTTGATTACTTGAAAAACCCTCCGAGTTCCCCCCGTATTCCTCACTTCAATTCGATAAGTCCCCGCTGACACCGATTCCAAAGACAATAAACTGGATGAACTCTGAACTCCCCCCTCCTCTATGCACTGACCTAGATTGTTCAACAACCGGTATGAAAATACACCAGGAACGAAATCTCGAATCTGGAGATGTAGCTCTCCCGCTGTTGGGTTGGGAAACAACATTACCCCTTCCAAAATTTGGATAACATTATCCATGCCAATGGTCAAAACCTCCAACGGATGTTGGACTCCCTCCGCAAGACGGGCTATCCCAGGTACGGTAACATTTTGAACAAAAACCTGACCCATGCTGTAGGTCATCCTTCCCCCGGTTCCCGTCCCCTCTCCCCAAGAACTATGAACGGAGCTCTGTCCATAAACCACCACCGGAATCATCATAACCATCAAAATCTTATAGGTTTTCATCATGGGAATTCTATTGATATTCCCAAATATACCCTACACCCATTGCAAGTCCATAAACTCCTATCCATGGGTCTGGAACAGGGTTAATTGAGGGTTTTTCAAAACAAAATCATGGATTACCTAAAGCCACCCCCTTTGACAATGAGGGTCAAACCGATGTCCTTAGACTTCATGAAACTGGATGGGTGGTCACCTCGGGAAATATTTCAACCGGTACCGTATCCCCCCCCATGGTCCCAGGGAGGTCCGGACTCCCCATTTTATGACTACCATTTTATAAAATTGGGTCAACACATAGACCAACACCGGTATTCAAACACAAAGAAGCCAGAGGGTCCCAAACCAGTTATTTGA
>RFMW01000006.1 GCA_009927485.1 Sphingobacteriia bacterium
GTCAGGGTTCAATGCCCCGTTGGCATCCACACGGATTTCCAGGGCCGAAGCGGGATATAGGCTACGGATACCGGCAATCATGTCCAATTCGGCGTTCCAGTCCAAGGCGCCAATTTTGAATTTGAGACAATCAAAGCCTTGATCGACTTTATCCAATGCCTCCTTCTGCATGGTTTCCAAATCATTCATCCATACCAGACCGTTAATCCGCAAAGAAGTCGATGACTCTGGTTTCAGTGTATTGTATATTTGGTAAATAATGTTTTCAAGACCGAAGGCGATGGAGGGATAGGTGCTTCGCCATTCATCCAGCCATGGATCCCAGGATTCACGCGTGCATAGAGGGGACTGCTCTATCATTTTTGCATTGAACTCTCGTAATGCCAAGGCCAGGGCTTGCTCCCAATCTTGATCGGAATGCCAGTCTGGACTGAGTCCGGGCAAAGGCGCGCATTCGGATCGCAGATTACCCCAATGCAGGACCCATATAGTCCTATTAATTAAGGTTTTACGGGATGTTTGGGCGGGCCTGCGGAAGTGGAGCTCTGATTTTTGGCTCTCCAGAATATGGTTGAGTTCAAGGCCGTGATGCATCTCGCAATAAATCACTCAAGGTTATAGCGTACGCCAATAGAGAATCCACGGCATCAGGGCCATCACCAACAAATACAACGCAGTGGGCCTGAGGAAAGCATCGTAACCGTGGGGCTCATGCACTTGCCAAATTTTGCGAAGTAGATTGCTGTAGGCGAAGGCCATCAAGGACCATCCCCATAACAAAGGCAACGAGCGTGACCAGGCAAAGACCACTAAGGCTACCACCGCGGACATTACGAGGAAGGTTTGAAAATACAGGGCTTTGCGATTTCCTATTCGTACAGCCAATGTTATTTTGCCCGCTTGGGCATCTTGTTCCCTATCTCGCAAATTGTTAAGATTAAGGACTGAAGCAGCCAACAATCCCGTGGCCAGGGCGGGCCCCCAATCCCCCAATCCCATACTTTGGCCGTGAAGGGTCCGCATTCCGGCATAGGCAACCGGCCCAAAGAAGACCAAGACTGCGACTTCGCCCAAACCTCTGTAGCCGTAAGGGTTGGATCCCACCGTGTACCGGATTGCTGCAACGACTGCTGCAATGCCCAGGGCTAACCAACCCCAAAAGCGTCCTTGACCTCCCGCCACCGGATGACTGAAATTGGCCAGCGGGAGCAGGAGCAACACCCCGCTGATCAAGGCCAAAGCAGCAATCATCAGGATAGCTTTGCGCATCGCGGAGGCCGTAATTTGTCCTGAGGCTACCATACGGGCAGGTCCAATTCGGTTGCTATCAGCGCCACTGACCGCGTCCCCGTAATCGTTGGCCAGGTTGGAGAGGATTTGAAGCAGAAAGGCCGTCCACAGCGCATGCAGAACGACCGGCCCCTGAACGAGACCTTGCAGGGCCAGGATTCCTGAGGGCAGAAGGATTACGGCCGCCGCCAAAGGCAGGGTTCTTAGCCGAATGGCATTGAGCCAAGCCTTGAAGTTTGTCATGGAACTGG
>RFMW01000087.1 GCA_009927485.1 Sphingobacteriia bacterium
ATTCTGGAAGCCATTCGATCCATCCTGCCTCTCTGCGATGAAGTCGTTGTTGCGGTCGGAAAGTCCGAAGACGAAACCTTGCATCTGATTCAAAGCCTGGAAGATCCCCGCATTCGAATCCTGCACACCGAATGGGACGATAGCCTGCGCGAAGGGGGTCGAGTCCTGGCCATCGAAACCGACAAGGCCCTGGCCGCTGTTTCTCGAGAAGCGGATTGGGCGGTGTACATCCAAGGCGATGAGGTCCTCCACGAAGACAGCCTACCCGCCCTTCGCCAGGCCATGGAAGTAGCCCTGCACCGTCCCGAAATCGAAGGGCTGCTCCTGCACTACCGTCACTTTTATGCTTCCTACGATTATGTGGGCACCGATTCCCGCTGGTACCCCTTGGAGGTCCGGGTGGTCAGGCCTCATCGCGGCATCTACTCCTGGGGCGATGCCCAAGGCTTTCGTATCCAACCCCAACGCAAACTCCGGGTTCTACAGACCACCGCCTGGATGCACCATTACGGCTGGGTCCGGGAGCCGGCCGCCATGCAACGCAAACAAGAAAAGTTCCATCGCTTATGGCACGATGATGCCTGGATGCAGCATAATATTCCCGTTGCACAAGCCTTTGATTACCACCTTCGGCCTTCCAGCCTTGCGCGCTACCAAGGAACCCATCCCGCCGTCATGGCCCAGCGCATTGCCCGTATCAATTGGACGTTCAACGCCGACCCCTCCTACCACCGACTCACCCTCAAAGACCGCTTCAAACAATTCGCCCTCCGCTACCTGGGCTGGGACCTCAACCACCGCAACTTTCGCCGTATCCGTTGAATCGTAAGTAAGAGAGGCGTTTAACGCTCCCTAATGCCGCTCATTGGTCTTGTTTTTTACTCCAAATTGACCTTTTTAGGTCTTGTTTTTTGATATTTACGGAGTATTATTGGTTTGTATTTTGTATTTTTGGTCTAAACTTCAACGATATGGAGTGATTTTAGATGTATATACCGAGAAGAATAGACGCTGAGTTAATCGCCTGGAAAAAGTCCCAGACAAGAAAGCCATTGCTCATAAGAGGAGCACGGCAAGTTGGTAAATCCACCGCCGTTAGGAATTTGGCTAAGGATTTTGCCTATTTCATTGAAATCAATTTTGATGAGCAACCAATGTTCCAGGATTTGTTTGCTCATACCCCGGATATTCATGAAATCATTGAACAGTTAGCGATTATAACCCAAACGGAGATCATCGAAGGGCAAACCTTGGTCTTTCTTGATGAAATACAGGCAAGCCTACCCGCCATTTCTTTGTTACGATATTTTTATGAGAAAAAACCGAATTTGCATGTAATCGCTGCAGGTTCTTTGTTGGAATTTGCTTTAGCCGAACTGCCTTCCTTTGGGGTAGGCAGGGTTCGATCTTTGTTCATGCATCCCTTGTCATTTATAGAATTTTTGGGAGCCCTCAATGAAAAAACGCTCATTCGTGCATTACAGCAATCCAACCCATCAAGGCCAATCCAACCCATCCTTCACGAAAAACTAAAATTATATTTCAAAAAGTTTTTGATTATCGGGGGGATGCCACAAGCCGTACAGACTTATGTTAGCAATGGCGATTTATTGGAGATTCAGCGTATATTGGATGATTTAATCATTGCCTTTCAGGCAGATTTCGCAAAGTACAAGCGCAGAATACCTCCCACAAATATCCAATCTGTTTTTGAAAGTGTCGTCAAACAAGTCGGATCCAAATACAAGTATTCCAATGAATTAACATCGTTAAACAATCCTGCAATAAAACAAGTGTTGGATCTGTTAGAAATGGCAGGTTTGGTTTATCGGGTCACCCATTCATCAAGCAACGGTATTCCTATAGGGGCAGAAACCAATACAAAGAAGGTCAAATTTCTGATTTTTGATACAGGTATATACCAAAGGATCTTAGGGCTTGATATCGCCTCCCTGTTGGTGAAGAACGATTTCGATGTGGTGAATAAGGGGAAAATTGCCGAGCTCTTTGTGGGATTGGAGCTACTAAAATCAAATGATGTTTACGAAAAAACAGCCTTGTATTACTGGCACCGAGAAGCCAAGAATAGCCAAGCCGAGGTTGACTTCGTGATTCAAATTCAAGATAAAATAATACCAGTTGAAGTAAAAGCTGGCACCAAAGGATCGATGCAAAGTCTTCATTTATTTTTGGATGAAAAAAAATCGGGCTTCGGAATACGACTATCCTTAGAGAACTTTTCAGAATTTGACCGAGTCAAGGTATTTCCTTTGTATGCCACATCGAATATCTATGACTTTTTGGATTGCCTGGGTGCACGCTTGTAGGTAACAATGCCAGCATCCTGCAATTTTCTTCCTAAAGGATCCGCAGCTGCCACGGTCGTAAAGTCTTTATCCTAACCCAAGACGAAGAGTACTTGCAAATAGCTCCCCATCGCAACCGTAGGGCTGCATTGTTCAATATGATAGATGGTTTTCCTGCCAAGTCCTGTGCGCTCCGCCATTTGCTCAGCGCTCAATTTGCGGCGTAAGCGTGCCAATTGAATACGCTCCCCCAATTCCCCCAAAATCCTCAAGTTATGGGGCAAAATGGCCGTTGCAGTTTTCATATAACTTGTCTTATAAA
>RFMW01000159.1 GCA_009927485.1 Sphingobacteriia bacterium
GAATCGCTTTTACCCAGGGCGAACAATTGGGTTGCTATGGCCCAAAGGTTGGTTCGTGGAATGTTAACGATACGCTTGTAAGGAATAACCAATGGCATTTTAAAACTATTAATTTACACGATCAATTGCAACAAAGTTTAGGTAGCGGTAACTATAAAATTGAATCCATTATTTTTCATGATGCATGCACTAATACCGGGACGCAGGGTGAAATGTGGATCGATGAATTCATGATAACAAGGTATAAGCCAAATTATTACACCTCGGTTAGTTGGTCAAATGGCGATACAACATCGACTATCACCGTTTCCCCCACCCAGACCACCACGTATTACGTGACTGCTTCAAACGGGATTCACAGTTGCACAGATAGTGTGACAGTGAATGTGCTCCCAAATCCTCTTAATCCCAATCTCTTCGCTTCTGATACGCTTTTTCACTGTGGAGATTCATTAGTTATTAACGCAGGCGCGGGATTTGATCGCTATGAATGGTCCACATCCGATACCACCCAAACCAAATCCGTGCGTTATACGGGCTGGTATCGATGCCGGGTTTATAGCGGGTTGTGCACGGTGGAAGATTCAGTGTTTGTTAGTATTATCCCTGAGTTAATTCAATTTAATGACACATCCGTTTGTAGTGGTTCGCAGATAGAGTTGAATGTCGGCACAAAAATTCTATTAAGTGGAAGCCTTGGTAACGGACTTCTTGGCTATTGGCCTTTTAATGGAAATGCAAATGACGAAAGTGGTAATGGTAATAATGGCACAGTCAATGGTGCGAATTTGACTACGGATAGATTCGGAAGACCTAACTCTTCTTACCAATTTAGTCAAGGACAATTTGTAGATGTAGGAGCCACTATTCTTGGCCAAAATCCAGCTAATTTAAGCTACTCTGTTTGGGTTAAAGGCGCTGGTGCAATCATTTCGAAAAGGCAAGCAGTGGGGACGGGTTGGGTTACACTCACCAGCAGTCATTTTATAAGTGATGCTGATGGCTATGTCAATCGATCATGTGATATACCAGAATCATCAAATGATTGGACTCATATTGTTGCTACTAAAGACGGAAATCTCCATTCAGTTTATGTAAATGGTTTGTTTTTCTGTTCCTTCACCGATAATTATACTCATTATTCTTTTCATCCTTTATTGTTTGGTTATCATGGAGCATGGAATCTTGGATTCAATGGTAAGTTAGATGATATTGGAATTTGGAATAGATCGCTAACCCCGAATGAAGTTGTAAGATTATTTAATCTTGGTAATGAACATGAAATCCTTTGGTCGACCGGTGACACCTCGGCCTCTATTGCTGTTTCCCCTTCCCAGACAACAACGTACTACGTGACCGTTTCAAACAGGATACACAATTGCATGGATAGCGTAACCGTTACTGTGCTACCCAATCCACTTAACTCCAATCTCTTCGCTTCTGATACGCTTTTTCACTGTGGAGATTCATTAATTCTTGACGCAGGTTCTGGATTC
>RFMW01000137.1 GCA_009927485.1 Sphingobacteriia bacterium
CCGTGAAATGTCCTCGCATCGCCAGTTCCCACATCATAAGCAAACTGTGTTGCAACAAAGGACCACCGCTAGGCGCCTCATGGTAGGGACTTGATTTTTCGTCATGAGTATGAGGAGCATGGTCCGTAGCCACCACATCAATCCATCCATCGCGCACGCCCTCCAGAAGAGCCTCCCTGTCCGCTTTACTTTTGATGGCCGGGTTCCATTTGATACGATTGCCAAGTCGCTCGTAATCGCTTTCGTCAAACCACAAATGATGTATACAGGCCTCCGTAGTGATAGGTCGGAATTTACCGCGACCGATCGATGTTCGAGACTTATATTCTTTAATATCAGCAACTTCCTGTGCAGTAGTCAAATGCAATATATGGATATCTGCCTGGCAGGCCTCTGCAAGTTCCCTGGCAAGCCTGCTCGATGCATAGCAGCCCTCGTGGTTACGAATTCGAGGATGATCTGCAGCAGTCCAAAGCTCCTTGGGTCTGGTCAATGCATAATCTTGAGCAGCCTTGGCAATGACTTTATCGTTTTCGCAGTGCAATGCAATGGGAACCCCCGGATGATGTTGATGCATTTTGCAATACAATTCACGCAAAATCTCGGGTTGATCCACCAACAATTCTCCGGTTGAGGAACCCATGAAGATTTTGACTCCGGGAATTTTGCGGTAGTTTGCCTGTAACAAATCCTCTAAATTGTTACCGTTGGCGCCCATATAGAAGCTGTAGTTCACGGCTGAGTCCCTTGCTCCAACCCCCATTTTCCATTCCCAGGCCTCCCTGTTGCAGGTTGGTGGACTGGTATTGGGCATCTCCATGAAGGAGGTGACACCCCCTCGCAATGCTGCACGGCTTTCGGTGCGAATACAGCCCTTGTGGGTCAGACCAGGCTCCCTGAAATGCACCTGATCATCCACCAATCCCGGCAATAGAAAAGCCCCATGCCCATCCACTTGATGATCCGCAACCGGCCTGCGATCTGTTGGGGTGATGGACCAAATTCTGCCCTCACGGACCAGGATATTGACTAAACGCAGTTCACCCTCATTCACCATCCGCACATCGCGTATCGAAACCGTTGCCATTGCTTAATTTTGAAAGAATTGAAAAAATCCATGCCTGAACCTTCACCATACAAGGAGAGCTATGTTCTCCAAGCAGAAAAGGCCCATTTTGAATTGGTTTCAAAATTAATGCTGCTCAAATTGCTTTGGGTTAAAGGAAGTATGTTCTTTGCCCTTTGTCTCCTAGGCACTTGGTTAATGGTTGTGGGAACGGCCTTTGGGGGTAATAGTCCTTCTATATTTCCAATGGACCCGTTATTGTGGCAAACCTGTAGCCAATGGAAATACGGTACAGGCAATCTTGGTTTCAGGCCAACAACCCTCAAGGTCAGGGTTCTCCTCAAGGACAGGGTTCCCGTGGATTCCCTCGAAAGGGTTTGGGATTTATCCAATACCCCCTCATCTCAAAGGGCTCGATATACCGTTCAATTGCTTCAAGCCAAAGCCGAACTCATTCAACCCTTATGGCTGGAGCGATTCACTGCCCTTGGCGGGGATATAGGGCAAGGGAATTTGACCTTTATTCAACCGTATTGGATTAGCTCCCTCTTTGTCCTTGAAGCAAGTCCGGCATACCTTCTTGCCTTGTTGGAGCGTTATTCAACGGAAATCGAGTGGATTGAAATGGATCAGGACAATGCGCATGCTGCGGATCCCGTCTTGAAAAACCCGGTATCGCCCACAGGTACCGAAAGTGTAGGTGGCACAGAAATCGGATTGAGAACCGTTCAAGCGCCGCTTCTGTGGCGACGCGGATACAAAGGTCGTGGCCGCCTTGGCATGAATATCGATACAGGGGTTTGGGGAACACATCCCGCCTTGAGCAGCCGATGGAGGGGCAACTTCGCGCCTGCCTCCCATGCCTGGTTAGGATCCGGGAACCTCCCAACGGACTGCGGTGGAACCACATCGCACGGATCCCATGTCATGGGAATCATGTTGGGTTTGGACCCTTTGAACCAGGACACTATAGGCCTGGCCATTGAATCGCAGTGGATTGCCGCAGGGGCCCTCTGTACGGGAGGTTCCACCACAGCTGCTTTTCAGTGGGCCTTGAATCCCGATGGCTTAATATCAACGGTTCATGATATGCCCGATGTTATCAATAACAGTTGGGGAGGAGCCACACAGGACAGCGCTCAATGCAACAGCCCAACCTATATTCCCCTCTTCAATGCCTTATCTGCGGCAGGCATTGCCGTGGTTTTTTCGGCAGGAAATAGCGGATCCGGTGCCTCCACCATCACCTCCCCCAAGAATATCAACATCAACGATGTCAATGTGTTCTGTACAGGTAACGTGAGCGTGAGCCCCAACAATGTGATCAACATCGCACCTTCGTCCAGCAGAGGTCCCTCAATTTGCCTTAGTACCGATTCCTCTTTGCTGATCAAGCCTGAACTGGTCGCACCAGGCACCAATGTTCGTTCCGTAGGGGGAGCCACAGGGTACGCAAACCTCACGGGAACCTCCATGGCATCACCCCATGTTTCGGGTGCGGTACTTCTACTCAAAGAAGCATTTCCTAATTTACCAGGCAGTACCCTATTACGGGGCTTATATCAATCAGGCCTGGATCTGGGCAGCAGTGGAGAGGATAATCAATATGGTAACGGATTTCTGCAGGTGGATTCTGCCTTCAGACTCTTGGCATTAACCCATACCCCTACGCCTCCTTACCGAGGTCGTTACAATCTTACCGTTCGCGGACCCCTGATTCAACCCTCCCCACTCTGTGTGGACAGTCTGCAATTGATTTACATCGTCACAAACCAAGGGGATTCTCTCGTGCCAACCTATCGATTAGGGTATGGCCTTAACCCCAACAACCTTACATTTATCCAAAGGCCCGTTGCCTTAGGCCCCAACTTAAGCGACACTGTAACCACCGGCCCCCTATTCCTTTCCCCTCCGGGAGGCAGCCAGCCCTCGGCGCCCACGGTCTATATCCAAGCATGGCCAAATCAGGTGCCTGAAGAAGATAGCAGTGATAATGTATTACAACATTCCCTCAATATCCGCGCTCGCTGGTCCGTACCCGTGCTGCAAAGCTTCGAAACGGGGACCCTAAACTCCACCGGTTACCGGACCTTCAATCCTGACAACGATATAACATGGTCCTATTCCACCAGCTCCGGCCTTGCCACAGGATTTCGTTCCTTGTATATCAATGCCTATAACTATAACACTCTGAATCAAAGGGACTATATCGAAACCGGGCAAATCCCTATTCCGAACAATGGTAGATTTATGTTACGCTTTCAAAGGGCATACGCACACAATAACCGAAGCCAGACCCAAAGCCAAACCGCTTGGGATTCTCTTTTGATTTCGGCTTCCACCGATTGTGGAATCACCTACCAAAGGCTGTGGGCCAAAGGAGGTTACAGCCTCGGAACCACCACACCCGATTCTACTGCCTTTATACCCTTTTATGCTCATCAATGGCGTCGAGACACCTTGAATCTTGCCCATTTAAGACCAGCTGCATCCGTGATTCTCCGAATTGAATTCTTCAATCGCCAAGGCAACAACCTATACCTGGACGATTTACAGGTTTTGGTGGATTCCATGGCTCCCCTTGCATCCTTTGATTGGGAAACTATGGGTTGCAGACCCATTCAATTGCAGGTCCGATCGGATGCAACCTTCGCAGATAGTATTCGTTGGTTGTTACCGAATGGCTTGACCTCCACCAACGCACAGGTTACCCTTAACCCTCCACCGGGTTCTGTTTCGGTCACCCTGATGGCATACAATCAATTTGGCAACGACAGCATAACGCGGGTTATCAATATCCCCTATACTCCCGTTGCCGCCTTTTCCCTTACACGAGATACCATAGTGCGTGGTGCCTTGTTAGGCTTGTTGAATCAAAGTCAATACGGGTCCTATTATGTGTGGAATTTTGGTGACGGTTCTCCCCTTACCGCTGGCTACGCCCCTCAGAAACGCTATAACCAACCAGGGGTATATCCCATAAGCCTTTGGGTCTATGGGGCTAACCAATGCGTCGATTCTCTCCTACAACACAAGGAAGTGATCGTTATTCCTCCTGTGGGAATTCAAGAATTTTCGATGAGCGCACCGAACATTTTCCCCAACCCGGGCAATGGTTTGCTTACCTTGGATGTCAACGATCTGGACCTCCCTCTGGGATTGGAGTCCCGCTTAATCGACCTCACCGGCCGAACTATTTGTTTCAAAAAATGGAGTCCCGAAGACTGCCAACAAGCGCCCTTGCAGTGGGACCTCTTTGCAGGATCTGGCAACAAACAATCACTGAAACCCGGTTACTACCTTCTTGATTTTCAGGACTTAAAGGGCGGAAGGTCAGTGCAACGGTATTTCTTGCAACCTTAGCAAGACCGCACGTATCAAGAAAACCGTCTTGAAATCATTAAGCCTGTGCTGTAGGTCCCCCAAAAGTCATAGGCAGGGATCCCCCGCCCATGACTTCTCCGAGGTCTATATCCCCGTGCACTTGTTCAAACTTATCAATGTTATCCGCCAAAGCCTGAAGCAATCGCTTAGCATGCTGAGGCGTCAAAACAATTCGCGATTTGACCTTGGCCTTTGGAAGACCCGGCATCAATCTAATAAAATCAACCACGAATTCCGCATTGGAATGCGTAATGATGGCCAGATTGCTGTACACACCTTCGGCGGTCTGTTCATCCAATTCAATGTTAATTTGATTTTCCGGATTTGAACCTGACTGACTCATGGAGTGTTTTTAGGAATGGTTTAACAATTAGTCTTGCAGCACA